>DIKR01000123.1:3420-8053 GCA_002424625.1 Desulfuromonadaceae bacterium UBA5613
GTGATCGCCGACACCATTCCGACGACTTACGTGCCGGCGCGCAACGCGGTCTTCCTTTCCTTTGCCCTCGGCTGGGCCGAAGTCCTGGGAGCCTTTGATATCTTTATCGGCGTCAACGCCCTCGATTATTCCGGCTACCCTGACTGCCGGCCCGAGTTCATCGCCGCCTTTGAGACGATGGCGAACCTCGCCACCCGCGCCGGGGTCGAAGGGAGCGCGCAATTCCGCATACACGCGCCGCTTATCCTGCTGAGTAAAGCTGATATCGTCAAAAGAGGCCTGGCCCTTGGCGTCGATTATCGCCACACCCATTCCTGCTACGATCCGACCCCTGCCGGCCTTGCCTGCGGTCTCTGCGATTCCTGTCGCCTGCGTTTGAAGGGCTTTGCCGAAGTCGGGATGCGCGATCCCATCGACTATGTCGCGGGGGTGAATTGATGAGTATGCCCGATCTGCAAAAGAGCTTCGATCCGCGCAACATCCCCATCGACAAGGTCGGGGTCAAGGATATCCGCTACCCGATCGTCGTCCTCGAACGGAACAGCAGCTATCAACATACTGTCGCCAAGGTCAACATGTACGTCGATCTCCCCCATCACTTCAAGGGGACGCACATGAGTCGCTTTGTCGAGATCCTCAACCTTTATCACGGCGAGATCAGCGTCGACCGCATCGACGCCATTCTCCAGGAGATGAAGGATCGTCTCGAAGCGAGCCGCGCCCACCTTGAACTCGAATTCCCGTACTTCATCGAAAAGGCGGCGCCGGTCTCCGGGGCGCGCGGTCTCATGGAGTACCAGTGCCGGATGGTCGGCACCCTCGGCGAAACGCAGGATTTCGTCCTCGGCGTCAGCGTGCCGGTGACTTCCCTCTGCCCCTGCTCCAAGGAGATCAGCGCCCGCGGCGCCCACAACCAGCGCAGCCTCCTCACCGTTAATATCCGCTATCACGGCCACGTCTGGATCGAGGATCTTGTCACCTGGCTGGAAGAATGCGCCAGCTCGCCGGTCTATTCGGTCCTCAAACGCGAAGACGAAAAGGCGGTCACCGAGCAGGCCTACGATCATCCGATGTTCGTCGAGGATATTGTCCGGGCAGTCACAGAGAAGCTGTCAGCGGTGGAAGAGATCTTCTGGTTTCAGGTCGAATGTGAAAATTTCGAGTCGATCCACAATCATTCCGCTTATGCGCTGGTGGAAGTCGGCGAAAAAGCCTGACTGTGGATAAACCTGTTAAAAAAGTGGAGAACCCCCAATTTTCCACCACTTCCTCGCCATTATGGCAAGCCCCGCCCGGCACTGTCGGTATCTTTGCCAAGGAGCCCCGGCCGGGACAAGTCAAGACCCGCCTCTGCCCTCCCCTCTCATTTGCCGAAGCCGCGCAGATTCACCACCTCAGCCTCCAGCAGACCGTCACTGCCCTCGCCCCCCTGCAGCCGCTGCTCTTTTACAGCGGCGACGTCGCTTACTTTCTGCAGAATTTCCCCGGCACCCCTCTCCTCCCCCAGGGTGAAGGGGATCTCGGCGAGCGCATGGCACGGGCCCTCCTGGCCATCCATGACCGCGGCAACGACCGTGCCCTTCTCGTTGGCAGCGACGCACCTGATCTCCCCCTGCCGTTGATTATCGCCGCCTACACCGCCCTGAGCAGCGCCGCCGTCGTGACAATTCCGGCAAAGGACGGCGGCTACGTGCTCATCGGCGAGCACGGGCATCACCCGCCCCTCTTTCACGGGGTGGAGTGGAGCACACCTGCGGTTCTGGAACAAACCCGCGCCATCGCTGTGGCGCAGCAACTCTCCTACGCCGAAATCGGCAGATGGGAAGATGTCGACAACGCAGACGATCTGTTACGGCTCTGCCGGCGGGCCTCAACCCTGGCGGTCAGCACTTATGCGGCGGGAATTTTACGAAACTACGGAATAACCGGGTGAGCAACCGTTGCTGACGGTTATATGCAGGGCAGCCACCGAATTTCAGTGAAAACCCAAAAAAAACGTGGTCCTCCGAAGGAAGGACCACGCCGATTTCATTTCTGTATGATGATGGCTACTCCTCCGGTAACGCCGCTACCACCAGTTCAAGCAGATGCACGGCGCGGGCCTGCTCGCCGAGATGGTTGATACTGTCCTGCAGCTGCATAATGCAGCCGGGGCAGTCGGTCGCTACCAGTGCGGCACCGCTCGCCTTGACGTTCGCCGCCTTCTTGGCGCCGATCTTCTTGCTGTGCTGGTAATGATAAACCGAATAGGTGCCGCCAAGGCCGCAACAGCTGGCAGCGCCGGCCATCTCGACAAAATCGACCTGCGGCAGACTGGCGAGGATCTGGCGCGGCTCTTTAGTGATGCCGCGAGTGCGCAAATGACAAGGGTCGTGCCAGGTCACTTTCGTCTGTTTCGCCGCTTTGGGGAGGGCGGCGAGCTTCTCCGCCAGCCCCTGCTGCACAAGGAAGACGAAGATGTCGATACATTTCTTCCCTTGCACCACGTACTCCTCCCCCATCTGCGGGTGGATCTTGCCGAGGCCGGCACTGCACGAAGCGCAGGCGGTGACGATCTGATCGACGGGAGTGCGGGAAAGGGCGCGGAGATTCTCGGCGGCAAGAGCTTCGACCGTCGCGCCGGCGCCGGCGCTGACTGCCGGCAGACCGCAACAGACCTGATCTTTGGGGATAATGACCGTGACGCCGATGAATTTAAGGACCTTGAGCAGCGCCTCGCCAATCTCCGGATACATGTAGTTGATACCGCAGCCGGTAAAGAAGGCGACGGTCGGCCGGCCAGGGTCGCCGGGGATCACTTCCGGCACGCGCTCGCGGAAGGGTTTGGCGGTGAGCGGCGGCAGCGTCCGCCCTTCTTCGAGATAAGGGGCGGGGAAGCGCAGGTGCAGACCACTCTTTTCCGGGATCTTCTTGAAAAGGAGATTCGAGAGGGCACCGCTGGTCTTCGCCGCCAGATTCATCAGTCGCGGGCGACTGAGCAGGGCGGCCACCGCAGTGCCGACCGTGGTCAGGCCGCGCTCTTCAACAATGCGCCGCCGTGCTGCCGCGACGATCTCATCAGTCGGCACCTTGTTCGGGCACTGCGCTTCGCAGCTGCCACAAAGGAGACACTGGGAAAGATCTTCAAGAACCTTCCCTTCCGCCTTGACGTCGCCGGTGAGGAGGGCCTGACACAGCGCCACCTTGCCGCGCGCCACCCGTCCTTCGCGCTTCTCGGCGGCAAAGACCGGACAATGCGCCCGGCAGGCGCCGCACTTGACGCATTGGTTGATCTCTTCCTGATAATCTTCCAGATCTTTGAGTTTGGCCATAATGGTATCCGTGACACGTGACGCGTGACGCGTGACGGGGTTGTTTTGTCACCCGTCACCTGTCACCTGTCACGGCTCTAAAAAAATCTTCCCGGGATTGAGAATATTGTTGGGATCCAGCGCCTTCTTCAGCGTCTTCATATACAGCGCCGCTTCCGGCGTGATCTCCAACGGGATATACGGCGCCTTGGCAATGCCGACGCCGTGCTCGCCGCTCATTGTCCCGCCGAGTTCCAGCGCCCCCTTGAAGACCTCTTCAATGGCCGCGTGCGCCTTCTCCAGTTCCCCCGGCACCTTCTTGTCGATCATGATATTGACGTGGATATTGCCGTCGCCGGCATGGCCGAAGTTGACGATGGGGAGGCTGAACTTCTCGGCGATGGTGTCGATCTTGCGGATCATCTCCGGCAATTTGCTACGCGGCACGCAGATGTCTTCGTTGAATTTGTCGGGATTGACCTTGCGCAAACTCGCCGAGACCGAGCGGCGGATCTGCCACAGTGCCTCGCTCTCCGCCGGCGTGGTGGCAATACGGGTCTCGACAACGCCCAAGGGACGGATGATTTCAGCGATTTTATTCGCCTGCTTGTCGAGGAGGTCGCGATCGCCATCAACTTCGATAATGAGGAGGGCCTGCGCGGCCAGCGGCACATCCAGGCCGGTCGCTTGACGCACGCAGTCGATGGTGCGGCCATCCATGAATTCGAGGGTGGTGGGGATGATCTTGTGGCGGATGATCGCCGAGACCGCCTGAGCGGCGCCGTCGATGGAGTCGAACATCACCAGCATCGTCTTCTTCGCTTCCGGCAGAGGGAGGAGCTTGATGACGATCTTGCTGATAATCCCCAAAGTCCCTTCCGAGCCGCAAAGGAGTTTAGTGAGGTCGTAGCCGACCACCCCCTTCATGGTCGGGCCGCCGGTGGTGATGATATCGCCGGTCGGGGTGATGACTTCGAGGCCGAGGATGTAATCCTTGGTGACGCCGTACTTGACGCAGCGCGGCCCGCCGGCACATTCGGCAACGTTGCCGCCGAGGGTCGAAAACTTCAAGGAAGCGGGATCAGGCGGATAGAAAAGCCCGACCTTCTCCACGGCGATCTGGAACTGTTCGGTCACCACCCCCGGCTCAACCACGGCGATGAGGTTCTCTTCATCGATCTGCAGGATGCGATCCATGCGTTCGGTGGTGAGGACAATCCCGCCCTTGGTCGGCAGCGAACCGCCGGAAAAGCCGCTGCCGGCGCCACGCGGAAAGACCGGGATGAGCTCGGCATTCGCCAGCTTGATGATCGCCGCGATCTCGGCGGCAGTGGCGGGGTGCA
>DIKR01000106.1:0-1710 GCA_002424625.1 Desulfuromonadaceae bacterium UBA5613
TGATCCTGCGCTGTCTGGCCCAGGCGATCAGCGAACGGGTGCCGGTGAATCTGGCGGCTCTGTATGCTGATGTCGAGCTGGCTGCAGCGCCCGACAGGAGCAAAGGCAAAATCATGACGACCATCGGGGGGGCGCCCTTTGCCCCGAAAAAACCGGTGAAGCAAACAATTGCCCCCACACCAAGGGAATCCATAATTCCCATACTTCCTCTGTCTCCCCTGGAATCGCTGGGAAGCAGGGGAATTATGCAGAGCACTGAACCTGTCACACTCGATCCCCTTGTTGCCGATCTGCAAAAGATGCTGACCCTGCAGGCCGAGAGTCATGCCGCTTACCTCCGTTTCAGTGCAGCCATGACCGCCTCGCTCAGCGCCAATATCGCTTTGCAGACCAGTCTGCTGCAGCAGTTGGGCGGCCATCCCGGGCTGACTCTGGCACCGTTGCCGCCAGTCAGCACAGCGCAGTCCGCACCTGCTGAACCGGTCGCTTTTGATCGCGCTCTTTGTCTCGAATTTGCTGTCGGCTCCATCGCTAAAATGCTCGGGCCGGAGTTTGCCGTCATCGATAGCCATCCGACCCGGGTGCGTCTTCCTGACGAGCCGCTGATGCTCGTCGACCGGATCATGGCGGTTGAAGGGGTCGCCCGCTCAATGACGCATGGTCGCGTCATCACCGAGCATGATGTTACATCTGACCGCTGGTATCTTGATGGCGGCCGCATCCCCACCTGTGTCGCGGTCGAGGCCGGCCAGGCCGACCTCTTCCTCTCCGCCTACCTCGGCATCGACTTTATCACCAAGGGACAGGCGGTCTACCGCCTCCTTGATGCGGTGGTCACCTTCCATCGGCCGCTGCCGGTGCCGGGGGAGGTCATCCGCTACGATATCCGCATCGATGAGTTCTTCCGCCAGGATCAGACCTATCTCTTCCGCTTTAGCTTCGAAGGGACGGTCAATGGCGAACCGCTGCTGTCGATGCAGAAGGGCTGCGCCGGTTTCTTCTCCGCCGAGGCGCTGGCCGCCGGGCAGGGGATTGTCCATACCCGCCTTGATCTGCAGCCCAAACCGGGGGTGCGCCCTGCTGACTGGCAGGATCTCGTGCCGCTGGCGGTGGAAACCTACAGCGACAGCCAGGTGCAGGCCCTGTACCAGGGCGACCTCGTCGGCTGTTTCGGACCCGCCTTTGCGCATCTGGGATTGCAGCGCCCATACACCCTCCCGGGCGGCAAGCTCAAGCTCGTCGACCGCGTCATCGAGCTCAATCCAACCGGGGGCCGTTACGGCCTCGGGCAGATCCGCGCCGAGATGGATATCGATCCACAGGCGTGGTTTTTAACCTGTCACTTTGTCGATGATCGCGTCATGCCCGGCACCCTGATGTACGAATGCTGCATGCACACCCTGCGCATCTATCTGCTGCGTATGGGCTGGATCGGTGAAGAAGGGGAGACCTGGTGTGAACCGGTCCCCGGCGTCGACAGCGGCCTCAAATGCCGCGGCCAGGTGACGGAGCGTACTAAAACGGTCACTTATCAGGTGAGTATCAAGGAGCTCGGCTACCGTCCGGAACCGTATGCGCTCGTCGATGCGCTGATGTTCGCCGATGGTAAAGCGATCGTCGAGATCCCCAATATGTCGGTGCGCCTCGCCGGTCTCAGTCGCGCCGCTCTGGAGAAGATGTGGAAAAGACCGGTTGCGACCGGGAAGATCA
>DIKR01000106.1:1770-3431 GCA_002424625.1 Desulfuromonadaceae bacterium UBA5613
TATGAAATCTTTGATCACCAGCGCAAGATCGCCCGTCTCCCCGGTCCCCCTTTCCAGTTTATCGACCGGATCACCGCGATCAGCGGCGAGCCGTGGAAGCTGGTGGCGGGAGCGACCGTCGAGGCAGAGTACGATGTCCCGGTGGATGCCTGGTATTTCCGCGAATCGCGCCAGCCGCAGATGCCCTTCTCGGTCCTGCTGGAGATCGGCCTGCAGCCCTGCGGCTGGCTCGCCGCTTACCTCGGTTCAGCGCTGACCAGTCCCATCGACCTTTCCTTCCGCAATCTCGACGGCAAGGCCGTGCAGCACCGGGCAGTGACCCCGGCCAGCGGCACGCTGACGGTTCATGTCAAGATTACCCGCATCTCCAGCAGCGGCGGCATGATCATTCAGGGTTACGACTTTGTGGTCAGCGATAGTGACGGCCCGGTCTACAGCGGCGACACTGTCTTCGGCTTCTTTTCCAAGGAATCCCTGGCCCAGCAGGTCGGGGTGCGCGATGCCAAACTCTATGCGCCGCCAGCGGCGGAGCTCAACCGCGCCCGCTCCTTCCCATATCCGCCGGCTGCGCCGTTTCCGGCCGAAATGCTGCGCATGGTCGATAGTATCGACCTCTTTGTCCCGGATGGCGGCCCGGCCGGTCTCGGCTTTATCCGCGGCAGCAAGAAGATCAATCCCGAAGAGTGGTTCTTCAAGGCGCACTTCTTTGAGGATCCGGTCTGTCCCGGTTCCCTGGGTCTCGAATCGTTTTTGCAGCTCCTCAAGGTCGTGGCAGTCGAGCGCTGGGGCGGCGACGAGCATAGCATCTTTGAAACCGTGGCTCTCGGTCAAGAGCAGCGCTGGAACTATCGCGGCCAGATCGTCCCGACCAATCAGCTCGTACAGATCGAGGCAGTGATAACTTCCGTCGATGCAGCCGGGCACCTTCTCAAGGCGAATGGTTTTCTTTCTGTGGATGGCCGCACCATCTATCAGCTGCACGACTTCACCCTGCGGATGCATTTGTAAGATGAGTTGCGAAATCAGCATCGACAAGTTTGAAGGGCCTCTTGATCTCCTGCTTCACCTTATCCGCAAGGAGGAGATGGATATCTACGAGATCGAAATTGCCCAGATCACCAGGCAATATCTCGACTTCATCGATGCGATGCAGAGTCTGAATCTCGATATTGCCGGCGAATATCTGGTCATGGCCGCGACTCTGCTGCAGATTAAATCACGGATGCTGCTGCCGGTGCACGAAGAGGAGATGCTGGAGGAGGAAGAGCTCGATCCCCGCGCCGAACTGATCCGCCGCCTCCTTGAATACCAGCGTTACAAGGATGCGGCTCTCACCTTTGCCGCTCTGCCGCAGCTTGATCGCGATGTCTTTCTGACGCCGCCATTGGCCGCAGAAGGTGGGGAGGAAGCAGGTCTGGAGCTCGAACCGGTCAGTCTTTATGCCCTGGTCGAAGCTTTTCGCGACCTGCTGAAAAAGGCTCCGAAGGATTTCGTTCATGAAGTGACAGCCGAACATCTGTCAGTGACCGAGCGGATTCAGACCATCCTCAACCTCCTGCAGCAGCGGCCGCAGCTCCCCTTTAGTGAACTTCTGCCGCTACCGCTGGTCCGCTCCGAAGTGGTCGTGATGTTCCTGGCGATGCTCGAACTCGTCAAGATGA
>DIKR01000106.1:3579-6264 GCA_002424625.1 Desulfuromonadaceae bacterium UBA5613
GAGAAGCTCTGTGAACTCCTTGGTCTGGAGCGCGGGATGATCACCGCCCTGTTACGCGAACTAATGCAGGAGTCCGAGAGTGGCGGCCACGGTTTTCTCCTTTGCAGCGTCGCCGAGGGCTATCAATATCGCAGCCGTCCGGAGTATGCTGAGTGGGTACGGCGGCTCGGCCACCATCGCCCCTTTCGTTTTTCGCGGGCAGCCCTGGAGACGCTGGCGATCATAGCTTACCGCCAGCCGGTGACGCGGGCGGAGATCGAGTATCTGCGCGGCGTTGAATCCGGGGCCGTGGTCAAGACGCTGATGGAGAAGCGACTGGTCAAGATTCTTGGTAAAAAAGAGATTGCCGGCCGGCCGCTGATCTATGGTACCACCCGTGATTTTCTCGAATTTTTCGGCCTCCGCGATCTCAGCGGACTGCCGACCCTGCGCGACTTCAGTGAGCTGGCACCGGATGCTCTTGAGGGGATGCTCCCTTTGGCGGATGAGGATTCCTCAGTCGCCCCCATCGAAACGACGGAATAATGAAAGATCGATTACAAAAAATAATGGCGGCAGCCGGGCTGGCTTCACGCCGCCAGGCGGAAACCTGGATCACGGCCGGCCGGGTCACGGTCAACGGCCGCATCGCTGAACTCGGGGAATCAGCCGATCCCCAGACCGATACGATTCTCGTCGATGGCAAGGCGCTGCCGATTCAGACCACCTTGTACTATGTCCTGCTGAATAAACCCTCCGGTTATGTGACCTCCCGTCAGGATCCGCAAGGGCGCGACTGCGTGATCGATCTGGTCAAAGACCTGCCGGTTCGCCTCAATCCGGTCGGCCGCCTCGATTTGACCACCGAAGGGCTCCTCCTCCTCACCAATGACGGCGATCTCGCTTATCGCCTCACCCATCCCAGTCACGAAATCGACAAAACCTATCTGGTGCGGGTGCGGGGGGAACTCGATCCGGTGGCGCGAAAGAAACTGGAGATGGGAATGCTCCTCGATGACGGCATGACCGCCCCGGCCCGCATCGATCATCTGCGCCGCAGCGGCAGCCACAGCTGGTTTGAGATCACCATCCATGAAGGGCGCAACCGCCAGGTGCGGCGCATGTGTGAAGCGCTCGGTTATCCGGTCAGCCGTCTGATGCGGATCCGTCTCGGTTTCTTGGAGTTGGGCCGCCTGAAGAGTGGTGAGTATCGTTTGTTGACGAGCGAAGAAGTGGCGAAGTTGCGGGCGGAGTGCAACAAGCCGCCGCAACCGCGTAAAACGGCTTCGCCCTTGACTCCCGAGAAGTAAGTCGGATATCTTGCTTATTCTTTTTTAATTCGAGCTGCTATTTGGGGAAGATGTGGCGACTAAAGACCAGCTGATTGCTTCAGCACAAAAAAATCTTGAAAAAGGCCAGATCAACAAGGCCATTAAAGATTATCAGGAACTGTTGAAGCTGGAACCGAAAGTTGACCAGCACAAGCAGAAACTTGCGGATCTCCTGTGTCGAGCCAATCTTAAGGAGGATGCTCTTGTCCTTTACGAATCTTTGGCCAAGGGCTATGCCGAGCGGGGCTTCTTTGCCAAAGGCGTCGCTGTCTATAAACAGATGCAGCGCATTGATCCGGCAAATCCCACTGTCTATCTGCGACTGGCCGAGCTCAATTGCAATCTCGGCCTCATCGGCAATGCCATGTCCGAGTACCGCAGCCTCCTTGAATATTACGAAAAACGTAATATGGTTGCCAACGCCGCCGAAATTCTGCAGAAAATGGTCAGGTTGGAGCCGGAAAATATCAACCTGCAGCTGCGGATTCTGCAGAATCTTCTCAAGGATAAACATTACGTCCAGGCCACTGCAACGATTCTGAAGGCCTGCGAGGCTTGTGCCAAGTCCGGCGATAACGCAAAAAGTCAAAAAATTCTCCAATCGATTATTTCCCTCCTGCCGGATAATCTTGAATTTCACACTGAGCTCGCCAGCAAGCTGAGTGCCGCCGGACTTTTTAGCGCAGCGATTTACGTCTTTAATTCCTTGCTGCAGAGCTCTCCGCAAGACCCGCGCCTTTTGCAGGAGCTGGCAGGTTTGTATGGCGAGATCAGCGACCCTGAGAATGAACTTCCCGTGCTTGACCAGCTTCTGGCGGTGCAGCCGACGGTCGCCGTTGCGGAACGACTGGTACGCCTTTCTCTGGCAAAGGATGATTGCGGCCGGGCGCAGCAGGCACTGCAAGAACACGCAGCGCTTTTCGCCGCTGTAAATCCCGCCCTGCTCAGCGATCTTCGTCAAGAACTGGAAAAGAAACTTTCCGGAGACCAGCAAGTGGGCGGCGAGCGGTCGACAGTCAACGCTGCCGGAGCTTTATCCCCCTTTCCGGGCGATGCGATTCCGGAGGGTACTGACGAAGCCCTCTTGGTTGGCAAGGAAGAGTTCGAGATCGACGAGCTGCTCACTTTGTCCCCGCGCCGGAGTGAGGTGGCTCCGCCTTCGCAGGAAGAGTCATTGTCCGAAGAGGATATTGTCGAGACGGAGTTTTCAGCTGTTTCGATTGAACTCCCGGACGAAGGGATGTCTTTCGAGGAGATCGACAGGTTTGAAGCGGCGGAAGAGCAGGTTCTGCAGGATCATGCCGCACCGTCACTCATTAATATAGATTTTGATTTCAGCGAATTTGACGAGGTCGAAACCGGGCCGGCTGACGAG
>DIKR01000076.1 GCA_002424625.1 Desulfuromonadaceae bacterium UBA5613
CGGGTTGAAGTTGGTGGCAAAGGGGAGGCCGTGGCTGCCGGCGTTGGCATCGATGATGTCGAGCTCTTCGATGACATCAAGATACTTCTTGGCGGCCAGAGCGGTGTAGACGTTGGTGACCCCCGGATCGAAGCCGCTGCCGAGAAGCGCCATGATGCCTGCGGCCTTGAAGCGCTCGTGATAGGCCCACTGCCAGGAATACTCGAACTTGGCAGTATCGAGCGGCTCGTAGTTGGCGGTATCGAGATAGTCAACGCCGGTGGCGAGACAAGCATCCATGATCGTCAGATCCTGATAGGGGAGGGCGACATTGAGCACCAGTTGCGGTTTTTCCGCCTGGATCAAGGCTGTCAGTTCCGGAACATTATCCGCATCGACCTGTGCGGTCTTGATCGGCCCGTTTATCTGGGCGGCAATCGCATCGCACTTCGACTTGGTGCGGGACGCAAGAGTAATCTCACTAAAAATATCGCGCCGCTGCGCACATTTATGGGTTACCACCTGGCCGACGCCGCCGGCGCCGATGATCAGAACTTTGCTCATATGAAGTCACCTTCCTTATGTGTCATTCTACGCATAATTGCGTGGGGGAATACGTCCGGCACTGCATCAGAAAAAGCTGCAGCGCCACGTTGACAATAATCGAAGATAATTACAATAACCACCCGGAAAAAGTCTATCATTTAAACATTATCTTTATTGAGTTTACTTGGTAAATACATAAAGTATATTTACATCTGACAGCGATACGGCGAAAATCGCCACAGGATACAGGAAATCTTCTCTAGCCAGGGATTAAAACTATGGTGCAACAAGTTGCATGGAAGGTCGGCGGCCAGCAAGGGGAGGGGATCGAAAGTACCGGCGAGATCTTTGCCAAGACCCTGAATCGTCTTGGTTATCATCTCTACGGCTATCGCCACTTCTCCTCCCGCATCAAGGGCGGGCACACCAATAATAATATCCGTATCAGCACGACAGCGGTACAGGCAATCGCCGATCAGGTCGATATCCTTGTTGCCTTTGATCAGGAAAGCATCGATTTCTGCTTCGATGAACTCCGCCCTGGTGCGATGATCCTGGCCGAAAGCGCCATCCAGCCGCATCTTCCCCCTGGCAAGGACGTCATCCTCTGCCCCCTTCCTCTCACTGCCCTTGCCACTGAAGCCGGCGCCGCCCGCATGAAGAATATGGTCGCCGTCGGTGCCTCCCTGTCCCTGCTCGGTATCAGCAGTGAGCTTTGTCAAGACGTAGTGCGGGAGATCTTTGCCGCCAAGGGGGAAGCGGTCGTCAACAGTAATCTCGTGGCCCTGCAAAGCGGCGAAACCGCCCTGCGCGCCCTCTTCCCGGAGCAGCATCCCGATCTCCGCCTTCCCCCCGGAGACGGCAGGAAACGCCTCTTCATGATCGGCAACGAAGCGGCAGCCCTCGGCGCGCTGGCCGGCGGCTGCCGCTTTATGGCGGCTTATCCGATCACCCCGGCTTCCGATATCATGGAATACCTCACCAAAAAGCTGCCGCAGTTCGGCGGGGTGATGGTGCAGACTGAGGACGAAATAGCCGCCGTCACCATGGCGATCGGTGCCAACCATGCCGGGGTGCGGGCGATCACCGCTTCCTCCGGCCCCGGCCTGGCGCTGATGACCGAAGCGATCGGCCTGGCGGGGATGACCGAAACCCCGCTGGTCGTCATCGACGTGCAACGCGCCGGACCGAGTACCGGCATGCCGACCAAGGAAGAGCAGGCCGATCTTCTGGCGATGCTTTACGCCAGTCCCGGCGAGATCCCCAAGATCGTCATCGCCCCCGACAGTGCCGAAGCCGCCTTTTACGATGCCATCGAAGCCCTCAATCTCGCGGAAGAGTTTCAATGTCCGGTGATCCTCCTCAGCGATCTCCAACTTGGCATGGCGCAGCAAACTCTTCCCGACCTCGATTACGGGCGGATTCAGATCCGCCGCGGCAAACTCGACCTGCACCCGCAACTGCCGGAACAAATTGAACCGGTCCCCTGCAAACGCTTTCTCCTGTCCGACGACGGCATCTCGCCGCGTTTTTTGCCGGGGGTGAAGAACGGAATCTTTCACGTCACCGGCCTCGAACATGACGAAATCGGCCGCCCGGCGGAAGGCGCCGCCAATCGCCAGGCGCAGACGGAGAAGCGGCTGCGCAAGCTCGACTCCCTGACCTTTACCGACCCGGTGCGCATTGATCAGCGCCATACCACGCCCGACCTCCTCCTGGTTGGCTGGAATGCCACGGCGGGAGCGATCAATGAAGCGCGCGAGCGCCTCGAAGCCGACGGCATTACCGCCAACTGCGCCCAGGTGCGCCTCCTCCATCCCTTTCCGACTCCGACCCTGACCCCGCTTTTGGCGGCAGCCAGGCAAGTCATCGTCATCGAACAGAATGCCACCGGTCAGCTCGCGCAATTGTTGCGGATGAACCTGCCGGAAAGTGCGGAGAAGATCGTCTCCCTGCGCAAATATGACGGCAATCCTTTCAAGCCGGGGGAGATTAACTCCGGGATTCGCGAGGTGCTCCATGGCCACAGCTAAAGATTTTCAGAACCACCTCAAGCCGAACTGGTGTCCGGGCTGCGGCGACTTCGGCGTCCAGACCGCCATCCAGCGCGCCTTCGCAGCGAGTGGACTTGAACCCCACGAGTTCATGGTCGTCGCCGGAATCGGCTGCTCGGGAAGGATGTCCGGTTACCTGCACACTAACGGTTTTCACGGCATTCACGGCCGCGCCCTCCCCCTCGCGCAGGGAATGAAACTCGCCAACCGCGCTCTCAACGTTGTCGCCGTCGGTGGCGATGGCGATGGTTTCGCCATCGGCGCCGGCCATACCCTCCACGCCCTGCGCCGTAACATCGACATGACCTACATCGTCATGGACAATCAGATCTACGGTCTCACCAAGGGCCAGGCCTCACCGCATAGCGGTCTTGGCTTCAAGACCAAATCGACTCCCTACGGCGTCATCGAATCCCCTCTTTCCATTCTCCAGCTCGCCCTGGCGGCCGGTGCCACCTTTGTTGCCCAAGGCTTCTCGAAAAATCCCGACGAGCTTGTCGCCCTGATTACCGCCGGGATAAAGCATCAAGGTTTTTCCTTCATCAACGTCATGAGCCCCTGCGTCACCTATAACAAGGTCAATACCTACGAATGGTTCACGCAGCATCTCGTCAGTCTTGACGGCATCGATGGCTACGACGCAACCAACAAAAAGCAGGCGCTGAACACCCTGCTCGATCATCATGATCTGGTGACGGGACTGATTTATCAGGATGGAGAGAAGAAGTCGTATCAGGAATTGCTGCACGGCTACAGTGCCACGCCGCTGGTTGCGGCGGATCTACGACTGCCGCGGGCAACGTTTGAAGA
>DIKR01000057.1 GCA_002424625.1 Desulfuromonadaceae bacterium UBA5613
TTGATCTCGCCGGCGACAAAGCGCGCCTCTTCGAGATCATCAGGGAGGGGCTCGATGATGATCGGATCGCCGGTGGGGTTCTCCGTCCACAAGCTCTTCCCTTTCCGCCCGACATTGCGGGCGACGACCGCCCCGGCGGCAGCGAGGATGTTGCGGGTCGAACGGTAGTTCTGCTCTAAACGGATGGTGACGCTGCCGGGATAATCGACCTCGAAGTTGAGGATGTTGCCGACCTCGGCACCGCGCCAGCGGTAGATCGACTGATCGTCGTCGCCGACCACGCAGAGGTTGTGGTGACGAGCGGCGAGGAGGCGGACGAGCTGATACTGGATACCGTTGGTGTCCTGAAATTCATCGACGAGGAGATAATGAAAACGCTCCTGCCAGCGACCGAGAATCTCGGGATGAGTTTCAAAGAGTTTGACGGTGAGGAGGATGAGGTCGCCGAAGTCGAGGGCATTGGCCTGCTTCATCCGCGCCTGATAAAGTTCGTAGACCTTGGCGACCTGCTCGCCGTAAAAGTCGCTGCGATCAAAATCCGCCGCGAGGAGGCCGCGGTTCTTGGCACTGTCGATCGCTTGTGCCGCTCCCCGCGCCTTGAGGGTGCGCTCGCTGATATTGAGCTCGGCCAGAACCTCCTTGAGGAGGCGTTCCTGATCCTGGTCGTCGCAGATGGTGAAGTTGCTTTGATAGCCGAGAGCGCTGATCTCGCGGCGCAGGATGCGCACGCAGGCGGCATGAAAGGTACTGACCCACAATTCGTCGCTACCGACCAGTTGCTGCACCCGCTTCTTCATCTCTGCCGCTGCCTTGTTGGTAAAGGTGACGGCGAGGATGCGCCAGGGCTCGACCCCCTGGACACGAATGAGATGGGCGATGCGCTGGGTGAGGGTGCGGGTCTTTCCCGAGCCGGCGCCGGCGAGAATAAGGAGCGGCCCGGTGCCGTGCAGTACTGCCTGGCGCTGCTCCGGGTTGAGACCAGCGGTGAGTTCAGACGTAGTCATGTTGTCTCTCTTCCAGCGAACGGGCCATCAGCGCCCGATTATAAGCAGAGATCATATCCCGACGCGAGATGATCCCGACCAGGCGCTTGCCGGTGAGGTCGTCGACGACCGGCAGCTGTTCGATATTGCGATAGCCGATCTTCTGCATCGCCTGATCGAGATTATCGTCTTCGAGCACTGTCGTCACCTCCAGGGTCGCCAACTCCTTGACAACGACAATATCCATGAGCTCCTGCTCAAAGACCACTCCCATGAAGTCCTGCACCGAAAGGATGCCGGTCAACTCGCCGTCGCTATTGACCAGGGGAAAGTTGGTCGATTTGGTGGTACTGAGATATTCGGTGAACTGGCGCAGGGTCATCCCTTCGGGGATCGACTCGACCGTAGCGGTCATGGCGTCCCTGACGGTAAGGGACTTCATGATGTTCTGCTCCTTGCCGGCGCGCAGATCGATCCCGGCGCGCGCCAGATCTTCGGTCTCCAGGCTCTCCTTGTTGAACTGACGGCTGATGGTGGTACCGATGACGCAGGTGATCATGATCGGCACGATAACATGGTAGGAAGAGGTGATCTCGAAGAGGAGGAAGATCGCCGTCATCGGCGCGTGCGTCGCCGCCGAGAGGAAGGCCCCCATGCCGATCAGGGCATAAGTGCCGGGGGAGGAGGCAAGATGCGGGAAGAGCGCGCGGGCGCCATGACCGAAAGTGCCGCCGATCACCGCACCAATAAAGAGGGAGGGGGCAAAGAGACCGCCGGGGAGGCCGGAACCGATGGTGATCGAAGTCGCCAGAGCCTTGATCAGGACCAGGCCGACCAGCACCAGCCAAATCCCTTCGCCATGCAGGACGGATTCGATAAATTCGTAGCCGTTACCAAAGACCTGGGGAAAGCCGACACCGATGATCCCGACCAGCATCCCGCCCAATACCGGCTTGCTCAACATCGGCAGACGCAGGGCGGTAAAGGCGTCCTTGATACGAAAGTGAAGCTTGATGAAAGCGGCGGCGAGACAGCCGACAATGACGCCAAGGCCGGCATACAGGAGCATGTCCCAGGGGGACTGGACGATATAATCGGGAATGGCAAAAGCCGGGGCATTGCCGAGGAGGGCGCGGGAAACAACGGTGCTCATGCCGCTGGCGATGACGATCGAGGTGAAGCTTGACATCTCGAACGTGGACAGGAGGACGATCTCATGGGCAAAGAAGACCCCGGCAATCGGGGCATTGAAGGTCGCCGCCACCCCGCCGGAGACACCGCAGGCGAGCATCGTCTTCAAGCGATCGCCACTCATGCCGAAAAACTGCCCGGTCTGGCTGCCGATCGCCCCGCCGATCTGGGCAATCGGTCCTTCCTGTCCGGCCGAACCGCCGGTGCCGATGGTGATGGCGCTGGCCATGCCGCGGGTGAGGATGGTGCGCAGCGGCACCTTGCCGCCGCCGAGATTGACCTGGGCAAGGAAACGGGAGAAACCGAACTGGAGATCCTTTTTAAAGTAGATCCAGAAGGGGATCATCAACAGACCGCCGACCATCGGGAAGAGGATGGCGAGGAGGCGCCCTTCCCACAGACCGGCACTATCAAGACCAAGGAGCCGCCCCCCCTGGATCACCACCAGCCAGTTGAAAAATTCGATGAGTCTTTGAAAGGCATAGTTGCCAAGACCGGAGAGGAGACCGATGACGACGGCAATCGTCGTCATAAAGGTATTTTCACTGACCTTGAGACGGCTGAGGAGGCGCAGCGCATGGCGTTGCAGGCGCAGGAAGGTGCGGCGCGGGCGCAGCATTTGTCTCTTGAGATCGAATAAATTCGGGATATTTGTCATCGTTGCGCCTTTTTTCTGCCTGTGACCTACGGCTGAAACAGCTCCATCTGCTCCCCCGGCCGGGTGCGACGACGGTTGGGGGCGGCTTCGACGCTGGTCAAAAAGCCGGTGGGAATTTCTTTGAGAAAGCGCGAAGGGCTCGACGGGCCACTGCTGCGACTGGCGGCAGTGGAGAGAATCGCCTGATTTCTGGCACGGGTGAGGCCGACGTAAAAGAGGCGGCGCTCCTCCTCAATGTCGTTGTTGCCGCTCAAGGTGGCGGGGAGGAGTCCTTCTTCGAGGCCGGGGAGAAAGACCACCGGGAATTCGAGCCCCTTGGCGGCGTGCAGGGTCAGCAGCGCCACTGCTTCGCTGCCGGCATCGTAGATGGTGCCGCCGGCGTTGCGACACAAATGACTCGCAAAGGCGCTGAGATCACGGCCGAAACTGCCGGCGAGATCAAGGAAGCGCCGCAACTGCGGATCATCAACCGCGGTGGAGAGCAAGGCACGGTGCCCCTCCAGGGCCGTGGCGATGCCGAACTGGCGGGCCTGGGCGACGAAGAGGGGGACGAGATCACTGAGCTCGGCAATCTTCCGGGCGAGGGCGGTTGGCAAATCCAGAGTACGGGCAACGCTGAAGAAGTCGCCGGCTAGGGGGAAGGCGGCCGCCACTTCGTCAAAATTACCGGGAGTCAGGATACCAAGGGAGCGCAACAGGGCGAGTCCGTCGCTGATTGTCCCCTCACCGCTTGCCAGCTGCAGAAAGTGATAAAGACCAATCAGGGAGGGTGCCATGTAAAAGGGGGGGACGCCGACCTGCTGGCAGGGGATGCCGCGCCGCTCCAGGGCGGTGAGGAGTGGTTCTGCCTGACGGCGCGAGCGGATCAGGATGGCGATCTCGGCAAAGGAGTGG
>DIKR01000075.1:0-8593 GCA_002424625.1 Desulfuromonadaceae bacterium UBA5613
ATACCGCTATTTACGATCCCTGCGCTCCGAATTCCCGCCTCGGCATCCCCCGCCGCGAGTTTGAAGGGCGGTCCCTGAGCGGAGTCGAAGGGCTGCACTTTCACACCCTCTGCGAGCAGCTCTTCGAGCCGCTGGAGCGGACGGCCAAGGTCTTTGAAGCAAAGTTCGGTGCTTTTCTGCCGGGACTGAAGTGGATCAATTTCGGCGGTGGCCATCATATCACCCGGGAAGGGTACGATCTTGATGGCCTGGTCGAGCTGGTGAAGTATTTTCGCGCCAGGTACAACGTCGAAGTCTATCTCGAACCGGGGGAAGCGATCGCCATCGGCACCGGTCTTCTCGTCGGCGAAGTTCTCGATATCGTCAAAAACGGCCTGGAGACCGCGATCCTCGACATTTCGGCGACCTGCCACATGCCTGATATCCTCGAAATGCCTTATCGCCCTGTTATCACCAACGGCTTTGATCCCGGGGACAAGACGCATAACTACCGCCTCGGCGGCCCCTCTTGTCTCGCCGGCGACGTGATTGGCGACTGGTCTTTCGACCGGCCGCTGCAGGTTGGTGACCGTTTGGCTTTCGAGGATATGGCCCACTACACCATGGTCAAGACCACCACCTTTAACGGCATCCAGCATCCGGCGATCTGTACTTTTGAGCCGGACAGCGGCGAACTGAAAGTGGTCCGTCGTTTTGTTTATGAGGATTTCAAGAGTCGTTTATCTTAATTTTGTCGGGGCGATTCACTCGGTCGTCCGAAGAAGAAAGGTCTCATTCATGGAAAAAAAATGGTCGATTAACGACTCTGATAAAATATACAACCTCAGCAACTGGGGGGCGGATCTCTTCTCGATCAACAAGAAAGGGAATATCTGCGTCCACCCTTCCTCGACCTCCAAAGACTTTATCGATCTGCGCGCCCTGGTCGATGATCTGATCAAACGCAAGATCAAGCCGCCGATCCTGCTGCGCTTTATGGATATCCTTTCGGGGCGGATTGCCAATATCAACCGCGCCTTCAAGAACGCCATCACCGAAAACGAGTATCCGGCCAAGTACCAGACCTTTTACCCGATCAAGGTCAATCAGCAGCGTCAAGTCGTCGAAGCCATTACCCACTACGGCAAGCGTCACAATATCGGCCTCGAAGTCGGCTCCAAGCCGGAGCTGGTCATCGGCCTCTCCTTTGCTGCAGTGAATGGCATTCCGATCATCTGCAACGGCTACAAGGACACCGAGTATATCGAGACCGTCCTTTATGCCACCAAGCTCGGCTACAACATCACTATCGTTGTCGAAAAGATGTTCGAACTGGAGAAGATCATCGCCCTGGCGAAGAAAACCAATATTCAGCCCCGCCTCGGCATCCGCGTCAAGCTCTCCTCGAAGGGGACCGGTAAGTGGGCGACCTCCGGTGGCGAAGACGCCAAGTTCGGGCTGCGCATGTCGGAGATCATCGCTGCCATCGACATTCTGCGCGAAGCGGAACTGATCGACTGCGTCAAACTCCTGCACTTCCATATCGGCAGCCAGATCACCAAGATCGACAAGATCAAGACCGCTCTGATCGAAGGGACGCGCGTTTATACCGAGATGAAGAAGCTCGGCGTCGGCATCGAATATGTCGATATCGGCGGCGGTCTCGGCGTCGATTACGACGGTTCGAAGTCGAGTTACTTTTCGAGCGTCAACTATACGGTCGAAGAGTATGCCAATGACGTCGTTTACCAGATCAAGAACATCTGCGACGAAGCCGGGGTGGAGTGTCCGAACATTATCTCCGAGTCAGGGCGGGCCACAGTGGCCCACTATTCGGTTCTGGTCACCAATGTCCTCAACACCAACACCCAGCACCTCACCCCGGATTTTGAGGAGGAGCTGAACAACGCCGAGAAGCTGGCGCCGACGGTCAAGAAACTCGCCGACATCTACAAAAGTATCGACCGCCACTCCTTGCGCGAAGATTACCATGATACCATGCAGCTCATTCAGGAAGCGGTCAGCCTCTTCAATCTCGGCTATTTGAGCCTCAACGAACGGGCCATGGCCGAATGGCTCTACGCCAAGATCCTGCGCAAGATCAACTCCATCGTCGAGAAGATCAAACCGATCCCCGAAGAGCTGCAGAACTTTCAGCTGGCGTTACGCCAAACCTACTTCGCCAACTTCTCTCTCTTTCAGTCGATCCCCGACTCCTGGGCAATCGATCAGCTCTTCCCGATCATGCCGATCCAGCGCTTGCAGCAAAAGCCCGATGTCATGGCCTCGATTGCCGATATTACCTGCGATTCTGATGGTGAGATCACCAGCTTTGTCGGCGAGAACGGCCGTACCAAGTTCCTCCCCTTGCACAAGATCCGCAAAGACGAAGATTACTACATCGGCTTCTTCCTCATCGGCGCTTATCAGGAGATCCTCGGCGATCTGCACAACCTCTTCGGCGATACCAACGCCGTGCATATCACCTTCAACAAGAAGACCGGCTATATGATCGACACGGTGATCAACGGTGACGCCACCTGGGAAAGCCTGAAGTATGTCGAGTACAAAGGGCCGGAACTCCTCAAGAAGGTGCGCGAAAGCCTTGAAAAAGAAGTAGCGCTGCGCAAGGTCTCAATTGAGGAGAGCAGTCATTTTATCGAACTCCTCGACCGCACCCTGCTCGGCTATACGTATCTTGGCGATTAGGGGATTAAAAAGGTGGCAGTGATGAAAAAGATCGGCATCTTGACCAGCGGCGGTGATAGTTCGGGAATGAATGCGGCGATCCGCAGCGCGGTGCGCACCGCCCTGCGGCTCAATGTCGAAATCGTCGGTTTTCGCAAAGGCTATCTCGGGCTGATGAAAGGGGATTGCATCCCCCTCGACAGCCGCGCTGTTTCCGGCATCCTCCATCGCGGCGGCACCTTTCTCCAGTCAGCCCGCTCCCCGGAGTTCCGCACCCGGGAAGGGCAGGAGCTCGCCCTCGCCAATCTGCGCCGCCTCGGCGTCGAAGGACTCGTCATTCTCGGCGGTGACGGTTCGCTGAGCGGTGCCCTCGCCCTGCATCAGCTCGGCTTCCCGACCATCGGCATCCCCGCCTCCATCGACAATGATATCTCCGGCACCGATATGTCTCTCGGTGTCGATACCGCTCTCAACAACATCATCTACGCCGTCGACTGTATCAAGGATACGGCGAGTTCCCACGCTCGCGCCTTTGTCATCGAAGTCATGGGGCGCAACTCCGGTTATCTTGCCAGCATCAGCGCCATCGCCACCGGCGCCGAATTCGCCCTCGTCCCCGAGCGCGAGTACGACCTTGCCGAGATCTGCCAGCAGCTGCGCGGCCGTTATGAAGAAGGCCGCGACAATGCCATTATCATCCTCGCCGAAGGGGTGGGGAACGCCCAGACCATTGCCGATACCATTAAGGATGCCATCGGTTTTGAAACCCGGGTCACCGTCCTCGGCCATTATCAGCGCGGCGGCGCCCCCTCGGTCTTTGATCGTCTCCTTGCCAGCCGTTTCGGCAAAAGTGCCGTCGAACTATTGCTGCAAGGGAAACAAGGGGTGATGGTCGGCCTGGCGTGCAATGCCATGATCACCACGCCGCTGGAGACGGTGATTCGCGGCAGCAAACGCCCCCAGGACGAGATGGTGCGCCTGGCGGAAGAGTTGGGGATTTGATCAT
Organism: Desulfuromonadaceae bacterium UBA5613; assembly: GCA_002424625.1. Lineage (GTDB taxonomy): Bacteria > Desulfobacterota > Desulfuromonadia > Desulfuromonadales > UBA2197 > UBA2197. The sequence continues at coordinate 3,674 of DIKR01000075.1, forward strand.
GAAAAGTCTCTGGATCGCACTCACAACCCTTCTCCTTGGCGCCTGCGCGCCGCAGACCGCTCTTCTCGGCAACCCGCAGTCCCCTTATCCACCGCCAAACAAACCACAAGTGGGTGACATCCTTCACCTTCGCACCGGCCACCTCGTCACCGCCGGGGAGATGGCGACCGCTGCCACTGACAGCCGCATTATCTATGTCGCTGAAACCCATGACAATCCCGCATCGCACCGGGTGCAGCTCGATCTCCTCAAAACACTGCAACAACGCTATCCCGGACGAACGGCCGTAGCGATGGAGATGTTCACCCCCGCGCAGCAGGATGCCCTCGACGCCTGGGTTGCCCATACCCTCGATGAAAAGAGTTTTCTCAAAGCCTGGTATAGCAGCTGGAAGATGGATTTTGCTTATTACCGCGACATTCTCGAATATTGTCGGGCCGCAGGGATCCCGATTATCGGTATCAATGCCGAGAAGTCAATGGTGCAAGCTGTAGGGCGTAAGGACTTTGCCGCACTGACGGACGAGGAACAGGCCCGTCTCCCCGCCACCCTCGATTTTAACGATCCCTATCATCAGGCGCTGACCGCAGCGATCTTCGGCGGCCATATGCAGGGGAAGCCGCTGGACGGTTTCCAAAGGGTGCAGACCCTGTGGGATGAAACCATGGCCGAAAATATCGTCCACTTCCTGGCTTCATCGCAAGGGAACGATGTTCACCTCCTCGTCCTCGCCGGCGGTAACCACGTGCGCTACGGTTTCGGCATCCCGCGCCGGGTCTTCCGGCAGCTCCCCCTCTCTTATACTTTGATCGGCAATGAAGAGCTGGAGGTGAGTGAGGCCAAGAAGAGAGAGGCGTACATGGATGTCACCCTGCCGAATTTCCCCATGCCGGCATACGATTACCTTGTTTTTACCCGCTATGAAGAGCTGGAAAAGATGGATGAGGTCAAACTCGGGATCATGCTTGCAGAGAAAGAAGGGAAGGTGATTGCCAGCGACATCCTGCCGAACGGGGCCGCGGCAAGGGCGGGAGTCCAGGCAGGGGATGTGCTGCGCAGTCTCGACGGGGAAGAGCTGACAGAGTCGTTTGATCTCATTTATGCTTTGCAACAGAAGAAGATCGGCGACAAGGGACAGCTGGAGGTGGAGCGGGACGGAGAGACGCTGCTTCTCGATCTGACCTACGCGCCGGCGCCGACGGTTGAAGGCGGAACCCACCAGCCGTAGGGGCGATTCATGATTTTCCCGTAGGGGCGCCGCTTGCTGCGCCCGCCTTTTTTCGGTCGGGTCGAAACCGGCCAGGTTCCGGGGGTTGCGCCCCTGACGACGACTGATCAGCGTCCGCACATACCAGTCAGAATCGCATGGAACTTACTCAAGGGTGCCAATGATGAACGAAACGATGCAAAAAGGTCTGGACGAAAAATATTGCTCGGAATGTGGCTCGATTATTAAAGCCAGGGCCGAAATTTGCCCTAAATGCGGAGTGCGGCAAACCTCCCCTTTTGCAAGCCTGGGCGCAGTCGCCCCCAACGGTAAAAGCAAGCTGGCGGCTGCATTGTTTGCCTTGTTCCTGGGGAGTTTCGGGATCCACAAGTTTTACCTGCGCCGTGTCGGCCTGGGCATTTTATACCTGCTCTTCTGCTGGACTTTCATCCCGTCGGTCCTGGGTTTCATCGACGCCATCCTCCTGTTGATCATGAGTGACGAAGATTTTAATCGGAAGTACGGCACCATCTGACCACGGGAGAGAGTTATATGGCACTATCGACAATGGAAATCAGTGATCTCCGGGCTGCAAAAAATCTCCTCGAAAATCCCGGCCTTGCTGCCAAAGTCAGCAATTTCGTCGGCGCCCCTATCGAGCAAGGGCTTAAAAAGCTGCCAGAAGCGTGGAGTACGGCGGTCAATGAGGTCGCGCGCAAATCGATCGAGAAAGCACTCGATATTGCTCTTTTGACCATGGACAGGGATGAGCAGATCTCCTCGTCGAATTGGTGGCATAAACTGGCCGTAGTTGCAACCGGTGCCGGTGGCGGTGCCTTTGGTTTACCGGCATTAGCCATCGAATTGCCGATCTCGACAACGATTATGCTGCGATCGATTGCCGATATTGCCCGCAGTGAAGGCGAAGATTTGCTTTCATCAGACGCCAGACTGCAATGTGTTCAGGTTCTGGCGCTGGGTGGCCCATCCCGGCGTGACGACGGGACAGAAACAGGCTATTTCGCCGCCAGAGCGGCCCTCGCCAGGTCGATCTCGGAAGCGGCGGCGCATGTCGCCAAGAAAGGGCTGTCACAACAGGGCGCACCTGCAATTGTCAAATTGATTGCTCAGATTGCATCACGATTTTCGATTGTTGTTTCGGAAAAGGCAGCGGCTCAAGCAGTCCCTGTGGTCGGAGCATTCGGAGGTGCCGTCATAAACAGTTTATTTATTGATCATTTTCAGGACATGGGGCGGGGACATTTCATTGTTCGCAGGCTGGAGCGACTTCATGGTCAGGAAGAGGTCCGGCGGCTTTATGACGAGCTATGACCGGTTGTTTATGTGGAAAATAAATAGGCCGCCCAAATCGGGCGGCCTATTCTCTTTTAATCCCTAAGCTTTGCCGGCACTGCCCAAAACTGCCTGATTTTTGTGTTTGATCAGCGTCACCAGCTCTTTGCGGGCGACGCCGAGATATTTGCGCGGATCGAATTCGCCGGGATTCTTGGCAAGGAATTCCCGGACCTTGGCGGTGACCGCGAGGCGGCCGTCGGAATCGATATTGATCTTGCAGACGGCGCTGGCAGCGGCCTGCCGCAACTGCTCTTCGGGGACACCGACGGCGCCATCCATCTTGCCGCCGTACTGATTGATCAACTGTACATACTCCTGGACAACGCTGGAGGCGCCGTGCAACACAATCGGGAAGCCGGGGAGGCGGCTTTGGCACTCGGCGAGGATATCGAAGCGCAGCGGCGGTACCGACTCGCCTTCTTTGAGTTTGAATTTGTAAGCGCCGTGGCTGGTGCCGATCGAGATGGCGAGGGAGTCGACACCGGTCTTCTTGACAAACTCCTCGACCTCCTCGGGCTGGGTATAGGTCGAATGCTCGGCCGAAACATCGTCTTCAATGCCGGCGAGGACGCCGAGTTCCCCTTCGACGCTAACATCAAATTGTCGGGCATAATCGACAACCTGGCGGGTCAGGGCGACATTTTCAGCGAAGGGCAGGTGCGAACCGTCGATCATTACCGAGGAGAAGCCGCTGTCGATGCACGATTTGCAGATCTCGAAGGAATCACCGTGATCAAGGTGGAGACAGATCGGGATGTTGGAGCCCATCTCCCGCGCCATCTGCACGGCCCCCATCGCCATGTAGCGCAGCATGGTGGCGTTAGCGTATTCGCGGGCCCCCTTGCTGACCTGAATAATCACTGGAGAACTGGTCTCGGCACAAGCGGTGACAATCGCCTGCAGCTGTTCCAGGTTGTTAAAGTTGTAGGCGGGGATGGCATAGCCGCCATGCACGGCATTCTTGAACATCTCACGGGTATTGGCCAGTCCGAGTTCGCTAAAGTGCACTTTCTTTTCCATGGTTGCTGCTCCTCCTGTGGAATATGAGTGATCCGTTAACAAGTCTACTGTAAGAATCCGAATTTTTTCATGCGATAGCGAAAAGCATCGATACCGAGATTCAATTTTTTGGCCGCCTTTGACTGGTTCCCTTCCGAGACTTCCAGCGATTGCCGAATCAGCTCCCGTTCGACATCTTCGATATCGATCCCTTCCGGCGGCAGGCGCAGGGTGAGAGGGCCACTCGGGCTGCTGCCGCCGGTACGGGAAACAATCTCTTGCGGCAGATGTTCCAACATGAGGGTCTCGTCGTTTTCGAGGATGATCGCCCGCTCGACAATGTTTTTCAGCTCGCGGATATTCCCCGGCCAGGAGTATTCGACCAGGAACTTTTCCGCCATCTTCGAGACCCCTTTCACCGATTTACCAAATTCACGATTGAAGTGGTTGATGAAGTGGTTGGTTAACGGCAGGATGTCCTCACGACGCTCCCGCAAAGGGGGGAGGAAGATGGGGATGACCTGCAAACGGTAATAAAGGTCAGGGCGGAAGCTCTTGTCTTCCATCGCTTTAAGGAGATTTTTGTTGGTCGCCGAGACGATGCGGACATCGACCTGAATGTCACGACTGCCGCCGACGCGACGGACAATGCGATCTTCGAGAACGCGCAGGAGTTTGGCTTGCATCCCCGGTTCCATATCGCCGATTTCGTCGAGAAAGAGGGTGCCGCCGTCGGCGAGTTCAAAGAGGCCCTTTTTCTGCGCCTTGGCATCGGTGAAAGCGCCCTTTTCGTGGCCGAGAAGTTCACTCTCGAGCAGGGTTTCAGGGACGGCCGCGCAGTTGACAGCCATGAATGGCATGTGGGCGCGCGCGCTTTCGTAGTGTATGGCCTTGGCAATCAACTCCTTGCCGGTACCACTCTCCCCCTGGATCAGAACGGTGCTGGCGTCGCTGCGCGCCACCTTGGTGACCATCTCCAGCACATTCTGCATGTGGCGGCTGTTGCCAACCAGATTGGTCATCCCGTATTTTTTTGTCTGTTCGCCGCGCAGATGCGCGACCTCGCGTTTGAGGGCGCCGGTTTCAAGAGCCTTTTTGATGACGATTGCCATCTCGTCGAGATTGAAAGGTTTGTTGAGATAATCGTACGCGCCCATACGCATCGCTTTGACCGCGGTCTCGAGGACGCCAAGGGCGGTCACCATGATAACGATGATCTCTTCGTCAATCTCCTTGATCTTCTCCAGGACCTGCAGTCCGTTCATGCCGGGAAGCTGGACGTCAAGAAGGACGAGTTCCGGCGGATCTTCACGCAACAGCCGCAGAGCATCTTCGCCGGATGGTGCAGTCTGGATTTC
>DIKR01000075.1:8681-14238 GCA_002424625.1 Desulfuromonadaceae bacterium UBA5613
AAAGGTACGGCGGGGAGCAAGATACTGAAAGTTGTTCCTTGCTGGAGGGAGCTTTCCACTTCGATAATCCCATGGTTGTGTTCAACCAACTGCCGGCAGATCGGCAGACCGAGCCCGGTCCCCTGCGTTTTGGTCGTGAAGAAGGGGACAAAGATCTTAACGAGAAGATCCGCGCTAATCCCCTTGCCGGTATCGCGTATGGTCACCCGCACAAATTCATCATCACCCTGCTTGACGCGATCAGTCGCCAGGGTCAGTAATCCCCCCTCGGGCATCGCCTGAATAGCGTTTATGATGATGTTGAAGAAGACCTGCTGAATCTGTTTGATATCGATCCAGACCGGCGGCAACTCCCGGGTCAATTCGAGGATCCGCTCGATTTTTCGGGCCTCCGGGTGTTGCGCTACGAAAAAGAGGGTCTTCTTCAGGATTTCGTTGATATCAACATAGGTGAACTCCGGTGTTCCCGGTTTACCAAAAGCAAGGAGGTCCGTGGCGGTTTTATCGAGACGGTTAATCTGTTCGAGAACTTTGCTGACGATCTCCCGTCGCGGATCGTTCACGTCATAATCATCCGCTAAAACCGAGACAGCACCACTGATGCAGGCCAGGGGGTTCTTGATTTCGTGGGCAATGCCGGTCGCCATCTCACCGACCGCAGCAAGGCGATCCGCCCGTTCCATCTGTTGATAGTGATACTTCTCCAGTTCGACCTTGGTCTGTTCGAGGTTGTCGACCATGGAGTTGAAGCTCCCCATCAGCTGACCGATTTCATCGCGATTACGCGGATCGAGACGGACCGAAAGATCGCCGCTTTCAACTTTTGCCATCTTTTTGGACATCTCCTGAATCGGCTGGCGGACAAAACGGAGGAGAATGAAGGAGACGCCGAGGGAAAAGATTGCGATCAGTATGAGCATCGAAGAGAAAGAAATATTGGCCGACTCATGCAGCCGCTGGATCGTCTTTTTCAGGTCAAAATTCATATTGAGGACACCGACGACCCGGCGCCCGACGCCGTGGCAAAGATAGCAGCGTTCATCGGTCACAATCGGGAGAATGATGGTCAGGGATTCGCGACCATTGACGCGAAACTGCCCTTCGGATTTTCCCTCCCTGAAGAGTTTATAGTCGGCAGGATTGACAAGTTGGCCGATTTCATCAGGGTTGGCCGACTTGAGAATTGTGCCGTCGGGATGAAAAATGCGCAAATTGAGGAGACGTTCGCCCTTGCCGATGACTTCAATAATCTGCTGAACCTGAGGACTGTCGCCATTCTTCATGGCAGTGAAGATCGATTTTTCGATAGTGGCAAGGAGAAGATTTGCCGTCTCCTGGTTCGATTCGATGAGATGAACCTGCTCCCGTCGGACATTGATCAGCGTAAAGATGCCGATACCGACCGCCATCAGCAGGATATTAAGAAGGATAACCCTGACGATCAAACTTTTATACAGCAATCAGACCTCCTGAATCCTGGTTCCATCGACAGGGGGACGAATCACTTTTTATTTTCCTCGCCGACCATGTACGAAAGGATAATCTCGTCGAGACTCAGTCCCGCCGGCATGGGGGAAGGTGCAGGCTGTTTTTTTTCCGGCGGGCGCTGCGGCAAAGAGAACGGTGCCGAGGTCGTGGTCACGGGAGGTGCAGGTGGCGAGGAGGGGATAGCCGGTGCAACGGCAGATGGAGAGACCGCAAGTGGTGGCGGGATGACCGGGACAATCTTTACGGTCGCCGGCGAGGGCAAGTCCGTAACTTTACGACCCGGCGGGGTCAAGCCGAGGAGTTCGTCGAAATCACCATTTTTCAATAATCGCAGCATCTCGCGATGCTGCGACTTCATCAATTCCTCGACAACAACTTCGAGATTGTCGACCTTGATGATATCCGCATAGGAGGTCTTTTTTGAGGACAGAATCGTCCCGCCCCGATAAAGCAGCGTTATGATGTGCGGGTTTCTGACTCCGCTATCCTCGGTCTGGACGTGGTAAACCTGACCTTTATAGCTGAAATTATGATTGAAGCCGACGACCATACGCGACCCTTCGAGATACTTAATTTTTCACAGTTTTAGCATATTTACTCCGGCAACACAAGAAGCTACACAGTCTTTTGGCGGAATAGCTCCTTGATTTTCGCGACGGCTTCCAGGGCATCGGCGGCGTAAAGGTCCGCACCGATCAAGGCAGCATAATCCGGAGTAACGACGGCGCCGCCGACCATGGTCAGCACTTTGATCCCCTCCTGCCGCAGCAGCGCAATCGTCTTCTCCATCTGGCTTAATGTTGTCGTCATCAAGGCGGAGAGACCGACGGCATCGACCTTTTCGGCCCGCGCCGTGGCGAGAATTTTGGCGGCCGAAACATTCTTGCCGAGATCGATGACCTCAAAACCGTGATTTTCGAGAAGGGTACAGACAATATTCTTGCCGATGTCATGAATATCCCCTTCCACGGTCGCCATCAAAATCTTTCCCTGCGAAGCGCTGACACCCTGCAACTCCTGCTTGAGGCGGGTAAAGGCTGCCTGCATGGTCTCCGACGCAAGCATGACCTGGGGCAGGAACATGCGATTGTCGCCAAAGCGCCGCCCGACCTCTTCCAGTCCCGGCAGCAGCCCTTCGTTACTGATCTCCAGGGGCAGCAGGCCGGCAGCCAGTGCTGCTTCGACAAGAGGGACGATCCCTTCACGGTCGCCGTTGATGATGGCGTTGGTCAGTTTCGTGCGCAGCGACTGTTCGCCGCTAGCGACCGGGGTAACAGGAACTGCCGGCAGATTGGCATAAGCGGCAATGTAGCGATCAGCCCGGATATCCTTACCGAGGAGGACCATCGCCCCGCGCCAGACATCGAGCATGCGTTCTTCCTTCGGGTTGACAATGGCGGCGCAAAGGCCTGCTTCCAGGGCCATGGCAAAGAAGGTGGCGGAGAGGACCGGCCGGGCGGGGAGGCCAAAGGAGATATTACTCACCCCGAGGACTGTCGGCAGTTGCAGCACTTCGCGCACCAGGCGCAGGGTACGCAAGGTCTCAGCCGCCCGTTTCTGTTCGGCCGAGACGGTCAGGGTCAGACAGTCGATGACCACATCTTCGCGGGGAAGACCGGCGGCGGTCGCAGCGTTGACAATCGCTTGTGCCACCGCGACGCGGTCTTCGGCACTCTCGGGAATACCGGCGCCGTCGAGAGCAAGGCCGATAATCGCCGCCCCGTACTTGTAGGCCAACGGCAGAATCGCTGCCTGGCTCTTGCTCTCGCCGGAGACCGAATTGATCAGGACCTTGCCATCCGCCGCCTTGAGACCCCGCTCCAGAGCCAGCGGGTCTGAGGAGTCGAGGACCAGCGGCGCAGCGGCGACACCGCTGACCGCAAAGACCGCCCGCTCCAGGGCAGCGGCTTCGTCGATCCCCGGCGTACCGCAGTTGATATCGAGGAGTGTGGCGCCGGCGGTGCACTGCTCCTGCGCTTCACGGCGGATATAGGCGGTCTTGCCTTCGCGCAACTCCTGCGAATAACCCTTCTTGCCGGTCGGATTGATCCGTTCGCCGATGAGGGCACAGGGGGCGCTATCGCCAATCTCGACGACCGCGGTACGACTCGAAAGAAAAAGACGACGCGGCGGCGGACTCCAGCGCTGCTCTTTGCCGAGCAAGGCGGCGCGCATGGCGCGAATATGGGCCGGGGTGGTGCCGCAGCAGCCGCCGATAATCCGCACTCCGAGGGCAATCATCCGCTCGTGATAAGCGACCATCTCTGCGGGGGTGCCGGGAAAGATGGTGACACCGTTGCAGAGAGTCGGGAGACCGGCGTTCGCCTGGGAGATGAGGGGACGGGAGGTGACGGTACGCATCCGCCCGAGAATGTCGTAGATCCCTTCAACGCCGAGGCCGCAATTGGAGCCGATAATATCGACACGCAAGCCGTCCAGGGTGACCGCGGCGGCTTCCGGCGGCGTGCCGAGGACACTGCGACCGCCGTCGTCAAAGGTCATCTGGGCGATGACCGGCAACGCACAGACTTCGTGGCAGGCGATAATGCCGGCGCGCAGTTCGCGGATATCAAGAAAGGTTTCAAAGCTGATTACGTCGGCACCGGCCGCGGCAACGGCCCGAATCTGTTCCGCAAAGATCTCCACCATATCGTCAAAACCGGCATCACCGACCGGTTCGAGAAAGCGGCCGGTCGGGCCGATGGAGGCTGCGACAAAGGTGCCGGGACGGGCAACGCTGCGGGCAATCTCCACCGCCCGGGCATTGATGGCAGCAACCTGCTCTTCGAGACCATAGTGGGACAGCTTGCTGCGGCTGCCGCCAAAGGTGTTACTGACCAAAATGTCGGCACCGGCCTCGGCATATTCGCGATGAATGCCGGCAACAACCTCGGGAGCGTGCAGATTCATCGCTTCGGGACAGCCGCCGGGAGCTAGCCCCCGCTCTTGCAGCAGAGTGCCCATGGCGCCGTCAAGAATCAGGACCCGCTCGTGGATGGCCTGGAGAAAATGGTTCATAATTATAGACTCCGCTCCGTAGAGGTGCCGGGTTTAACCGGAAAAATTGGTGGCAGGGCGCGTCGCACCAGGGAAAAATCGGCGGCAAAGGGCTCGTTCAGGTCGACATGCCCTTTCAGCGTTTCGGCCGGGACGCCGTCGATCTCGATCGAAAGTTGCTGCACCCGGGGATAGTTAACCGCCAGAGTATTGATGAGGGCGGCCAGAACGAGGCGCTCACTCTGCACACCGCCGGCAAGGTGCTGAATGGTTTCACGACTGAAATTGATGGTGGCGGTCGCGCCCTCAATAAAGATCGAAGGGGGGCCGTCGGGCAAGTGCAGGACGGGAAAAAGTCCTGCCCCGGGATTCTCACTCAAAGCGAGGAGGAGATCCTCCAGACAAACGGTTTCATCCCGGCAGGCAGAGCGCTTCTGGTGAATGCCGGAAAGGCCGCTGCCGTCGGCGAGAGGGTAAAAAAGACTGACTGTCCGCCCGGTTTCTTCGGTAGCCGGAGCAGAGGGAGCCGGCGACGTGGCGCTCACCGGCGGCACAGAGGGCTGGAGCCACAGGCGGTAAACAGCAAAGCCGAGGGCAAAGGCGCAGCAGGCAACAAGGAGCAGATGCCATCCTGTCAAACTCTTTGCGACAGTTTGCGGGGGGCGACGGGACCATTTCGGCGGGGAGGAATCAGGTGAAACCATGGCGAACAATCCGATCGATTAATCGATCTCGACCTGTTGCACGTTGGAGAGCAGGTCGCCAAGAAAGCTCCCGCCGACCTGCTCGAAACGGGTCGGAAGGTCGGTCACAAAGAAACGGGGCGGCGCCGGCGGAGACTGTCGCAGCAGACCATCGTGATGCAGAACTTCACGGACATTCATGGCGGTTTCGGCAGCGGAATCGACCAGGGTCACATCGTCGCCAAGGAGGGTGCGCAAGATCGGTTTCAGCAGCGGGTAGTGGGTGCAACCGAGGACCAGGGTGTCGATATTATGCTGCAGCAACGGGGCAAGATACTCCTCGGCGATCAGGCGGGTCACCGGGTGTCCGGCCCAGCCCTCTTCGACCA
>DIKR01000045.1:0-140 GCA_002424625.1 Desulfuromonadaceae bacterium UBA5613
ATGAGGCCGAGAAGTTGCTGGTTGCGGGCGACAAAGACGATCGACTTCCCCTCCCCGGCCAGCCGCGTTTCTTCCGCAGCGAGGGGGGAAAGATCAATTCCTTCGCGTTCGCAAAGGCGGCGGTTGCCGGCAACAAGATT
>DIKR01000045.1:331-3493 GCA_002424625.1 Desulfuromonadaceae bacterium UBA5613
TGGTCAGGGTGCCGGTCTTGTCGAAAAGGACAGTGTCGATGCGGGCGACATTCTCCAGGGCCGAGGCGCGCTTGAAGAGGATGCCGGAGGAGAGGCCGATGGAACTGCCGACCATGATTGCGGTCGGTGTTGCCAGGCCGAGGGCGCAGGGGCAGGCGATGACGACGACGGCAATGGACAGTTGCAGGGCGAAGACGAATTCGGCGCCAACGAGGAGCCAGCCGCCCAGGGTCAGGAGGGCAAGGACGATGACGACCGGGACAAAGATGGACGAAACCTTGTCGACCAGCCGCTGGATCGGCGCCTTGTCGGCCTGGGCGTCTTCGACCATGCGAACGATGCGGGACAGGGTCGTCCCCTCGCCGACGGCAGTGGCGCGGATGGTCAGGAGACCGCTGCGGTTGATCGTTGCGCCGCTGACCCCTTCTCCCGGCCCCTTGGCGACCGGGGCGGCTTCGCCAGTGAGCATCGCTTCGTCAATCGCCCCTTCGCCGTTTTCGATGATGCCGTCAACGGCAATCCGCTCGCCGGCTTTGACCAGAATCAGGTCGCCGATTTGCAAGGTACGGGTCGGAACTTCACTCTCGACGCCGTTTCGCAGCAGGCGGGCTGTATCCGGCTGCAGCGAAAGGAGTTCGCGCAGCGCCCGGCTCGCCCGGCCGCGCGCCCGGGCTTCGAGCCATTTGCCGGCGCGGATAAAGGTGATGAGCATGGCGCCGGTTTCGAAGAAGTTATGGGCGTGGGGACCGAGGAAACCGAACAGGGCGAGGATCGAATAACCCCAGGCGGCAGAGATGCCGAGGGCGACGAGGACATCCATGTTGGTGCTGCGGTTGTGTAAGGCATTCCAGGCGCCGCTGTAAAAAGTCAGTCCGGCGGTAAATTGGACGATCGTCGCGAGAATAGCACTGATCCAGAGGCCAACCCCTTCATGACCGCCGGCAAACATGAGGAGGGCCACCGGCGTCGTCAGTATTGCTGAGAAGATCAGCCAGTACAGATCACGACGGGCTTCCTCGCCGGCCGTCGATTCACTCTCCAGGGACGACGAGGTATAGCCGAGGCCGGAGACGCGCGCGGCGATCATCTCCGGAGAGATGGTCGCCGCTGTGTATTCGACTTGCAAGGTTTCACTGGCAAAGTTGACCGTCGCTGCACTGACGCCATGAAGAGCAGTAATCTCTTTCTCGATCTTCCCGGCGCAATTAACGCAGTGCATGCCGCCGATACGCAGGCGCAGCTCACTCATGAATCACTCTCCGGCACCAACAGCAGGCTAGCCAGGGGCGGCGCCGCCCGAAGGGCATCAAAATCCGGATCCTTGCGGGCCTCCTCGAGAAAGCGGGGGTCAAGGGCAATCGCCCGCGCCAGCGATCCGGCCGCTTCTTCGGCGTCATTGCGCAGGGCATAAACACAGGCGCGGTTGTAATGCGCCAGGGCGTATTGATCGTTGCGGGCGATAATTGTTTCGAAACAGAGCAGGGCTTCATCGACCCGGGACAGGTCGAGGAGGAGATTCCCCTTGTTATTGAGGGCGTAGTCGGAATCAGGATCGCGCTTGAGACTCTCCTCGATGGCGGCGAGGGCGCCGGGGATATCCCCTTTGCGTTCGAGGATGACCGAACGGTAGAAAAAAGGCTCGGGATGATCGGGGTCGGCACGATGGGCGGCGTCAAGAGATTTGCGGGCTTCCTCAAAGCGACCGAGTTCCAGAAGGAGCATCCCCCGCTCGATGAGGGCATCAAAGAAACTGGCATCAATCTTTAACGCCGCATCGAGATCACGCAGGGCTTCTTCGCGCTGCCCCTGGCGCTGCAAGGTGTGGGCGCGGTTAAAGTAGAAGTTGGCAACCGTCGCATCGCGGCTGATCGCCCGGTTGTAGGCCTGCAGCGCTTCTTCCTCCCGCTCCAGACCGGCGAGGGCAAAGCCGCGGCCGTTGTGGCTGGCGGCATCCTGCGGATTAATCAGCAACGCCTTGTCGAAGCTCTCGATCGCTTCGGCGAAGCGGCCGAGACGATTGAGCGCAAAGCCGCGGTTGTAATAAGCATCAGAGGCATCAGGAAGACGGCGCAGCGCTTCGTCGTAACAGTGCAGCGCTTCTTCCACCTTGCCCTCTTCGTCGAGGGAGTTGCCGAGATTGATATAGGCTTCCGGGAAATCGGGCTGCAACTCGATAGAGCGGCGGAAATGCTTGATCGCTTCATGGTTGGAGCCGAGCCGCTGCAGCAAAACCCCGTAGTTGTGGTGCAGGGCACCATTCTTCGGGTCGAGGCGCAGGGCGCGCTGATAGATCACCAGGGCCTTGCCGGTATCATTCAGATTGGCCGCGGCCACGGCACAAAGATTCAGCGCATCAAAATCAAAAGGGTGGTCTTCCAGGTATTCTTCGGCCAATTCGAGAGCGGTGGTGTTGTCGCCGCGATCGAGAGCCTCCTGGGCCAGGGTGATATCGTCTTCGTCTGCTTCCTCGCCGAAGATGTCATCAAAATCGTCAAACTCTTCGTCCATAATCGTCTCAACTTCAACTGAACTCCACTCAGGCAAGAGCGGGAGGATCTTTATAGCAGAGTCCAAGGCAAAATGCACCTGCTTGCAAGGAAAATGAGGGACAATCCTTCACTGCTTTGTTATACTTTCGCCGGCTTCAGCCTTGCCGGAAAGTTCCTCCGGTGTAAAAGAGTAATGTTCCCGACAGAATTCGCAAGTCACGGTGATCTCCTTCTCCGCCAGGAGGGGACGGCGCTCCTCCTCCGGCAGCAGAGCCAGAATTGCCAGAGCCTGCGGGCGACTGCAACTGCAATCGAACACCAGCGGCAGGGTCGCCTGGTGGATGGTTTCAATGCCGCTGAAGATGCGGTCCAGAATCGCTGCCGGTGACAAGCCTTCACGCAGCAGCGAGGTCAGCGGCGGCAGGGCAAGCAAGCGACTTTCCAGCTCCGCGAGTTGGGCATCATCCGCCCCGGGCAGCGCCTGAATAAGAAAACCGCCGGCCACGGCAATATGACCATCCTCACGGGGCAACACCCCGAGGCCGACGCTGGAGGGAATCTGCTCCGAAGTGGTGAGATACCAGGCGAGATCCTCGGCCACTTCACTGCTGACCAACTGCACCATGCCGCGATACGGCTCGCCGAAACCGAGATCCTTGCTGACATGGAGAAA
>DIKR01000045.1:3531-4582 GCA_002424625.1 Desulfuromonadaceae bacterium UBA5613
CGGTTGACGAATGGAGGCGCGCACCCGGCCGTAGGCATCAGTCTCGGCCGAGAGTTTTTGCAGCGGGCCGTTGGCCTCGATCTGCAGAGCCAGGCGCTGCTCATCCTTGAGCAGCGAACCGAAGAGGGCGGCGCCGGTGACGAGGCGGCCGAGAGCAACGGTGGCGGTAAGATCGGTCCCCTGGCGCTGGCAGATGGCATCGACCAGCATGGTCGTCTCGGCGGCACAGGCACGCAGCGAGCCGTCCTTTGTCATAATTCGTACCAGATGATCAGCCATAATTATTTCTCCAATGATTTGATTGATTGGTCGGGGCGCCGCTTGCTGCGCCCGTTTTTTGACTTTTTCGCCAACTGAATTACTATTTACACCAAGGAGTGCATCGAATGAAAGTTATTCTCCCCGTCGCCGGAAAAGGGACGCGTCTGCGCCCGCACACCCATACCAAAGCAAAATCGCTGGTGCATGTTGCCGGCAAGACCGTACTCGAACATATTATCGGCCGTCTCGCCCATCTGCAGGTTGAGGAATTTATCTTCATCACCGACGAGCATGGCGAGCAGATCGCCGAGCAGATGAAAAAATCCTTTCCGCAGCTGACCTGCCGTTATGTGGTGCAAAAGGAGCGCCTCGGTCCGGCCCACGCCGTCCTCCTCGCCGCTCCGTACCTGTCGCCCGGGGATGATCTCCTTATCGTCTTTAACGATACCATCTTTGTCGCCGACCTGGGCCGCATCCCCGAGCTCGCCAAGGGATATGACGGCCTGATCTATTCGCATCTCGTCGAAGATTACCAGCGTTTCGGCGTCAATGTCGTCAAGGACGGCATCATCGTCGACATGGTCGAAAAACCGGCGACACCGATCTCCCGCCTCGCCCAGGTCGGTCTTTACTACCTGCGTGACGGTGTGCGCTTCATGAACTATATCCAGGCGTCGGTCGATGCCGGCGACACTGTCAAGGGGGAGTATTATCTTCCCGCCGTCTTCATGCGCATGATCCACGACAACATGACCTTTTCTGCCCCGGAGATCGATGCCTGGCTCGACTG
>DIKR01000045.1:4587-4844 GCA_002424625.1 Desulfuromonadaceae bacterium UBA5613
GAGACCCTCCTCGAAACCAACCGCTATCTCCTTAACGGCCGCCACCATTGTCACGGCGAAGCGGTCAACTCCGTCCTTATCGCCCCGGTCCATATCGCCGAAGGGGCCCTCGTCCGCAACAGCATTCTTGGCCCCAATGTCTCGGTTGCCGCCGGTTCGATCATCAGCGGCAGCATCATCCGCGATTCGATCATCAACCTCGACAGCGAAGTAACCGGGATGCTCCTGAATGGCAGTATCCTCGGCGATTCCGTCCG
>DIKR01000009.1:0-25419 GCA_002424625.1 Desulfuromonadaceae bacterium UBA5613
CGATGAAATCGGCATGGGCGACAATTATTATCTCGGTGATCGCAACGGCGTGCGCACGCCGATGCAGTGGAGTCCCGACCGTAACGCCGGCTTCTCTACCGCCAGCCCCCAGAAGCTCTTTCTTCCGGCCATTATTGATGCCGAATATCACTACGAATCGATCAACGTTGAAAACCAGGAGCGCAACCCCTCGTCCCTGCTGTGGTGGATGCGGCGCACCATTGCCATGCGCAAGCGCTTCAAGGCCTTCGGCTGCGGCTCTTTGGAGATGCTCTCCTCCGATAACCCCAAGGTCTTGACCTTCCTGCGCTGTCACGACGAAGAAAAGCTGCTGGTCGTCATCAATCTGTCCCGTTTTGCCCAGACCGTCACTGTCGATCTGGCCCGTTATGCCGGGATGATCCCGGAAGAGCTCTTTAGCCGTAACCGCTTCCCGATGATCCAGGAAAGCCGCTACCACTTCACCATGGGGACTTATGATTATTTCTGGTTTGTCCTGCGCAATACTGAGGGAGCCGGGGAGATTCATGAAGAGAGCCAGAAACTCAAGGTGCGGGAGGGGCAGCCTTGGTGGGAGGTGCTGCAAGGCAAAAGTGGTGAGCGGCTTTGCACTCATGTTCTTCCTCCTTATCTGCAGCGCGTCTTCTGGTTTTTCGGCAAAGGGCGGGGCATCAGCCAGGTCACCATCCTTGACAGCTGCCAACTGAAACAGGACGATCAGGTCTTTCTCCTCGTCTTCATTCGGGTCGCCTACACGGAGTGGGATCCCGAAATTTATCAGATTCCCCTGACCTGGCTTTCCGGCGAACAGTTTCAGGTGATGAGCGAACGTCATCCCTTGGCGACCATCACCTCTTTGAGCCTCGGCGACGTTGACGGTGTCCTTTGTGATGCCATCTACTTTGAAGCCTTCCGCGAACTTCTCTTTGCCCTGATCAGCGGCCGCAGCAAGGTGGCAGCAGCCCATGGTTCGCTCCTGGTTGGACTGCGCGGTGGCGGCATCACCAAAAGCTCCCCTTCGCGGACCGAACTCTTTCCAAGTCGAGTGGCGGCGGTGGAGCAGAATAATACCAGTATCCTTTACGGAGATCGTCTCCTCTTTAAAATGTACCGGAAGTTGGAGGAGGGGATAAATCCTGAAGCGGAAATCCTCCGGTTCCTCGCGGAGAAGGATCGTTTCCGCCAGGTGCCGGCTTATGCCGGGGGGATCGAGTACCGGACCAGCCGCGGAAAAGCCTATGATCTCGGAGTCCTGCAAACCTATGTCCCTTGCCATGGAGATGCCTGGCGCAATGCCCTGACCAGTCTGGCACAATTTGTCGAGTATCTCCTGACTCACAAGCACGAGCTCCCCAAACTGCCGTCCCGCCTGCCGACCCTGCTCGAAGTCGTCGACCAAGGCATTCCGATCCCCTTCGGCGATCTTGTCAGCGGCATGCGGCTGGAAATGGCCCTGCTCCTCGGGCAGCGGACGGCGGAGATGCATCAGGCCCTGGCGTCCCGCGCGCCGGAGAGCGTCTGGAGCATGGAAGAGTTTTCCACCCTTTACCAGCGCTCGGTCTTCCAGTCGATGCGCGCTTTGTTGCGGCGCAATTTTCAGTTGCTGACGAGCCATTTGCCGGATCTCTCTGAGGAGGTGCAGCGCCGGGCCGGAGTTCTCCTGGCGGCCGAAAAGGAGATTATCGGCTGCCTGCACAAAATGACCGACCATCGCTTTTTTGCCATGAAGTGCCGGATTCACGGGGATTTTCATCTCGGACAGGCACTCTTTACCGGCAAGGATTTTGTCTTCATCGATTTTGAGGGGGAACCCTCCCATTCCCTGAGCGAACGCCGGCTGAAACGTTCGCCGCTGCGCGATGTGGCAAGCATGATCTACTCGATCCATTATGCGGCGATGACGACCCTGCAGCATCACGACAGCAGCCATCCGGATGATGCCGCTCTCCTTACCTCCTGGCTGGAGGCCTGGTATGTCTGCGTCAGTGGCTCCTACCTCAAAGCCTACCTGCAGTCCATGCAGGATTCCCCCCTCATTCCCGAGGATCCCGAGGATCTGGCCATCATGCTGCGCAGTTACCTGATTCAGAAGATCGTTCACGAGCTCGGAAAGGCTCTGAATAACCGTTTGGAGAGGGTCGATCTGCACTTGCGGGGGCTGGAAATGACGCTGCGGCAATCCCGTTGTTTGTGAGGAAACTTCTGAGCAAAACCCAGTCAAAAATTTACAGGGATGAAGGGGATTCAGGGGATAAGGGCGAAATAAAGCGTTTTTATGATGGGAAATAATGGCACATTTGTTTAATTCAGAAAGGGCAAAGTTATGAGCACAACACGATTGGTGGTCATCGGCGGCGATGCCGCCGGCATGAGTGCCGCCGCCAAGGTGCGGCGGGAGGATCCACAGCGCGAGATTGTCGTTCTGGAGCGCAGCCCCCACACCTCCTACTCCGCTTGCGGAATGCCTTATTTGATCGCCGGCATGGTGGAGTCGGCCGGGTTGTTGATTGCCAGGACACCGGAAAAATTCCGGGAAAAATACAATATTGATGCCCGGATCCAGCATGAAGTGACGGAACTGGACCTGAACGGTCAGCGTGTGCGGGTCAGTCATCTGGAAAGTGGCAAAGAGGTCTGGGAGCCCTATGACCAGCTCTTGATCGCCACCGGCGCCGAGGCCTTCCTTCCTCAACTTTCGGGCAGCGAAAGCGACGGTATCTTCGGTCTCTCCACTCTGGCCAGCGGTCTCCGCGTCCAGCAGTTTATGGATAAAGAGCAGCCGCGCCGGGCCGTGGTGGTGGGGGGTGGCTACATCGGCCTGGAGATGGCAGAGGCATTGATCCGAAGAGGGCTGCAGGTGTCGTTGGTGGAACGGGGCGAGCAGGTGATGGGGACGCTGGACCCGGACATGGGGGCCATGGTCTCCGACGCCCTGCGGGAAATCGGGGTGACGCTTTATCTGCAGGAATCCCTGGTCGGCTATGAAAGCGCCCATGGCCGGGTCACCGGCGTGGTGACCGACCAGCGAACTCTGCCGGCCGAATTGGTCATTGTCGGTCTCGGCACCCGTCCCAACACCGCTTTGGCGGCGACCGCCGGCATCACTTTGGGAGAAAAGGGCTCGATTCGGGTCAATCCCCGCATGCAGACGTCGGCGCCCGGGGTCTGGGCCGCCGGTGACTGCGCCGAGAGCTTTCATTTGGTCAGCCGCCGCTCCTTCCATGTCGCCCTCGGCACGGTGGCCAACAAACAGGGGACCGTCGCCGGCATCAATCTGGCGGGTGGCTATGCCACCTTTCCCGGCGTGGTCGGCACGGCGGTCAGCAAAATCTGTAAATACGAGGTGGCCCGTACCGGGCTGATGGAGCGGGAGATCCGCGACCTTGGCCTGCTCTACAACACCGCCACCATCGAGAGCAAGACCAGGGCCGGCTACTATCCCGGTGCCGGCTCGATTACGGTCAAGCTGCTGGCGGAGCAAGGAAGCGACCGTCTGCTCGGTGGGCAGATCGTCGGGCTGGAAGGGGCGGCCAAGCGGATTGATGTCTTGGCCACGGCCATCACTGCCGGCATGACTGTGCAGCAGGTGACGGATCTCGACCTCTCTTATGCGCCACCCTTCTCGCCAGTCTGGGATCCGGTGCAGACCGCAGCCCGGCAGTTGTTGGCTGTCAACCGTTAGTTCATTTCATCTCCTTGTTTGCGTTTTTATTTGCTGTTACCATCGGCACAGGGTGGGTCTTTTTGACGTCACTACGAAAAAGGAGGAACATCATGTTCAAACGCATCACGCTCTTTTTAATCACCAACCTGGCGATCGTCTTTGTTCTCAGCCTCGTGCTCAATCTGCTCGGCGTCGGTCCGATGCTCACCGAGCAGGGGATCGACTTTGCCAGCCTGATTCTCTTTGCCGCAGTCTTCGGTTTCGGTGGCTCGCTGATCTCGCTGGTGATCTCGAAGTGGACGGCCAAGCGTTTGACCGGCGCCCGGGTGATTACCACTCCGGCCAGTGAAGTAGAGTTCTGGCTGGTGGAGGTGGTGCGCCGTCAGGCAGTACAGGCCGGGATTGATATGCCGGAAGTGGCAATCTACGATGCGCCGGATGTCAATGCTTTTGCCACCGGCATGCGCCGCAACAGCGCCCTGGTGGCGGTCAGCACCGGATTGCTGCGGGCCATGGACCGGAACGAGGCCGAAGCGGTTTTGGCCCATGAGGTCAGCCATGTGGCCAACGGTGACATGATTACCCTGGCGTTGATTCAGGGAGTGGTCAACACCTTTGTCATCGTTGCAGCGCGGCTGGTCGGCCATCTTGTCGATCGCGTGGTCTTCAAGACTGAGCGCGGGCACGGGCCCGGCTTCTTTATCACTTCGATGATTGCCCAGATTGTTTTCGGCATCCTCGCCAGCACCATCGTTTTCTGGTTCAGCCGCCAGCGGGAATTCCGCGCCGATGCCGGCGCCGCGACTCTGGCTGGCCGGGAGAAGATGATTGCGGCGCTGGAGAAGCTGCGCCAGAGTGCCCGTCAGCCCCATTTGCCGGATCAGATGAGTGCTTTTGGCATCTCCGGCACCGTCGGGAGCGGTTTAAAGCGGCTCTTTATGACCCATCCGCCCCTGGAAGAACGGATCGCCGCCCTCAAGCGCGGCTAAGGGACTCTTGCCATGCCCGATTTGAACGCCCTCTTTCTCACCGTCGGCAACTATTGCCGGCGTGAGGTGATCACTTGCGCTCCGGCTGACCGATTGACGGCAGCGGCTGCGATCATGCAGCGCCGTAATATCTCCAGTCTGGTGGTCTGTGACGGGGGGCAGCCGGTCGGCATTCTGACCGATCGCGACCTGCGCAACAAGGTGGTGGCGCAAGGAATCGATCCCGGCACCTTGAGCGTGGCTGAGATCATGAACAGCCCGGTGCTGACGATCTCGGAAGATGATTATCTCTTCGAAGCTTTGCATCTCATCTCCCGCCATCGCATTCATCGTCTGGTGGTGACCGGTCCGGGTGGCGAGTTGGCCGGGATTATCACCGATTCGGATATCCTGCGGGTGCAGACCCGTTCGCCGCAACAACTGGTGCGAGAGATTGAAGAGGCTGCCACTCTAGACGAGTTGAAAGGGCTGCATCAGCGGGTTCAGGGTCTGGTCCAGCATCTGATCGGCACCGGTGTTCACATTCGCGATATGGTACGGCTCATCGCCCATCTCAATGACCGAATTGTTGTCCGGTTGATCGCTCTGCTGCGGGCGGACCGTTTTCCTGGCTTGACCGAAAAGTTTGCATTTGTGGTGCTGGGGAGCGAAGGGCGCGGTGAGCAGACCTTGACGACCGATCAGGATAATGCCCTGATCTACGTCGACGATCTCGCTGCGGCGGATCTGCAGCAGCTGAAAGAGTTCAGCACGCTCCTCATCAACAGTCTGATTGCCATCGGCGTCCCATCCTGCCCGGGTGGTATCATGGCCAAGAATGATCCCTGGCGTCGCAGTCTCCGAGAGTGGCGCACGGTCCTGGATCAGTGGTTCAGTACGCCGACACCGGAAAACATCATGAATGTCAGTATGTTCTCCGATTTGCGGATGTTAAGTGGTGATCCTGCTCTGGAGCAGGCGCTGAAGGACCATGTTGTCGGGCGCTTGCAGGGGAATGATTTCTATCTCGGGCATATGACCGCCAATCTCCTGCACTTCCCCGTGCCGCTGGGTCTGTTCGGCCGGGTCAAGGGGGAAAAAGGGGAGCATGCCGGGCGGCTTGATCTCAAAAAGGCGGGGATTTTCGCCATCACCGAGGGGGTGAAGATCCTTGCGCTGGCGAACGGGGTGCAGGAGACCGGCACGGCCCGACGCATTGAGCGGTTGGCAGAACAGGGCGAGTTGACGCAAAAAGCGGCGGATGACCTCATTGCCAGTTTTTACGCGCTGGTCCATTTCCGCCTGCGCACCCAGGTCGATGCTATCAGTGCCGGCAGGGCGCCGGATAACCGCATCACCCTTGCCGGATTGAACCGGATGGAGCAGGAGCGTCTGAAAGCGGCGCTGCAAGGGGTCCGTTCCTTTCAGGAAAGTCTCGGGAACCGCTACCGCTTGGGACAGTCGATTTAGGTTGGGTGCCGCCGCTTTATTGGCAATCCGTTTGGAATATATTGCAGTTGCAGGAATAGTTCATTATATTCCGGAACCATATTTTTAAAGGCAGGCGCACTTCATGACTCCAGAACCACCGGAAAAATCTCCCCTGCGGGAAGCCCTGCATCGTCTGCGACTGACGGTCAACGAGTATCTCGATAACAAGTCAGCTGACGTGCAGCACAAAGAGGTCATCAAAGAACTCTATACCCGCACGGACATGACCGGCAGTTATGTGGCGGCGCTGGTCTTTGCCAATCTCATCGCTCTGCTCGGGCTTTTGTCCAACAGTGTCGCCGTGGTGATCGGTGCCATGCTCATCTCGCCGCTGATGGGGCCGATCTTTACCCTCGGGCTGGCTTTTGCGCTCGGCCATCTGACTCTGGCCCGCAAGGCTGCCCGGATTATCACCATCAGTGTTTTAGTGACAGTGCTGGCTGCCGCCTTCTTTACCCTCCTCTCCCCCCTCAAGGAAGTGACGCCGGAAATTCTGTCCCGCACCCGGCCGAATATCTACGACTTACTGGTCGCCATCTTCTCCGGCGCCGTCGGGGCCATCGCCCTTTGCACCCGGAAAAACTACCTCTTTACCACCACCGGGGTTGCCGTCGCGACCGCGGTCATCCCCCCCTTGAGTGTCGTCGGCTATGGCATTGGCACCTTCCAGTTCAGCATGGCCCTGGGCGGCTTTTTCCTCTTCTTTACCAACCTGGTGGCGATCGTCATCAGTTCCGATATTGTCTTCATGCTCCTGCGCTTCCGCACCTCCATGGTCGAAGAGAGTCCGTACCCCTTAGGGCTGCGGCTGAAAGTCCTCGGTATTACCCTCGCCATCATCTCCGTCCCCCTCGTCACTACGTTGGCCATCGATATCCGTGCCCTTAAACTGAGCAAGCGGATTGAGCAGACCCTCAAGAGTCACCTTAATCTGGAGGGGCAATCGCGCCTGACCTCGTTTTCGATCAATCGCGAAGCGCCGGTCATCAAGGTTCTGGCGACCGTCAACACTGTTACCGAGTTTGATGCCGACAGCGAAAAGGTGCTTAAGAACGCCCTTGGCAGCGAAACGAAACGCCCTGTTGAGCTCGAACTTGAGCAGGTCGTGGTCAAGGCCGGAACCATTAAAAAACCAACGCAGCCCCTGGCCCTCGGCTCTTCCCCGCCGGCACCCGCAGCCCCTGAGACTCTTGCGACGCTGCGCAGCAAAACCATGGGGATCATCCGGGGAGCTTGTGACGAAGCCGGTACCTTCCTGTCCCCCTGGCCGGTGCGCAGCTGTGAGGTCAGCTTCAGCGCCGAATCTTCACCGGTGACCCTGCACCTGGCTGTCGGCCGCGATCAGCCGCTGCGCGAGCAGGAGGAGCGCTGGCTGAGGCTGGCGGTCGCTAAAAAGTTGCAGGAAGAGGTGGTCGTGAAGCTGTCGACGGTCCCGCTGCTGCCGGCTCTGACCCTCGCTGACGACGGTGTGCCGGACGCGTCTGGAGTGAAAGCGTTGGGGATACTCAAGGAGTTGACGCAAAAAAAGATCCCGCTGCGGTTGACCTTGCACTACCCGACCGGGGGACGAAACAATCTGAAAAAAGCGCGCCTGCTGCAAGGGTACCTGGAAAAAGAGCTGGGGATAGCCGGCGAGCGGATCACCCTTAAATCGTCCGGAAGCAGTTATCTGGTGACGGTGCAGGAAGAGGGAGGGTAGCGCGCGATGCTCCTCGCGGTCCTTTGCGGCTTTGTCGCCGCTCTCTTTGCACCGCTTGGCTTCCGTCGTTTTCCGCTCTGGGCGGGGCGGTTTGCGCCGCTGCTGCCCCTTGGGCTCTTTCTCTTTTTTCTCAGTCACATTGGACCGGTCAGCCGGGGGGAGCCGGTTGTCGTCACGGCTCCCTGGATCCCCTCCCTCGGCATCGACTTTGCTCTTTATCTCGATGGACTGGGGATGCTCTTTGCCCTGCTGGTGACCGGCATCGGTTTTCTCATCTTTCTTTATACTCCTGCCTATCTCGGCGGGGATCGCCGCCAGGGGACGCTCTTTGCCTGGCTCTTTGCCTTTATGGCGGCGATGCTCGGCACTACCCTGGCCGGCAATCTCATCACCCTCTTTGTCTTTTGGGAGTTGACCGGCCTCTGTTCTTACCTGCTCATCGGCTTTGATCATGAAGCCGAGGGCTCCCGCAGCGCGGCCCTGCAGGCGCTGCTGGTCACCGGCGGCGGTGGGCTCGCCCTTCTCGCTGGTTTCCTCCTCCTCGGGGGCGTCGTCGGCAGTATGGAGCTGCCGGTGCTGCTGGCGAGTGGCGACCTGGTGCGCAACCATCCCCTGTATCTGCCGATCCTCCTCCTGCTCCTGGGCGGCGCCTTTACCAAGTCGGCGCAGTTCCCTTTTCATTTCTGGCTGCCGAACGCCATGGCCGCGCCGACACCGATCTCTGCCTATCTTCATTCCGCGACCATGGTCAAACTCGGGATTTACCTCCTCGCCCGCTTCTCTCCGGTTTTGGCCGGGACGGAGCTCTGGCTGGCGCTGGTCGCCGGGGTCGGCGGCCTGACGATGCTGGTCGGCGGCATTCTGGCTGTTCTGGAGCATGATCTCAAGCGGATCCTCGCCTGGTCGACGGTGAGTGCTCTGGGGATCCTGACCCTCCTCCTCGGGGTCGGAACGCCGGCCGCCATCACCGCGGCGATCCTGTTGCTGCTGACCCATGCTCTTTACAAAAGCTCCCTCTTTCTCGTTGCCGGCGCCCTCGATCACGGCGCCGGTAGTCGCGATACCCGTCAATTGGGGGGGCTGGCAAGGAGGATGCCGTGGCTGGCCGTTGCCGCGATCCTCGCCGCCCTGGCCATGGCCGGCCTCCCGCCCCTTTTCGGTTTTATCACCAAGGAGTCGATTTACGCGGCCCTGTTCCTTTCCCCTTGGGAGCCGCTGCTGTTGACCGGATTGATGCTGGCGGCGAATGGACTGATGGTGACGGTGGCGGTCATCACCGGCCTTGGCCCCTTTCTCGGCAAAGGGGCGCCCGCTCTTGCGGCGTACCATCCCCTGCCGCCGACCCTGTGGCTGGCACCACTTCTTCCCGCCGCGCTTGGCCTCCTGCTCGGCCTGGTCCCCAACATGGTCGCGCCCCTCCTCCTCCGTCCGGCGATTGCCGTTGTGCAGGCAGCGCCCGTCAATACCGTCTTGGCTCTGTGGCATGGTTTCAATTTCGAACTGCTGCTGAGCGCGGCGACTCTGGTTGTCGGCCTTCTGATCGTCCTGAGCCGGCGCCGGCTGCTGGCGTTGCTGCCGGCTTCCTGGCAAGAGGGAGGCTTTACCCAGGATGGTGGCTTTGTCCTGTTGTTGCGCGCCTTGCTGCGCGGGGCCCGGCTGCAGACGATCATTGTCCAGAACGGCCGGCTACGCTATTACCTGATGGCGACGATCGGGGTCGCCATGGGCTCGATGGGGCTGACCTTTCTCGAAAGTGGCGGCCTGCCGGGCTCGCTGGCCTGGCCTTCCGGCTACCTCCACGAGTGGCTGGCGGCCGGAATTATTGTTGCCGGGGCGCTGACCGTCACTGTCACCGATTCCCGGCTCGGGGCGGTGGTGGCGTTGGGGACGGTCGGTTACGGCGTCTCGCTGGTCTATATCCTCTACGGGGCCCCAGATCTGGCCATGACCCAGTTCTGTATCGAGACCCTGGCGATTGTTCTCTTTGTCCTCGTCCTTTATCGTCTCCCCCTCTTTACCCTCCTCTCCACCCCGGTGGTGCGGCTGCGTGATGCGTGCATGGCTGCCGCCATCGGCGGATTGATGACCCTGCTCATGTTTTATGTTCTGGCGCAGCCGCTGGTGCCGCATGTCAGTGATTTCTTTCTCGCCAACAGCCTGCCGGCGGCGCACGGCCGCAATGTCGTCAACGTCATCCTGGTCGACTTTCGCGCCCTCGATACCCTCGGCGAGATCGTTGTTCTGGCAGTGGCGGCGCTCGGGGTCTTCGGTCTCATGCAGTCGCGCCGTTCCGACGGGGAGGGGAAATGAGCTCGATTATCCTTTCCACTACCATTCGCCTCCTTTTGCCCCTCCTCCTCCTCTTCTCCGTCTTTCTTCTATTGCGCGGCCATAATGAGCCGGGCGGCGGCTTTGTCGGCGGATTGGTTGCCGCCGCTGCCATCTCCCTTTACGCGCTGGCGGAAGGGGTCGAGGCGGCGCATCGCATCCTGATCGTCAACCCCCGCCAATTGATTGCCGGCGGTCTTCTCACTGCCCTCGGCAGCGGGATCATCCCTCTTTTTCTGGGACGACCTTTCCAGTCCGGTCTCTGGCTGCCGCACTCGCTGCCGGTTCTCGGGCATGTCGGCACCCCGCTCCTCTTCGACCTTGGCGTTTATCTGCTGGTGGCAGGGATGGCGCTGTTGATCGTCCTGTCGCTGATGGAGGAGGAGTAACGATGGAGAGTGTCTTTGCAGTGGTGGTTGGCATCCTGTATGCGACCGGTCTTTATCTGATGGTGCGGCGCAGTATTGTCAAGACCATCTTCGGCCTGGCTCTCCTCGGCAATGGCGCTAACCTGCTGATCTTTACTGTCGGCCGGCTGAGCGCCGGTCGCCCGCCTTACGTCCCGATCGGCGCTCTGGAACCGCTACCGCCAGTGGCCGATCCTCTCCCTCAGGCGCTGATTCTCACCGCCATCGTTATCGGCTTCGGTGTGCAGGCCTTTGCCCTGGTCCTGATCAAGCAGGTTTTTCAAACCGTCGGGAGTGACGATGTCGATGAAATGACGACGACCGACCGGATTGCCGACGACGGAGGGCAGGGATGAGCAACCTCCTCTTTCTCCCTCTCATCATCCCGCTGGCCACCGCCGTCGCTTGTTTGCTGGCCTGGCAGCACCGGTCGCTGCAACGGGTCATCAGCCTGATCGGTGCCGTCTTTCTGCTGCTCGCCGCGGCTGTCCTGCTGGTCACGGTGCAGCAGGAGGGCGTCCTCAGCGTCCAGGCCGGCGGCTGGTCGGCCCCCTTCGGCATCACCCTGGTGGCCGATCTCTTCAGTGCGCTGATGGTCTGCGTCGCCGGCGGCATGGGGCTGGTGGTGGCGATTTATGCGTTGGCGGATACCGAGGCCGAATACGAGCGCCTTGGTTACCATCCCCTGATGCAGGTTCTGATGCTCGGGGTCTGCGGCTCTTTTCTCACCGGCGATCTCTTCAATCTTTATGTCTGGTTCGAAACCATGCTCATCGCCTCCTTTGTCCTGCTGGCCTTAGGGGGCAAGCGCGCCCAGATGGAGGGGGCGATCAAATATGTCGTCCTCAACCTGATTGCTTCGGCCCTTTTTCTCGCCGCCGTCGGCATCCTTTACGGGGTGGCCGGCACCCTCAATATGGCCGATCTGGCGCGCATGCTGCGGGAAAGTGAAAGTTCCGGCCCGATTCCGGTGATCGCCATCCTCTTCTTTATCGCCTTCGGCATCAAGGCGGCGGTCTTCCCCCTCTTCTTCTGGCTGCCGGCGTCTTATCACACGGCGCCGATGGCGGTGACCACCATCTTCTCGGCGCTGCTCACCAAGGTCGGGGTCTATGCCCTGATCCGGATCTTTACCCTGATCTTCTTCGTCGAACTGGCGGCGTGGCAGCCCTATATCCTGGCGATTGCTGGTTTGACGATGGTGATCGGCGTCCTCGGGGCGGTGGCTCAGGATGAAATGCGACGGCTGCTCTCCTTTCATATCGTCAGTCAGATCGGTTATCTGATCATGGGCTTGGGATTGCTGACTCCGCTGGCGCTGGGCGGAGCGATCTTCTTCATGGTGCATGTCATTGCCGCCAAGTCCGCCCTCTTCCTCGCCACCGGCATGGTGCTGCGTTTGACCGGGACCACAGAGCTGAAAAAGCTCGGCGGTCTTTATCGCCATCAGCCCCTGTTGGCGGGGCTCTTTCTGGTCGCGGCTTTGGCGCTGGCCGGTATCCCTCCTTTGTCGGGCTTCTGGGCCAAGTTGGCACTGGTCTGGTCCGGCCTGGAGAGCGGCAACCACTACCTGATCGTTGCGGTGGCGTTGCTGGTGAGTCTGCTCACCCTCTTTTCCATGACCAAAATCTGGGCTGCTGCTTTCTGGAAAGAGGCTGTTGTCAAGGGTGCGACGGATACATTGCCCCCCCTGTCGCGCCGGGTGTTCTGGAAGATGGCTGTGCCGACGGCGCTCTTGACAGCGACGACGGTCCTCATCGGCCTCTGGCCGGAGCCCTTGTATGCGCTCTGCATGGATGCGGCCCGGCAACTCCTGCTGCCGAATGCTTATATCTTTGCGGTTTTGGGGGTGCAGCCATGAGTCCCTTTCTCACCAACCTCCTGCTTGCGCTGGCCTGGGTGGCGCTGACCGGACATTACGATGCCGCCAACTTTTTTGTCGGCCTCCTCCTTGGCTATGCCGCCCTGCGCATGACGCTGCGAGGCAAAAATGTAGCCGCCTATGGGGCCCGCATCGTCGCCATTGCCGGCTTTATCCTCTTCTTTCTCAAGGAGTTGATCATGGCCAATCTGCGCCTGGCTTATGATGTCCTCACCCCCCGGCATTATATGCGCCCCGGTATTATCGCCATCCCCCTTGATCTCAAGACCGACCTCGAAATCACCGTACTGACGACGCTGATCACCCTGACCCCCGGCACTCTCAGCCTGCATGTCACTGATGATCGTCGCACCCTCTACATTCACGCCATGTACATCGATGATGCCGAAAAGCTGATTCGTAACATCAAGGACGGTTTTGAACGCCGGGTGCGGGAGGTGCTGCAATGACTCTCCCCGGCTATATCCTGCAGGTCATCCTCCCCCTGCTCAGCTGCGGCGTGGTCGTCGCCTTTATCCGGCTGCTGCGGGGCCCGACCCTGCCGGATCGGGTCGTAGCTCTCGATCTCATGGCGACCCTGATCATCGCCATCTCCGCTGCTTATTCGGTCGTGACCGATCAGCCGGCGTACCTTGATGCGGCCATCGTTCTCGCGCTGATCACCTTTCTCGGGACCGTGGCTTTTGCTTATTATCTGAACCGGAGGATTCCCCATGTTTGAGTTCTGGGTAGCCGGACTCCTCTCCATCGGCGCCCTCTTTGCCGTCATTGCCGCCGTCGGTATCCTGCGCATGCCCGATTTTTACATGCGCATCTCGGCGACCACCAAAGCCTCGACCCTCGGCGCCACCTTTATCCTCGCGGCGACCGCTCTCTATTTTGACGATGCCGCCGTCACCGGCAAGATTATCGCCATCATCGTCTTTGTCATCCTCACCACGCCGGTGGCGGCGCATATGATCGGCCGCGCCGCCCACCGTAGCGGCGTGCCGCTCTGGAAAGAAAGTATCCGCGACGATCTTGCCGCGGCCGAACACGGACCCACTGCCATAAAAGAACCAGAGGAGAGCTGAAACGATGATGAGTCCCCGATTGCGCGAACTGCGCGAACACGTCTACAAGATCATCTTCGAAGCGGATACTCCGGCGGGGAAAGCCTTTGATCTCGCTCTGATCTTCTTTATCCTGCTCTCGGTGGTGCTGGTGATGCTCGATAGCATCCCCGGCATCCATGATGTGATCGGCGTCTGGCTGCTGGGCGGGGAGTGGCTGATCACCGTCCTCTTTACGATCGAATACCTGCTGCGGCTGTGCGTCGCCCGGCGTCCGGGGCGCTACGCCGGCAGTTTTTACGGCGTCGTCGATCTCCTCTCCATCCTCCCCACTTATCTCAGCATCTTCTTCCCCGGTATGCACTTTTTGACGACGGTGCGGATTCTGCGGATCTTGCGTATCTTCCGCATCCTCAAACTCGTCCAGTTTCTCGGCGAAGGGAATAACCTGTGGCAGGCGTTGAAACGGAGCCGCCACAAAATTATCGTCTTTCTGACAACGGTGTTGACGGTGGTGATTGTCGTCGGCAGCCTGATGTACACGATTGAGGGGGCAGAGTCCGGCTTCACCAGCATCCCGCAAAGCATCTACTGGGCGATCGTCACCATGACCACGGTCGGCTACGGCGACATCGCCCCGGTCACCCCCCTTGGCCAGATTGTCGCCTCACTGTTGATGATCACCGGCTACGGCATCATTGCCGTACCGACCGGGATTGTCACGACGGAGATGATGCGGCCGACTCCGCCGCCGGTCGGTGGAACCTGCCCCTGTTGCGGAAAGAAGGTAGATTGATTTGAAAATCGAAAAATGAACACGATTTGTGTGGTAGGGGCGGGTCTTGTGGGTGTCCGCTTTTCTGAGGAGATCAAAACCGGGGCACCCACAAGGGTGTCCCGGCTTTGACTTTTACTTCGTGGCCTTTTCGAGGTTTTGCGTTTTTCCGATAAGGATCAACAGATCACTGTCCTTGATCACATGATTGGCCGGGGGGAGCATGGTGAATTCATCGGTGAGGACATCTTTTATGGCGATCACCGTGACATGGTGGGCTTGTCTTAAATTCAGCCCGGCCAGGGTCTTGCCGATAAAGTGAGCCGGCGGCGCCGATTCTGAAATGGAGTAGTCTTCAGCCAGGGGAATCGATTCGAGAATGTTGGGGTGGGAGAGATTGTGCGCGGTCCTCTTGGCCATGTCCTTTTCGGGGAAGATAATATCTGTGGCCCCCAGCTTCTCCAGAATGCGGCCATGGTCTTCACTGATGGCCTTGACCAGAATACGCGGTACCTTCAACTCTTTGAGGTATAGGGTGATCAGCGTCGAAAGGTGCGAACGTTCCCCGGTGGAGACAATTACCCCGTCCATTTCGCCGATCCCCTGTGAACTGAGAAATTCCTTGTTGGCGGCATCGCTGAGGATGGCGTAGGTGCAGCAGTCCTGTGCCGCCTGAACTTTATCTTTGTCGGCATCGATGGCGATGACTTCGTGTCCTGACTGGAAAAGTTCGTTGGCTACATGAAAACCGAAGTTCCCCAGCCCGATGACGCAAAAACGTTTCTTCATAATATTCTCCCTTTAACCAATCATAACGTTCGCTTCTGAGTAGCGAACGGCAAGTCGATTGCGACGATGGGCAATAGCAAAAGCGATGGTGAGAAGGCCGACCCTGCCAATAAACATAAGCACGATGACAATGACTTTCCCCGGTGCGGTCAATTCGGCGGTGGTCCCCATGGAGAGCCCGACCGTCCCGAAGGCAGAGAAGGCTTCAAAGGCGTTCTTCAGGAAACTGCGCGGACTTTCTTCGACCAGATGAGGGCTCTGCACGATCAGCAAGCCGAACAAGGCGATGCCGATGAGGATAACGGCTAACAATACCAATGCCAGGGCTTTGCTGGTGGCCTCCTCCGGAACCGTGCGCTTGAAAAGATTGGTGTGCTCACACCCTTTCAGGCGGTTATAGAGAATGCCGAAAAAAAGGGCCAGGCTGGTGGTTTTAACCCCGCCGCCGGCTGATCCGGGCGAGGCGCCGATGAACATGAGGAAGATGATCAGAAAGAGGGTCGGCGAGCGTAAGGCATTGAGATCGATGCTGTTGAAGCCGGCGGTTCGGGCAGAGACCGACTGAAAAAGAGCGACCCAGAAGCTTTCGAAATAAGTCATCCCCGCCAGGGCCTCGCCGGTCTCCAGCCAATAGATCATCACCGTGCCGAAGACAATCAGCAAGCCGCTGGTCAGCAGAACCAGACGACTGTGCAAAGAAAGTCTCGCCCTTCTTTTTCCGCGGGTAGCCGCGAACGCAAGGAGTTCCCGGATCACCAGGAAGCCGATGCCGCCCAAAATGATCAGCCCCATGATGGTCAGATTGATCAGCGCGTTGAATTTGTATCCTTCGAGGCTGTTGCTGAAAAGGGAAAAGCCCGCATTGCAGAAGGCGGAGATGGAATGGAAGATGGAAATATACGTCCCCTGCAGAAACCCGAACTCGGGGATGAAGACAATCGCCAGGAGAGACGCGCCGATCCCCTCGATGACGAGAGTGAGAATAATGATGCTGCGGACCAGGCTTTGCCAGGAATCGACCGGGGTGTGGAGCAAGGTTTCCTGGATAATCCAGCGGCCCCGCATCCCCACGCCCAGCCGCAGGTAGATGAAGAGGTAGACTGAAAAAGTGATGATCCCCAAGCCGCCGATCTGGATCAAGGCGAGCACAACCCCTTGACCGAAGAGGGTGAGTTTACTGCCGGTATCGACAACGACCAGACCAGTGACGCACTGTGCCGAGGTCGCGGTAAAGAGGGCGTCGAGCAGGGAGAGCGGTTCACCATTGGCCGCCCAGGGGGTGGCCAGAAGGAGAGAGCCAACCAGGATGGCGGCAGCGTAGTAAAGGATAAGGATCTGCCCGGGAGGGCGGGTTTGCAGGAAGTGGCGAATACTGGATGGCATGAAAAAAGATCCCTTTGCTGCGTCTGTGACACATTGACAAAAAGGTCGGGCTGATGGCTGGCGGATTATCGCTGGTTCAATTTCTCAGGGCAAGAATTAAAAAGGATTTCTGCCGCAACGATTTCTTCTTGACAACGGAAATGGTCTGTTAAAATTGAAATGTACATTACGCTTTCCGGTACTAAGAAACTTTTGCTGCTTTACTGAGGAGAAATGCTCATGACCAAGATCTTGACGGCGAAATTTGCATCCGAGGATACTCTGAAGAACGCTGAAGCCGATATCCTGAATAGCCAGATTTCCGGATTCCCGAATGAAAAAATCTTCGTCGACAAAGACAAGAAGGAGATCAAGGTCATTGCTTCGTCAGGCATCGTGAGTGAGATCAGGGAAATATTCAAGGCTCATGGCGCTGATAGCGTGACTGAAACAGATTGGAAGGAATAGCGCCGGAATCGAGGGAAATAATAGCAAAACCAGGGACACTGCCCAGTTTATTCGAAAAACCCAAAGAGTTCATAAGCCCGCCCCCGGCGGGCTTATGGTCATTTCATCAATCCCATTTTCTATGCCGCAACCTCCGCACAAATCTCGTCCAGCAAATCGGGATGACGGTCGAGTAAGCGCAGAAGCTTGTCGAGTTTCGGTGCACGCCCAACCATGAGCGCCTCTTTCCCTCCGACCTTGCGTACAGTCGGTCCCAAAGGCTTTATGACCCAAAATCCCCATTTCACCTATCGCCCGATTGGCATCCTCCGCTCCCCCTATGCGCGCCGCATTGATGCACCCCATCAAAGTACGGTGGTGGACGGGACGGAGAGCGGGGAGTTGGCGCTCGCTACTCTCGAACTGGAGGATTGGCTGGACGAGAAAGTCATTCAGGATCTGGATGGCTTCGACCGGCTTTGGCTCATCTTTGCTTTTCATCGCAGTGAAGGCTGGAAAAGCACGGTCAAGCCGCCACGGGGCGGAGCAAAGCGGGGCGTTCTCGCCACCAGATCTCCGCATCGCCCCAATCCTATTGGCCTGTCGGCGGTTGAATTAGTCAGGATTGAAGGCCGGACCTTGCATCTGCGCGGTGTTGACCTCCTCGATGGCACCCCAGTTCTCGATATCAAACCCTACGTGCCCTACGCGGATGCCTTTCCGGATGCCAAAGCGGGATGGATCGACGAACTGGATACGAAGCTGGGGCGTTATTTTGCGCCCGGACCGCGAAAACCTCGATAATCAACGGCCCGGGCGGACACACAGATCTCCTACCATCAATAACTGAAGTTTTCATGGGAGTTTATTGTTGCACTCATGGGCGGTAGCTGATGCGGTAGATGGCGCCGGCTTTGTCGTCCGAGACCAGCAGGCTGCCGTCAGGCATGACCTGCAGGTCGACCGGCCGTCCCCAGGCGCTGCCCTTCTCTAGCCAGCCTTCGGCAAAAGTCTCGTAGGAGTCAGTCCGGTTTCCTTTGAGCCGAACCAGGGTAATCCGGTAGCCGCTGGGGACGGAGCGGTTCCAGGAGCCGTGTTCGGCGATAAAGATCTGCTCTTGGTAGCTGGCGGGGAACATCTTGCCGGTATAAAAGCGCATGCCGAGCGCTGCCACATGAGCACCAAGTTCCATCTCTGGCAAAATAAACTCATCGCGGCGCCGTTTCACTCCGTACTCCGGGTCGGCGGTGTCCCTGCCGTGCCAGTAAGGGAAGCCGAAGTGCAGACCAGCCTGGGGGGCGCGATTGAGTTCGTCCGGCGGTTGGTTGTCCCCCAGCCAGTCGCGGCCGTTGTCGGTGAACCACAGTTCGCCGTTGCGGGGGTGCCAGTCGAAGCCGACCGTGTTGCGCACGCCGCGCGCAAAGATTTCCAGGTTGCTGCCGTCCGGATCCATGCGCATAATCGAGGCGAAGCGCGGATCCTTCTCCTCGCAGACGTTGCAAGGGGCTCCCACTGGAACGTAGAGTTTGCCATCCGGCCCGAAGCGGATGAATTTCCAGCCGTGGTGACTCTTGTCGGGGAAGGAGGCGTTGACTACGACCGGGGCGGATGGGGAGTGCAGTTGTGTCTCGATGTTATCGAAACGGAGCACGCGATTGATCTCCGCCACGTAGAGAGCGCCAGCGCGGAAGGCAACACCGTTGGGTGAACGCAGTCCGCTGGCAATGACGAGCACCTCATCGGCCTGTTGATCGTTGTTGCGATCAACAATAGCGTAGACCTTCCCCTCGCTGCGACTGCCGACAAAGAGGGTCCCCTTGGCGCCGAGGGCCAGGGCGCGGGCGCCCGGTACTTTGGCGGTATAAACGGCGATGCTGAAACCGGGGGGAAGTTTGATTTTGTCCAGCTGCAACGGCGCGCTGTTGCAAGCGGAACTCAGCGCCAGACTGAAGATGATGGTGAACAACAGGCGTAAACAGGTCTTGCCGACATCCTTGTCGTTGCAGTTGCATTCCGTTCTGGCCATAGCGATTCCTCCTGAAAAGAAGTTTACCCTGCCAGTCACCAACTGCAACCCGTCCAGCGAGTAGATCCTCCCGCTTGCTTCCTTCCTACTCCCGTTGCCCGGTTAAAATCGCCATTCCCTGCACGCGACTATAAAAATCATCCTTGCGGACATCGGGCCGTTCTTCGCCCGGCCGCAATGAAGTGATGACCAGGCGGCCGACGATTTCCCGCCCTTCTTTCTCTTCTTTGTCTACAGTGCGAATTCCCCAGATATTATGAAGAAACAGCGGCTCGGTGCTACCCGGGGCTGTGCCAAGATACAGGCCGATGTGACCTTTCAGCCAGATCAGGGTGATAAAGGGAATTCCCTTTGTGACAATCTCCTGTTCTTTCTCTGCGGCACTCTTGTTGCGTAGATCGATAAATTCACCGCCCTTTTCCCCTTGATTTGCGGAATTTCGGCCAAGCCAGATGCCGAAGGGGACAAAGAGGTCGCGCATGTTGGAAGAACAGTCACGATTACCGTAGAGCCCGCCCCAGCCGTAACTCTGCCCCATGAGCGGATCGCTGAGGCGGGCGATGGCCGCCGGCGTTAGCGCTAACGGTTTTATCGCGACATCCTCGCGACTGGCAACGGCGGTACGCAATTCGGCGTGGCCATTGGCATCGCGCACCGGCACATACAGGGAGAAGACGGGCGCTTCGGCGACAGGGAAGATGGCACCGAGATCGGCCTGGGTGAGGAACTCACCTTTGGTGCTGCGCAAGCTGGTGTCGTCATGGAGGATGGCGACATATTGACCGTTTTCGTAGCGGCGCTGTAACGGCTCTTTGACCCAGGCGATGGCATCTTGCGGTACCCAGCCAAATGCAAAATTGCTCTCGACAAAGATCCAGGCGCCGTCAGTGCTGCTATGGGTGGCAAAGACCGGGTTGCCGACGGCGAGAGCCGAGGTTTGAAAGTAGTCGAAAGGGAAGCCTTCGCCGGCGCGGCGAGGATTGAGAAAGAAGGGGCGCTCGGTGGGGAAGAGGCGCAGCGAGGTGTTGCGAACGGTGATTGCCGGGTGGGCAAGGCTGGGATAGGAGTCGAGCTGGTGCAGAGCGATGAGGCGCTGCCACTCTTCGCGCCGCAAGGGGAGGAGGTTCTCGGCGAATCCCTCTTTGCCTTCGTAGTGTTTAATCCCCCAAAAAGCTTTCTCTGCGCTCAGGGATGCTTTTTTGAGGCGCCAGGGGGCGAAGAACTTTTTATTGAAGAGCGTATCGAAATCCTGTTGTTCCGCGCTGCCGAGCAAGGCGTCCGCGCTATGAGCATAGGCACTGACCCGTTGCTCATAACGGTTGAGATCTGCCACCCCCGTGATGAGCGGGGGCGGCTTTTGTCGGCAGGCCGGCAGGGTTAGCAGGAAAAGAAGGAGAAGGAGGCAGCTCGAAGTTCTGGTCAACGGGCGTGGGCCTTAACGAAAGCTTTGATAACTTCAATGTCAGCGTCGACCGTTTCACAGCGGCTGGGCTGCTCTTCGATGCCGACCAGGCACGGCGGGCGCTGTGGGTCGGTGCCGATCGCCTGACGGACCGCTTCACCGAACTTGGCCGGATGGGCCGTGGCCAGACAGATCACCGGAATTGGCGCTTCAGCACAGCTTTGTGCGGCTTTGACGCCGATGGCGGTATGAGGATCGAGACAGTAGCCGGTTGCCTGATAAAAATCGCGGATGGTGGCAAGGGTTTCATCGTTGCTGACGGAACAGGTCAGGAAATCCTGGGAAATCTGCGCCTTCTGTTCGGCGGTAAAGCTCAAACGACCACTTTCTTTAAAGGCCTTCATGGCGGCATTGACGGCCGCGGTATCGCCGTTATGGAGATAATACAGGTAGCGCTCGAAGTTGCTGGAGATCTGGATGTCCATCGACGGACTCCAGGTCTGCACCACTTCGCCGATCGAGTAATCGCCATCGCGGACAAAGCGGGACAGGATGTTGTTGGCGTTGGTGGCGAGGATGAGTCGGCGAATCGGCAGCCCCATCTCCTTGGCGATATAGCCGGCAAAGATGTCACCGAAGTTGCCGGTCGGCACCGAGAAGTAGACATCGTGGCAGTTGCTGTTTTTGCGCACCTGCCCCCAGGCGTAGAAGTAGTAGACCACCTGCGCCAGGACCCGCGCCCAGTTGATCGAATTGACGGCGCCGAGGGCGTGTTCGTTCTTGAAAGAAAGGTCGCCAAAGATCTCCTTGACGATGCGCTGGCCATCGTCGAAGGAACCGCGAATCGCCAGATTAAAGACATTGGCATCAAGGACTGTCGTCATCTGCTTTTCCTGAATCGGCGAGACCCGCCCTTCGGGATGCATGATAAAGATGTTGATATTCTCTTTGCCGCGCACGCCGTAAATCGCCGCACTTCCGGTATCGCCCGAGGTGGCGCCGACGATATTCATCCGCTCTTTGCGCTCTGCCAGGATCAGTTCGAAGAGGTTGCCGAGAAACTGCAGGGCTACATCCTTGAAGGCGAGGGTCGGGCCGTGAAAGAGTTCGAGGATGTAGAGATTTCCCTTCTTGACGACCGGAGTCACTTCCGGAACGGTGAAGGAGGCGTAAGAACGCTGAATCAACTCGCGCAGTCGGGACGCGGGAATGTCGTCGATGAAACGCTGCAGGATGTTAAAGGCGAGATCGGGGTAGGAGAGGTCAGTGAGGCTGTCGAGCTCATCCGGCGGGAGCAAGGGGATGTGCTCGGGAAGGAGGAGACCGCCATCGTCGGCGAGACCCATCATCACCGCTTCTTTGAAAGAAAGATCTTTGATCTGGCCACGGGTACTGAGGTACTGCATAAGAAACTCCTGCGGATGAACAGGGCGCAGCATACTGCGCCCCAACATGAATTGTTTTTTGCTTTCGTAGGGACGCAGCATGCTGCGCCCGCCTTTGCTATTCGTCGGAAGGGATCTTAAAGACTTCAAGGACGCCGGGAAGTTCTTTGAGGCTCGCGGTCGCCAGGGCATCGGTGCGACCGATGACCCCGAGGATGACGCGATTGGCGCCGGTCGACTGGTGAAAATCATAATCGAGATCGATCAGATATTGCTTGATCCCTTCAATCTCCGCCTCGGAGGCGTTCTTTTTCATGACGACAAGCATCTTTGTCAGATTCCTTTCGTACGAATCCGCTCCAGACGGCGGGATTCATCGATAACGCGCTCAAAGAGGCGAATGATCGCTTCATTCTCCAAGGGGCCGGGGTTGTCGTTGCTCATACGGGCAAAGATGCGCTTTTCGCGGTCAGGATCGTAAACCGGCAGATGCAGGACCTTTTTGATCTCGCCGATTTGCAGGGCCAGACTGGCGCGCTCATTAAAGATGCGGAGCAGTTCGTGGTCAAGGCGATCGATTTCCTGGCGCAGATCATCAATATTCAAAGTCTCTGCCTTTCCCTAGAAATTTTTGCGGATAATGGTGTCGCGCTTGAAATGGATATCGTCGGTCTCCGGGTAGTCGATATTGTAATGCAGTCCCCGGCTTTCGCGGCGCTCGAGGGCGCAGCGAATAATCAGTTCGGCAACGGTAGTAATGTTGCGCAGCTCGATGAGGTCGGGGGTGACGAGAAAGTCCCAGTAGTAGTCGTCGATCTCTTCGCGGATCATTTTGATGCGTCGCAGCGCCCGCTCCAGCCGTTTCTGCGAACGGACGATGCCGACATAGTTGGACATGCAGCGCCGGACTTCATCCCAGTTCTGGGCAATGACCACCGCTTCGTCGCTGCTGGTGGCATTGCCGTTATCCCAGGCCTCGATGGTGGGGTAAGGGATGACCGGTTCTGCCAGACGTTCGATAGCGCGTTCGGCTGCGCGCTTGCCGTAGACAATCCCTTCGAGAAGACTGTTGCTCGCCAGGCGGTTGGCCCCGTGCAATCCGGTACAGGAAACTTCGCCGATGGCAAAGAGATTCTGGATATCACTTTCCCCCCAGGTATCGACCTTGACGCCGCCGCAGAGATAGTGGGCAGCCGGGACGACGGGGATCGGTTCGGTGGTAATATCGATACCGTATTGCAGGCAGGTTTCATGGATGGTCGGGAAGCGTTCCTTGATGTAGGCAGGATCTTTATGGGTGATATCAAGAAAGACGCAGTTATCACCATGGATCTTCATTTCATGATCGATCGCCCGGGCGACGATATCCCGCGGGGCGAGATCTTTGAGGTGATGGTACTCCTCCATGAAGGCATGCCCGTCACGCCGGCGCAAAATTGCCCCCTCGCCGCGGACTGCTTCCGAAATCAGGAACGATTTGGCGTGGGGGTGGAAGAGGGTGGTAGGGTGGAATTGCATGAATTCCATGTTGGCAATCGTTGCCCCGGCCCGGTAAGCCATCGCCACTCCGTCACCGGTGGCAATATCGGGATTGCAGGTATAGAGATAGACTTTGCCGGCACCGCCGGTGGCGAGAATGGTCATCCGCGCGCCGAAAGTGACGACTTCCCCGGTCTTGATGTCGAGGATGTAGGCGCCGAGCGCTCGATCCGGGCGGATCCGGCGATGTTTGACCTTGGCTTCGGTAATCAGGTCAATAGCGATATGGTCTTCATAAAGGGTAATATCCGGATGCTGGCTGACGGCGCTGATCAAGGCCCGTTCGACTTCCTTGCCGGTGGCGTCAGCGGCATAGAAGATGCGGCGATGGCTGTGTCCTCCTTCGCGGGTCAGGGCATAACTTTGATCGGCGTTGCGGGAAAATTCCGTCCCCCAGGCAATGAGATCGGCGATGGCGGCCGGACCGTTCTCAATGATCATCCGTACCACGGCTTCGTCGCTCAGGTAGGCGCCGGCGACCATGGTGTCTGTGATGTGTTCGGCAAAGGAATCGTCCGTCGCCGAGACCGAAGCAATGCCGCCCTGGGCCAGGGCCGTGGCCGTATCCCCGAGTTGCCGCTTGGCGACGACTGCGACGGTGCCGTGTTTCGCCGCCTTCAGGGCAAAAGAGAGACCGGCAATACCGCTACCGATGACAAGGAAATCAGAAGTTGTCTTCATCGCTGACCCAATTGACATTAGGAGTGGACAAAACGGCACCGGAGGTACGCAGCAGAGCGTCGGGATTTGCCGTATTCGCGTCCCGACAGCGAGAACATAATCTTCAGCTGCTTGCGCTGTCAAGGGTTTTACGTGTAAATTAAAGGTTAAACACATTGAAATCTTGCAGGTTTTACGTTATACATCACAATCACTTGAAAGAAGAGAATGTTGTGAGGATTTGACATGTCTTGGAAAATCCAGCTTTTGACTTTTAATATTTTGCTTCTCCTGGTGACGGGGGCCGCGGCTGACATTTATCGGTATGTCGATGCTGATGGCATTGTGCACTTTACCAATGACCCCCCGACCAAAAAATTTAAACTTTATCGCCGTGAAACTATTGCAATAAAACCCAAGAGTGGCGGTCCGGCTATACATTCTTCTCTCGGGCAGATTATACGCCATTACAGCGAAAAATATAGTCTCGAAGAAGGGTTGGTTCACGCCGTCATCAAGGCTGAGAGCAATTATAACGCCACCGCGGTCTCAAAAAAAGGGGCATTGGGGATGATGCAGTTGATGCCGGGGACGGCGCGTCTGCTTAAAGTTGACAATCCCCTTGATCCTGCCGAGAATATTGGCGGCGGCAGTCGTTACTTACGGCAGATGCTCGATGAATTTAACGGCAATCTCGACTTTGCCATCGCCGCTTACAACGCCGGACCCAACGCGGTCAAGCGTCATGGCGGAATCCCTCCGTATGAAGAGACCCGTACTTACGTCAAGAGAGTAAAGCAATATCTCAGCACTTACCGGCAAGGCGGCACCAACCTATGAATCTACGGACCGGGCGGCTTAATCTCCCCAATCTCCTCACCTTGGCGAGAATTGCTGCGATCCCAGTTGTCGTCCTCCTGCTGATGTCTGACACCCGTACGGCCGGTTTCTGGGCTGCTGCTATTTTTGGTGCTGCCGCCATCACCGATTGGCTTGATGGCTGGTTGGCGCGGCGCTGGCAAATCGTCACGGTGCTGGGGAAATTTCTTGATCCCCTGGCCGATAAACTCATCGTCATGGCCGCCCTGATCATGCTCATCCCCCTCGGTCGCGTCCCGGCTTGGGCGGTCTTCCTTATTCTTGCCCGCGAGGTGACGATCACCGGCCTGCGTTCCATCGCTTCCTCCGAGGGGATTGTCATTGCTGCCAGCGATCTCGGAAAATACAAAACCATCATCCAAATGGTTTCGATCGCTGCCCTTTTACTGCATTATGATTACTACTGGCTCTTCGGGGTCCGCTCGGAACTGTTTCATGTCACCATGCACAATCCCGGGATTTTATTTTTCTACGCGGCCTTTGTCATGACGATGTGGTCGGGCATTGATTATCTCATCAAATTTTTCAAAGTCATTGCCGGCTAAAAAAACCTTGGGGGAGGGTGAAATTTCTGTTGACTCAGTGAACCCTCCTTTGCTATAAATTGCCCCGTTCGCAGGGACAGTATTAAAGTTAAGATTTGCGGGAATAACTCAGTGGTAGA
>DIKR01000009.1:25501-25630 GCA_002424625.1 Desulfuromonadaceae bacterium UBA5613
ATGCTGTTAAATTATTGACGATTTTAACTTGCAGTTCTTTGATTAAACCCTAACTTGGAGGTCTAACCATGAGAAAATTTTCACTTCTCCTGACTCTAACAGCTGGCGCCCTCACCCTCAGCGGCTGCT
>DIKR01000009.1:25746-56922 GCA_002424625.1 Desulfuromonadaceae bacterium UBA5613
ACGAGAAGGATCAATGCCCGGGGACCGCGGCTGGTGTGGCTGTTGACGCCAAAGGCTGTCCTCTTGACAGCGATAAGGACGGAGTGATCGATAGCCTTGATCAGTGCCCGAATACCCGCGCCGGTCTGGCGGTTGACAGCAAAGGCTGCCCTCCTCCGATCGAAGAAAATGTCAAAATTGCCATTGGAGCACTCTTCGCGAGTGGTAAGGCAGACATCAAAGAAGATTCTACCGCAGACATTAAGAAGCTCGGTGTTTTCATGCAAACTTATCCGACAACGACAACGGTTATCGAAGGACATACTGACAGTGTCGGCTCTGCGGCTCTGAACAAGGACCTTTCACAGCGTCGCGCCGAAGCGGTTCGTCAGTATCTGATCAAGAACTACAACATTGACGCCAACCGCATTAAAGCGGTCGGTTACGGTCCTGACCGCCCGGTTGCCGATAATGCTACGGCTGCGGGTCGGCAAAAGAACCGTCGGATCGAAGCGGCGATCGAAACGGTTATTCTCAAACCTCAGGAATAAACAAAGGCTCAAAAAAGTTCGATAGCAACGCCTCCGACATTCGTTTGTCGGAGGCGTTGCTATTTTTATCCTTGGGGATTCAAACCCTCTTTTGTTAGCATGGGACTTAACGGGTGTGAGTAGTCCCACAAGGAGGATTTCGTGTCCAGGTTGCTGACCATGATAAAGTTGAATAAAAAATTGCGCTGGTCGTTGATCGCTTTTGGTGTGGCGAGCCTGATTCTGCTGTTGGTCGTGCCGTTTGTGGTCAAACAACAAACAATCAAGTGGGTCGCGACCCAGACCAGCCGTAGTCTGACGATCGACTCGCTCCGCATCAATCCCCTGACGCTGGCAGTCACCCTGCGTGGTGTCAGTCTCAGTGATCCTGACAAATCTACCCCTTTTATCGCATTCGATCGTTTGGATATGGCTCTCAGTTTACGGTCGGTGTGGGATCGCGCCTTGATTCTGAAGAAACTCAGCATCGCAGGACCACGGGTCCGTTTGGTGCGAATTTCTGCAAATACCTACAACTTTGCCGATTTGCAGGAGCTCGGTGAACAGTCGCCGGAAAGCGAAGCGTCCCGTACTGCTGATAAAGATAAACCGTTTCTCTTTTCGATCAACAATATCTCTCTCACCGATGGTCATATCGACATTATCGATAAAGTTCTTTCCGAAGAGAAGCAACACACAATCAGCGCGCTGAATATCGGCATCCCCTTTGTCGGCAACATTCCGTACTTGACGGATCTTTACGTCACCCCATCTTTGCGAGCCAACATCAACGGGGCTCCATTTGTCTTTGAGGGGAAGCTCAAACCGTTCAAGGACGGCTCCGAAACCACACTTGATCTGACATTCACTGCTTTAGATCTCGCCTATTATCTCCCCTACCTGCCAGCCACTTTGCCTCTACAGATCAAAAGTGGAGTTGTCGACAGTAAGATCACAGTGGCCTATCGGGTTGCCAGAGATCTCAAACCGGAAGTGGAACTCTTCGGAGACCTGCATCTGAGCAACTTCGCCGCAGACAGTCTCGCCGGTACTCCTCTCACCACGATCAGTGACCTCGGTGTTGAACTTCTCCCGTCCCGGCCGTTGTCTGGGGATATTGTCATCAAAAAGATCGACATCGACGGGGTTCAATTGTCGGCGCAACGCAATCGGCAGGGAAGGTGGAATCTCCCTGGACTGACAGCTCAGGACGATTCTGTCACTGCGCCGCCGGTGATCGAGAATGTTGATGCCGAAGAATCGGCTGCGCCGTTGCGACTGCGCATCCAGGCTTTGAGTCTTGCCAATAGCGCTATAGATTTTCATGATGAAATCCCTGCCGAGGGCTTTGAAACCCGACTAAAACAGATCAGCATGGAGGTCAAGGACTTTGACAATGGTTCTTCGGTCCTCGCCACCCTCGCCCTCAACTTCATGACTGAACGTAATGAAGCCTTCGAGCTTGCGGGGGAGGGCACTCTCAAGCCGCTCAGTGCCAATTTCGATGTTAAACTGAAACGGCTGCTTCTCGCTGCATACTACCCCTATCTGCAAACGCATTTGATGGCGCCGGTGAACGGATTTCTGACTCTGGAAAGCAAAGTCGGATTTGACCAGGAGACGGGTATCCGTCTTCATGATGGTCGCCTTTTGCTGGATGCGTTGCATGTCCCCTTTCGCCCCGGCGAAGGCTTTTCGCTGCCCCGTCTTACAGCCAGCGGCGTGCAGGCTGATTTAAAACGTCAAAGTTATCATCTCGAAGAGCTGGTTCTGGATCAGGGTCGAGTCAAGCTGACGCGTTTCAGCGATGGGCGCTGGTCACCCCTTGACCTGTTGCGGAAAGCAGAAAAACCGGCAGAGGCAACAGTTAGTGCCGCGCCGCCGCCATCATCAGCGCCGCATTTTACCCTTGGCCGGCTGCTGGTCAATAATTGGCAGGCAGAGTTTCGTGACGAAACGGTCGACAACACTCTGACCTTCAGTAAGCTTAATCTCGCCATGGACCGGTTAGTTTATCCTGAAATGACCGTTGATCGCGCTGCCTTTACTGCCAGTTGCGCTGGAGGAAAACTGCAACTCGAAGCCAGCGGGCGCCTGGATCCCTTGGCACTTAACGGCCGTCTGCAGCTCAAGCAACTCCCGCTCTCCCAATTTTGGGCCTATGTCCCGCCCAACGTGCGGGTTCTGCTGGTCACCGGCGATCTCAACAGTGATTTGCGCTTCCGCCTTGTCCAGAAACAGCAGCAAATTTCAGGCGACTGTCGCGGCTCTCTCGACATCAATGATCTCTACCTGGTCAATAGCGACGATGCTGACGATTTGCTGCGCTGGGAGAATCTAAACCTGGATCGCATTGCCCTGGACCTTGAGCAATCCCGTCTAAGCATCGCCGACATTGCTTTGAGCGGTCTGGTGACCCGGTTGATGATCACCCCGGAAGGCACGCTCAACTTCAGCAAGGTTGTGGAGAAGGAGGAGTCGGTTGTGCAGGAAGATCCTGCAACCCCTAGCGCTCCTCCGGATCAGCCAGAGTCGCCCCCCCGCGACTGGCATGTTGCCATTGACAACGTGACGCTGCAGAACGGCCGGATTGATTTTACTGATCGTCATATGTCCCCACCGTTTCATGCCGAGATGATCAACCTTGGCGGCCGGATCAGCGGGTTGTCGTCCTCTCCCGAAATGCAGGCCGATGTGGATGTGCGTGGTCACCTGCAAAGCCGTTCGCCGCTCCAGATCGTCGGGACGATGAATCCCCTTAGCAACACCCCGCAGGTCGATCTCAAGGTGATTTTCAGTGACATCGAGCTGAGTCCGGTAACCCCCTACACCGGGCGTTATCTCGGTTATACCGTCGACAAAGGCAAACTCTTTCTCGATCTCAGCTACCGGGTGGAAAATAAAGTCCTTGTTGCCTCAAACAAGATCTTTCTCGATCAGTTTACCTTTGGCTCGAGTGTCGAGAGCGCCGATGCCGTTAATCTGCCGGTGAAGCTGGCCGTGGCGCTACTTAAGGATCGCAACGGCGAGATTCACCTTGATGTGCCGGTCAGCGGCCAGACCGACGATCCTGAATTCAGTCTCTTGCGTATTATCTGGCAAGTCCTTGGAAATCTACTGGTCAAGGCCGCCACCTCGCCCTTCGCTTTATTGACCTCCTTTGCAGGGGGAGAGGATTTCAGCGCCGTACAGTTTGCGCCAGGGAGTGCAAAATTGAGCGAGCTTGATCGAAAAAATCTTGCCAAGCTTGCAACAGTTCTGGTTGATCGTCCCGCCTTGAAGCTTGAATTGACGGGGCATGCCGAAGCGACTATCGATGAAGAGGCCTATCGACGGCAGCTACTGGAGAATCGGATCAAGCGTGTCAAGTTTCTGGAGTCAGCCCGTAACAAGGAGATTGCTGCTGGGCAGACGGTTGAGATGATCGAAGTGACAGTTGCTGAGCGGCCGCGCTATCTTAAAGAGGTTTACCGCAAGGAGGATTTGCCCAAGCCGCGTAACGTCATCGGTCTGCTCAAAGACTTGCCGGATGAGGAGATGGAAAAGCTGATTTTAAGCCATACCATGATCGGGCCGGCACAGCTGAGTGAACTTGCCTGGGCCCGCAGTGCAGCAGTTAAGGACGAACTGGTGG
This sequence comes from Desulfuromonadaceae bacterium UBA5613, assembly GCA_002424625.1. GTDB lineage: Bacteria > Desulfobacterota > Desulfuromonadia > Desulfuromonadales > UBA2197 > UBA2197. The sequence goes on from DIKR01000009.1 coordinate 29,890, forward strand.
AGCAGAATGGCCTTCCTGCCGAACGAATCTTTCAGAATAATGTCGAGATTGTCCGGCCAAAGGATAAGGCAGATGACTGGTCAGGAAACCGTGTGGAATTCGGCGTGGCTGCAAAGTAATGGCTTGAGCTGTCGCCAATACACGAACAAAAAAAAGCCCGGTCCGTATGAACGGGCCGGGCTGAAGATTTTTTAGATCGCTGCTTAGATCTCTGAGGTGCAGTTGGGGCAGCGGGTGGCCTTGAGTGCAATCGTTGACAGGCACTTGGGACATTCTTTGGTAGTCACCGGCGCTGCTTCTTCTTTCTTTTTGAGTCGGTTCATCTGCTTGATGACCATAAAGATTGCAAAGGCGACAATGACGAAATCGAGTAGCGTGTTGACAAAGAGGCCGTAGTTTATTGACACGGCTTCTGCCGCCTCGGTCTTTTCCCGCAGAACGATCGACAGCTTTGAAAAGTCGACATTGCCGAGGATCAGGCCGACGGGAGGCATAATGACATCAGTGACCAACGAACTGACGATCTTGCCGAAAGCGCCGCCGATGACAATGCCGACCGCCATATCGACGACATTGCCGCGCATGGCGAATTCTTTGAACTCTTTGACCATGGACATGCGATTCCTCCTGAGTGGCTTTCATTGCAATTAAAAATACTTTGTACTTTTTATGCTTTTATACTGGCTCTGTCAATAGCCTGAAATCATTAACTTCGCAAAAGGGGAATATCTCCGGGGCATTTAATCCTCCTGCTGTTAACGGGACCACGTCACCCGAACCGGGGGCCCGTCATGGCTCCAGGTATAATGCAGTTCACCCCCATGCGCTTTGAAAACCACGCGGCCGATTTTCTGGGCGAGCTTCACGTCGGTGGTCGTAATGGTGACGCCACCCTTCTCTTTACTGATATCCATTACCCGCCCTAGCGGGTTCTTTGCGGCTGAGTTCTGAGCGGTGTTGTTGACCAGATTATTGATCTCGTCTTCGTGCGCAGCATAAAAATCGCCGCTTAGGGAGATGATCCCCGCCGGGTTTTGATCGGAAATCCGGTGACAGGCTGGACAGACGATATTTTGCCCTTCCTGCCGCGCTTCGCCGCTTTCCTGAACCCAGCGTTTGTTGCGGAAGACGGCGCCGCAGGCGCAATAGGCGGTCCCTTTGACGCCATTTTTATCCTGATAGGCGTCGAGGCTGCGTGGGGTGCGTTGCCCTTGTTCTTCCATCCTGTTGTTTTTATTGTTCATTTTAAATTTCTCCCCTTAAGATTTTTATTGCACCAGAACTCTCGCCCCCTTCTGTGCCTGCTTTTACGCGGGCGATTATTTTACGGTGATTTTTTGTGCTTGCGGCTTTTTGCTCTCAGTTTTCGGCATCCTGATTTCCAGGACCCCGTCCTTGAATGAGGCATTGATTTTGTCAACCTGAATCTCTACCGGCAGCCGGAGTTTCCGGACGAACGAGCCAGAGGAACGTTCCACCCGGTAATAATCCTTGCGCTCAGTCTTTTCTTCCGACTTTTTCTCCCCGGAGATGGTGATGATATCATCCGTGAAGTCGACGTTAATCTCCTCCTTCTTGATCCCTGGTAGATCGGCTTTGATGACGAGGTCATTTCCATCCTCGAACATATCGACCGAAGTTGAGACGCTGGTCAATTCAGGGAATTTGAAACGAGGCATAAAGGACGGTGCAAAAAAGCGCCGTTGAAAAAAATCATCGAACAACTGTTCCATCTCTGTGAAAGGGGAGGTGTGCTTCTGCATCTCACCGTTCTTCTCCCCCTTTTTCTCCGATACGGAGATTTCTTTTTTATCGTCTGCCATGGCTCTCTCCTCCGTTGTTGTTTGGGGTTCCCCCGGTTGTTGGATCTTGTCTCGAATCAGGTACAATCCTCACGCCACAAACAATCGGACTGTCCACATTCGTTGGCACTGTTGCTGCCAAAACAGGCTGTGTTCCCCTCGGGCTTGCTGAATGGCCCGGATGAGCTCGCCTTTATTGGCTTTACCGGGTTTAAGCTGATGTTGTTTAGCCATTTCTTTGATCACATCAATTTTCATTGTGGGATTTTCTCCTTTATTGTTTTTTTAAGTTCAGGTTTTTCCCGAAAGGGTTTTTTCCTGATAACAAATTTTAATCAGTAATCCCTGGAGTGTTTTCCGCAATTTACGGGGCGGGTTAACCATCTGCAGGTCAATGCCCCGGAATCTGAAGGAGCGCAGCCAGATGTAAAGAACCTGGAGCCCGCTCGCATCAACTTCGTTGAGCTGCCCACAATCGATGCGCAGGTTCTTCATCCCGGCAACCTTGAGTTGTTGTAACGAGAAAGCGAGGGAGTCGATATTGCGGTCGGTCATTTCAGTGCGGGTCCAATTTCCCATCAATTGAGCCATGGTGCCGGAGATATTTACTTTCATGGGAACCTTTCAAAGTTTGGGGCTTGATTTCGTCTGATAACGGAGCGCTGAAGATCTAACTTGTTAATCCGCTGAGAGAAATCGCCGGTTGAATATCATCGTCAAAAAATAATAACGGTCAATTTCTTCAATGCAAGCCCCTTTGATTTTTTCTTCTCGGCGCGAGCAGGAAAAATCAGTGTTGTAAAATAAAATTGTTTGCCAGGACACAAACTGACTGACCAGTTCTGCTAATTGTGCTGCACACAATCAAGAGCAGGAGGTTTTGTCATGAAGAGCTGCGATAACTTTATCCCCGTTTCTGTCCCGTTTCAGCATAAGCAGAGATTCCAAGCCGTTAAGTGTAAAGTCAGCACACGTTCCAGGCAGCAGCGTCGGTTGCTGCTCGGGGTGAGCCTGCTGTTGATCCTGAGCTGGACGATTGGTGCGATCTTGCTTATCAGTATGCGGCGGGGTGAACGGGATAGGGCAGAGGTGTTGGCGCAGCAGATCGCAATTGCCGCCTTATTTTCGACGGAAACAGCACCCAGTCGTTAGGTAGGCACTGAAATTTTTAGCTTTTTCTGGCCAAACCGGAGTAATGCCGCTACAATATCGACAATTTCAACCAAGGAGTTGCCGATGCCGGTCGATCTTGCCCCTCTGGGAATGTTGCGCGTCGCTGTTGCCAGTCCAGCGCTGCGTCTTGCTGATCCAGTTTATAATTGTGAAATTATCGCCGGAATGGCGGAGGAAGCTGCCGGGCAGGGGGCGCGAGTCCTCCTCTGTCCCGAACTGTCGGTCACCGGCTACAGCTGTGCCGATCTCTTTTTGCAGCCGACCCTGTTGCAGGCCGCTGAAGCTGGAATTGTTCACCTGACGGAACTTTCCCGGCAGTGGCCGCTGGCGTTGCTCGTCGGCGCACCGTTGATGCAGGGGGGGCGTCTCTTTAACTGTGCCGTCATTATCGCCGCAGGACAGGTCATCGGCGTTGTTCCGAAGCGTCATATCCCCAATAGCCAGGAGTTCTACGAACGCCGCTGGTTCTGCGGTGCGGAGCAGAGCACGAGCCGGATGATTGGTTTTTCCGGCGGAGAGGTCCCCTTTGGCACTGATCTGCTCTTTTCTCTGTCAACTCCCGCCTCTGCCCTTTTCGGAATTGAGCTCTGCGAAGACCTTTGGAGTCCGAATCCGCCGAGCGCCGATCTGGCTTTGGCCGGCGCCACCCTGATCGCCAATCTTTCCGCCAGCCCCGAGACGCTGGGGAAAATGGAGTACCGTCGCGATCTGGTACGGCTGCAGTCGGCTCGCTGTCTCGCGGCCTACGCTTATGCCGGCGCCGGTCCCGGCGAATCGAGCACCGATCTCGTCTTCTCCGGCCACTGCCTGATTGCTGAAAACGGCGTCATCCTTGCCGAGAGTGAACGCTTTTCTTTTGCTTCGACTCTTACCCTCAGCGATATCGACTGTGAGCGACTGGCCAACGAGCGGCGGCGCAGTTCGACCTTTGCGGCAAGCTCCCCCCTGCCGGTGCGCATCCTCACCATCGAACTCCCTCCCGCAGCCCCGGTCGCGACCTTGCTGCGCAGTATCGATCCCGCGCCCTTTGTCCCGTCGCAGCGGCAGGAGCGGGCGGAACGCTGTGCGGAAATCTTTGCCATCCAGACGACCGGCCTGGGTCGGCGCCTCCTGCATACAACATCGCAACAACTCGTCCTCGGCATCTCCGGCGGGCTCGACTCGACCCTCGCCCTGCTGGTGGCGGTCAAAGCCTTTGATAAACTTGCTCTGCCCCGCAGCGGTATCGTCGCCGTCACTATGCCCGGTTTCGGCACCACTGTTCGTACCCGCAATAATGCGGAAGTCCTCGCTGCCAGTCTCGGCGTCAGCTTACGGGTCATCTCCATCGATGCAGCGGTGCGGCAGCACTTTGCCGATATCGGTCACGACGAAGCCCGGCACGATATCACTTACGAAAACTCACAGGCGCGGGAGCGCACGCAAATTCTCATGGATATCGCCAATCAGGTCGGCGGACTGGTCCTCGGCACCGGGGACCTTTCCGAGCTTGCCCTTGGCTGGTGTACCTTCAACGGCGATCATATGGCGATGTACGGGATTAACGCCGGGGTGCCCAAGACCCTGGTGCGCTATCTCGTCGAATGGTGCGCTGAGGAAGAGTTCAGTGGCGAGACCGCGCAAATTCTTCACGATGTTGCCGCGACTCCGGTCTCTCCCGAACTACTGCCGCCGACAGCCAGTGGCGAGATTGCCCAGGTCACTGAGGATCATGTCGGCCCTTATCGTCTCCATGACTTCTTCCTTTATAATGTCGTGCGATTACACTTCGGACCGCGCAAAATCTACATGCTCGCCTGCATCGCCTTTGCCGGTGAATATCCTCCCACTGAAATCCATCGCTGGTTGACGGTCTTCATCCGTCGCTTCTTTTCCCAGCAGTTCAAGCGCTCTGTCCTGCCGGATGGTCCCAAAGTCGGCAGTGTCGCCCTTTCCCCCCGTGGTGATTGGCGGATGCCGAGCGACGCGTCTGCCGCTCTGTGGCTGGCGGAGCTTCGATCTTGCTTGACTCATAATTCATCCTTCAACCTTCAACCTTGATTTTAAGGATTCCCATGTCCGGTATTCTCTATCTCGTCGCTACGCCGATCGGCAACCTGGAAGATATCACCCTGCGTGCCCTGCGCATCCTCAAGGAGGTCGATCTCATCGCCTGTGAGGATACCCGCCACAGTCGCAAGCTCCTCAACCATTACGGCATCACCACGGCCTTGACCGCTTACCACCAGCACAATGAAGAGCCAAAGGCAGAGAAGTTGGTGGAGAAGCTGCAGGATGGCAAGTCGATTGCCCTGATCTCCGACGCCGGCACCCCCGGCATCAGCGATCCCGGCTATCGCATCGTCGTCGCCTGTCGCAACGCCAGCTTGCCGGTTGTCGCGATCCCCGGCCCCTCGGCGGTGATCAGCGCTCTGGCGATCTCCGGACTGCCGACCGACGCCTTTGTCTTTGCCGGCTTTCTCCCTGCCAGGAGTACGGCGCGCCGGGAAGCTCTGACGCGGCTGCGCGCCGAGCAGCGCACGACGCTCTTTTACGAAGCGCCGCACCGGCTTGGCGAGACCCTGGCGGAGATCGTCGAGGAACTCGGGGCAGAGCGCGAGGTGGCGGTGGCACGGGAGTTGACCAAGATGCACGAGGAGTTGGTGCGGGGGAGAGCAGAGGAGGTGCAGCAGCACTTCGCCGCCAAAGATATCAGGGGGGAGATCGTCCTCCTTATCGGTCCGGCGACTGCGGCAGAGACGCCGACGATGACGGTCAAGGAAGCGCTGGCGCAGCTGCTCGCTGAAGGGATGTTGCTGCGCGCCGCGGTGAAGCAGGTCGCCAAAGCTTACGGACTACCGGGGGATGAGGTTTACAAAGAAGCGTTGTCGCTTCGGGCTGCTGCCGAAGAGTAGCTTACTTCGGCTGACGATTCCGGTGGATTTTCCCATCCGGCAGGCTGGCACGCGGATGGCCGGCGGGGCGTTGGCTCGGCTGGCCGATGCCGATGATGCAGTCGACACTCCACGCCTCCGGTAGATTGAGGATTTCGCAGACATTCTCTTCGGCACTGCGTCCGTTCGCATCGCTGCGCAGACGCATTTGTGCCCAGCAACTCCCCAGCCCCAGCGATTCAGCGGTCAACTGCAGAATGATGGCGGCGATCGCACAATCCTCCACCCAGACATCGCTCACGGCCGGCTCGGCACAGATCGCCACTGCCAGCGGTGCTTTGGCCAGAAATTCAGCCCCATGCGCCTTGGCTTTAGAGAGCTGAGTGAGGAGTTGCGGATCGTCGACTATTACGAAGTGCCAGGGGTTGCGTCCCCGTGATGTCGGGGCCCGGAGGAGCGCTTCGCTCAGCTGGGCGAGCTGTTCCGGTGTGATCGCTGTCGATTTGAACTGGCGAATGCTGCGCCGTTGTTGCAAAAGCTCAATGAACATATTTTCCTCCTTATCGGTGGATCTTAAACTCACTGAATTCTCCGCTCGCCGCCTGCCATTCGATCGTCAGACCCTCAACCCGGGCCAAGACCGGACCGTGCTGGCACCAGTCGATGAGTTGCTGCGCGGCCCCTTTTGGCCCTTCAATCACCACTTCAACGCTGCCGTCGGGGCGATTGCGTACCCAGCCGGTCAGGCAAAGGGCGTCAGCTTCAGCTTTAGTCGAAGAGCGAAAATTGACTCCCTGTACCTGGCCTGTCACCTGCAGTGTCGCTCTTATCATCATCGGCAGCCTCCATTTTTTTGAGGAGCTCTTCAAATTCTTCTTCGCTGAGCACTGTCACCCCGAGCTCCCGTGCTTTATCCAGTTTGCTCCCGGCTTCATCGCCGGCGATAACGTAGTCGGTCTTCTTGCTCACCGAACCACTCGCCCGGCCACCGCGGTGTTCGACCAGTTCCTGCGCTCCCTTGCGGCCGAAACGACTCATTGCGCCGGTGAAGACAAAGGTCTTGCCGGCCAGGGGACCGCCACTCCTTTTAATCTCCGTCCGCGGCGACACGCCGGAGGCGAGGAGTTGATCAAGAATTTCCCGGTTACGCGGCGCCGTGAAGAAATTGACGACACTCTGCGCTACCTGCGGCCCGACTTCGTGGATGGCGCAAAGTTCGTCAAAACTGGCGCGTTCGAGGGCGGGGAGAGAACCGAATTGTTGAGCCAGTATTTTGGCGAGGTGGACGCCGACGTGACGAATGCCGAGACCGAAGAGAAGACGGGGAAGGGGGCGGGTTTTACTTTGGGCGATAGCGGCAAGGAGGTTCTCGGCAAGTTTTTCTCCCATCCGTTCAAAGCGAAAGAGATCCGCTTGCGTCAACTTGTAAAGATCGGCGACACTTGACACCAGGCCGAGGTTCAGGAGCTGCTCGATGTAGCGCTCTCCCAATCCTTCGATATCCATGGCGTTGCGGGAGGCGAAGTGGATAAGCGCCTCCTTGAGTTGCGCCGGGCAGGCGAGACCCTGACAGCGCGGGATGACCTCTCCTTCTAATTTACTGACGGGTGAACCGCATTTGGGACAGCTTTCCGGCAATGGGACACAAACCTCGCTGCCATTGCGCTTTTCAACCAGTACCTGCACAACATCAGGGATAACGTCGCCAGCGCGTTCGACCACCACCTGGTCACCGATGCGTACATCGAGGCGGGCAATTTCGTCCCAGTTGTGGAGTGAAGCGCGGCTGACGATGACGCCGCTGACCTCGACCGGGGCGAGGATGGCCACCGGAGTGATGGCGCCGGTACGACCGACCTGGAGCTGGATATCAACGACGGTGGTCACTGCCTGACGCGGGGGGAATTTGAAGGCGATGGCCCAGCGTGGCGAACGGCTCTTTTCACCGAGATCGCGCTGCAGGGCCAGGTCGTTAACCTTGACGACCATGCCGTCGATCTCGTAGGGGAGCTCCTCGCGCCGGGCGATCAGATCATGGTAGCAGGCGATGACCTCTGCCGGGCCTCGCACCAGACGGGTCTCAGCGAGATTGACCCGCAGCCCGTAGTCGCGCAGAAGCTGCAGAGTGGAAAAATGGTCAAGGGGAAGTTCGCCGGCAGTAGCACCGAGACCGTAGCAGAAGATCGTCAGCGGCCGCTTGGCGGTGATGCGGGAGTCGAGTTGTCGCAGCGATCCAGCCGCGGCATTGCGAGGATTGGCAAAGGTGGGCGCGCCGCTCTCTTCCAGTTCACGATTCCACTTTTGAAAGGACTCCTTGTCAATATAGACCTCGCCGCGGACCTCCAAAAGTTGCGGGTAAGCCCCGTTCAAATGCAATGGGATACTGGAAATGGTGCGGAGATTTTCGATAATCTGTTCACCGACAATGCCGTCGCCGCGGGTGGCACCGTTGACCAGCGCGCCTTTTTCGTAAATCAACTCGACGGCGAGACCGTCAAGTTTGACTTCGCAGACATACTCTATCTCTTCAAGTGCCCCGCTTTCTTTTTTGATGCGAAGGTCAAAGTCGTAAAGTTCAGTTTCATTACGGGCATTATCGAGAGAAAGCATCGGCACAGTGTGGCGATAAGGTGAGAATTTGTCGAGAGGTGGAGCACCGACACGCTGTGTCGGTGAGTCCGGGCTGATCAGATAGGGAAAAGCTTTTTCGAGTTGGCTCAGTGCGTTGATGAGCAGATCATATTGGCTGTCGCTGATCTCCGGCTGATCAAGAGCGTAATAAAGGTAGCTGTGGCGGCGCAAGATTGTACAGAGTTCGGCATGACGCCTGGCGGCTTCCTCGTGATCCATCGGTAGCGCTCCTGCAAAGGGGAATTGGCACCGATATATAGCATAGCCGCAAGGTGGCGACAAGATTGTCATTTATGAAGATTTAGTCTAATATCCGGACATTTCCGCGAATTCAGGAGTGTAGCGCGCCATATGTCAACGGAACAACTCTTTCATTTATTCGGTCTCGGCCTCCTTTTACTCTTTTCGGCCTTCTTCTCCGGTTCGGAGACCGCACTCTTTGCTCTTGATCGCATGCGGTTGAATTATCTGGTGCAGAAGAAACGGCATCATGCTGCACAACTCGAAAAACTTATCAATCAACCGGAGAGACTCCTTGGCACCCTTTTGGTGGGCAACAATATTATTAATATTGCGCTCTCGGTCTTCGCGACAACTTTTCTCGTCGGGGTATTCGGTGAGAAGAATAGTGAATTTCTGACAATCTTAATTCTTACTCCGCTTCTCCTTATCTTCGGTGAAGTTACCCCCAAAACTTATGCGGCGCGGCGGGCGGAATCAGTTGCATTCGCAGTCCTGCCAGTTATTCGTTTCTGTATGCTTTTGCTCAAACCCATTGTCTGGGTCGTAAGTGGCATCTCGCGTTTGGTTATGCGGTGTATGGGTCGGGAAGAGGGTCGGTCTGTGATCTCTGAGGATGAAATCCGCACGATCATCACCAGTGGAGAGCAATCCGGCGTTGTTGCGCAAGAAAAGCATTTAATGCTGCACGGAGTCTTCGATCTGTCTCATGTCCAGGTGCGTGATGTCATGGTCCCCCGGCCAGAAATTATCGGCATTGAGCTGCAGACCCCGTTTCATGATATTCTCCGCTTGATTCAGAACGCCCCCCATTCCCGTTTTCCAGTCTACGACGAACATCTTGATAAAATTGTCGGCGTGATTCACGCCAAGGACATTCTCCGTTACGTCGACCGGCCTGCCGAATTTTGTCTGCAGGAGCGGGTGCGGGCGCCTTACTTTGTTCCGGATTCGAAACGGATTGAGACACTGCTGCAATCCTTCCGGCGTTTGCGGATGCACATGGCCGTTGTCGTCGATGAATATGGTGCAGTGGAGGGGTTGGTGACGATGGAGGATATCGTCGAACAGATTGTCGGTGAAATTGATGACGAATACGATATCGCCGAAATTGCTTTTCAGGAGATCTCCCCGCGACATTATCTGATCGGCGGTGGTGAGTCTGTCCGCAGTGTCAACAAGCGCTTTGCTCTGGATCTGTCGGAAGAGCATGTAACGACCATGGCCGGCTTCCTGCTGCGGCAATTCGGAACGATTCCGGCCGAGGGGGCGCACTGTTCTGCACAGGGGGTGACATTTGTGGTGCGGAAGGTTGGGGGGCGACGGATTGAAGAGATCGAGCTTATACTGCCGGAGGGGGATGAATCTTTGGATCGCGACTAAAGGGTCAGACTCCGAAGGCGTTGACGATGTGTTCGATTTGCGGGCCGGTCGGGAGATAAAGGATGGCGATGACATCAAAGCGTGGCTGGAAACCTCGGTGCCGCGCATCGCTCAGATACCATTGAGCGGTGCGGATAATCTGCCGCTGTTTTCGTGGCCCAACCGCTTCCTGGGGAGAGCCGTAAGCGAGAGATCGCCGCGTCTTTACTTCGATAAAGATGAGAAGTTTGGCTTGTTGGGCAATGATATCGATCTCTCCGACCGGGGTGCGAAGATTGCGGGCGACAATCCGGTACCCCTTTTCAGCGAGATAAAGGGCTGCGGCATCTTCACCGCAGCGTCCAAGCGAGAGTCGGGCCTCGGTCATGGTTCGGGAACATATTCCCGGACACCGCGAAAGGTTTTGCGGTGCAGGGGGGAAGGGCCAAAGCGGGCGATGGCGGATAGATGCATTGCGGTGCCATAGCCTTTGTGTTCGGCAAAACCATATTGCGGGTAGTGGCGAGCAAAGACGCACATGATCCGGTCACGCACAACCTTCGCCACAACCGAAGCGGCTGCAATGGAGAGAGAACGGGAGTCACCTTGTTTAATGGTGAGCTGTGGCGAGCTGAGCGGAATTTTGCTGATGCCGTCGACAAGGAGATAATCCGCCGGAATCTGTAAACGCGTCACCGCTGCTTGCATTGCCAGCAGGGTCCCTTGCAAGATGTTGACGCGATCGATTGTTTCCGCCGAAACAAGCCCGATGGCGAAGGCCCGTGCCTGACTACGAATCAGGGGGTATAGTTCCTCACGCTTTTTGGCTGAGAGTTTTTTTGAATCCGTTAAGCCGGGGAGATTGAAGTTGTCTGAAAGAATAACTGCTGCTGCAATGACCGGTCCGGCGAGGGGCCCGCGTCCAGCTTCGTCAATTCCGGCAATGGCAGAATAGCCGCGTTGTTTCGCTGAAAGTTCGTAGTCAAGGGGAGTGCTTGTCGTTGTGCCGGGGAAGGATAGTTGCATGGTCGATTGACCCTCCTTGCATTTCCAGCTGGATTTCCGGAAATGTCTGCGCTACAATCTTTTTCGCTTTTGTTATTAAATTATTCAAAGTGAAGGAGAGTACTTATGGCTGGACTGTTTTTGGTAATCTTTTTTTTGGCATACCTCTTTTTGTTGGTCGATTGGAAGGGCTTGCGTTTCGCCTTGGCACAAGGAGGGTGGGCGACCGCGTGTCTGTATCTCCTTTTGGCCGTACTGATTACGATCGTTTATTCGTCCCCTGAAACTGCAGTGATGGCGCCGGCCGTTCACCACTGATCGACCAGGTCTTAACCTCAGCAGAGTTAAACAAAACGCCCCGATCATTGATCGGGGCGTTTTGTTTGGTCTTGGCTTAGTAGCGTTTCTCGCGGATACGGGCTGCTTTGCCCTGCAGGTTGCGCAGGTAGTAAAGCTTGGCGCGCCGTACATCGCCGCACATGACGACTTCAATTTTGTCGATACTCGGCGAGTGGAGCGGGAAGATACGCTCGACGCCGTAGCTGTTCGAAATTTTGCGGACAGTAAAGCTGGAACCGAGGCCACGGTTGAGGCGTTTGATGCAGACCCCTTGATAAACCTGGATACGCTGTTTGTCGCCTTCTACAATCTTCACGTGAACGCGAAGAGTATCGCCGCCTTTGAAGACCGGGATATTCTTGCGCATCTGTTCCATTTCGAGACGTTCAATAGTGTTCATGTTTTCTTCTCCTCTATGCCGATTTTCGGACAAATCTTTTTGCTCCCGGCGCATGCACGGGGCGGGCTGTGGTTTGGTATCAACGTCCTGTGAAGATCCGATCAAGAATAATGGCCGCCGCCGCTCTGACCGGTAAATGATTGTAGTCTGCAACGCCCTGAATCGATTGAAACGTTTCAAAGCTCCGGTCGATAATTTCCGGCGCTAGTCCCGACCCTGTCCCCAGCACCAGCAGAAGTGGCTCTTCTGCGAGCAGCTGTTGGCAGTCTTGACCGTTCAACCCCTGCGGGCTTTTGGCACTGGTGATGATGATCCGTGCCGGTCGAGAGTGTTTCTTGCTCCAGCGCTCCCGGGCGGTTTCAAGATCAGCAACGGTCTCCAGCAATTGAAATGCGCTGCAACGATCGGGGTTATGTGTCGAGCCATAACCGTGCAGCCAATGTTCCAGGATCTGCTCTACAACTTTTTGCTGTTCCTTGACCGGGGTGACAACAAAGAAACGGCCGACCCCAAAAGTGCGACAGCTGCGAGCAATGTCGTGCAGATCCAGATTGGTGACAGCGCTGGCAACCACCTCGTTGCGGCGATTGAGCACCGGGTAATGGACCAGGGCAACTGCAAGACGGCTTAACACGTGCCGGAGCTTTCCATCTCCTGCACAAGAGCTGCGAGAATTTTTTTATCCTCAGCAGAGAGTGCGGCTCTTTCGAGCAGTTCCGGGCGCCGTAACCAGGTGCGTTTTAACTGTTCGCTCCGCCGCCACCGCGCAATCCTGGCGTGATCACCGCTGAGGAGGACTTCGGGAACCTTCATTCCGTTGAACTCCGGTGGTCGCGTATAATGCGGGTGCTCAAGGAGTCCGTCGGCAAAAGAGTCGGTGACGGCACTGTTGCAATTGCCAAGCACACCGGGAACGAGTCGGGCGATGGCATCGATCATTACCATGGCCGGCAACTCGCCGCCGGTCAGGACAAAATCGCCAATTGAGTATTCGGCGTCGACCATGGAGCGAATGCGCTCGTCAAATCCTTCGTAGCGGCCACAGACAAAGATAAGACCGGTTTCCTGACTTAACTTCGCCGCTTCCTGCTGATCGAATCGCCGCCCTTGCGGGCTCATGAGCAGGACTTTTGACTGCGGCGTCTCTTCCTTCAGTTTCTGCAGCGCCCTCGCTACCGGTTCCGGTTTAAGGACCATGCCGTTTCCGCCACCATAGGGGATGTCATCAGTGACTTTATGGCGACCCTCGGCCCAATCCCGGAGATACCAGGCGCGGATGTCGATAATGCCACGTTCCACCGCTTTCCCTAAAATACTCATGGCAAAGGGAGATTCGACCATGCTCGGGAAGAGGGTAAGAAGATCAAAGCGCATCAGAATTCGTTTCGGGAACTAATCCTTCAGGCAGATCAACGTGCATGACCTTGGCGTCTTCATCGATCTTGTGAATGAACGCGTCAACTACCGGAATGAGAACTTCACCATGCGGGCCGTTTACGACGAGAATATCGTGCGCCGGTGTGGTGAAAATTTCAATTATCGTGCCGAGATTCCCGTATTGACTATCGTCGACCCGCAGCCCCTCAAGCTGGAACCAGTAAAATTCATCTTCTGGAAGGGCTGCCAAATCATCGTGGGAGATGAGGACTTCGCATCCGATGAATATTTCAGCACTCTCGACGGAAGTAATTCCCTCGAGACGAAGCAGCAGATTTCCTTTATGACGAGATGCTTTCTGCACCTGATGCTGGCTTTTCCTGCTTTCTCGCTGCAGGGTGACCTCTTTTACGCTATCCAGTGAAGTTGAATCCCCGGAATGAGGTCGGACTTTCAAGTCGCCACGCAAGCCGTGGACGCCGATAACAACTCCTGCCGGAAAGAGAGGATCGACATCCTTCGGTTGTATAGACACAGCAGTATCGTTCTTACGCTTTAGCTTTGGCAAGAATGCCAGAAGTGCGAAGAATCTGCTTAACGGTTTCAGTCGGCTGAGCACCTTTGCGCAACCAGTCAATGGCGAGTTCTTCATTCAGGCTGATCATCGGCGGATTCTGTTTCGGATCGTATTGTCCAAGATTGTCGATAAAACGGCCATCGCGGGGAAAACGACCATCAGCGACAACGACTTGATAAAAAGGCTTTTTCTTGGCACCGCCACGGGCAAGGCGAATTTTAACGGACATAATTTTCTACTCCTCTTTTACGTTGTTTCGATCAATATCGAAAGGGTTGATTATACACACTAAAGTAAAGATCCCTGTTTCATTAAAAAGGGGAACGCCCGCCTCGTCCCATGAGGCTGCGCAGTCCCTTGGGACCTAGTTGCTGCATCTTCTTCATCATTTTTTGCGCTTCGCTGAAACGCTTGATAAGTACATTGATATCCTGAACCGTGGTACCGCTCCCCTTGGCGATCCGTAACCGCCGCGAGCCGTTGAGAAGATGATGATCGCGGCGTTCGGCAACCGTCATCGAGTTGATAATCGCTTCAATCCGTTTCAACTCTTTATCCGGGGCTTGCATTCCCTGGGCTTCTTTAAGGGCTTTACCGGCGCCGGGAATCATACTGATAATCGACTCCATGGAACCCATTTTTTTGATGGTCTGCATCTGATCTCGGAAGTTCTCCAGGGTGAAGCCTTCCTTTTTCACCCGTTTTTCCAAAGCCAGGGCTTCATCGCGATCGATGGCACCTTGCGCTTTTTCAATCAGCGACAGGACATCCCCCATCCCGAGAATGCGTTGCGCCATGCGGTCGGCGTGAAAGACCTCAAGAGCGTCGAGCTTTTCACCGATACCGGAAAATTTGATCGGCTTGCCGGTGACCGCACGCATGGAAAGAGCGGCGCCACCGCGGGCATCGCCATCCAGCTTTGTCAGGATGATACCAGTTATTCCCAGCTTCTGATTGAATCCTTCGGCGATGTTCACAGCTTCCTGACCAGTCATTGCGTCAGCAACCAGAAGAATTTCTTTTGGAGCCAGATTCTCTTTGATGCGCACCAATTCGGACATCAGGACTTCGTCGATATGCAGACGTCCAGCCGTGTCGAGAATCAGGGTGTCGTAACCGTTCAGCTCCGCAAAACGACGCGCTTCGATACAAATCTGCACCGGATCCATATCGGCTTTTGCATCGAAAACCGGGATGTCGAGTTGGCGCCCCAAGGTCTTCAGCTGCTCAATGGCAGCAGGGCGATAGATGTCGGCCGGTACGAGGAGCGGTGAACGTTTCTCTTTGCGTAGACGCAGTGCCAATTTGCCGCAAGTTGTCGTTTTACCGGCCCCCTGGAGTCCGCAAAGCATCACTGCTACAGGTGGACGGGCATCCAGATTGAGATGGTTAGCTTCTCCTTCGCCCATGAGGCGACCAAGTTCTTCACGAACGACCTTGATAACCTGTTGGCCCGGAGTCAGGCTTTTGAGGACATTCTGACCGATGGCACTTTCACGGACTGTCGCCACAAAGTCTTTGACAACTTTAAAGTTAACATCGGCTTCGAGTAGAACCAGGCGCACTTCGCGCAACGCTTCCTGAATGTTTTCCTCAGTCAGCTGGCCTTGGCCGCGTAGCTTTTTGAAAATGCTCTCAAATTTTTCACTGAGCGTATCGAACATGGGATATCCCAGGAAAGTTTTGCAAAATGCGAAATATAGAGAAGCCCTCCGTTGATGTCAAGGGAATATCTCTTGCGGGGTGAATTTCCCCCCCTGATATTGATAGACCTCGGCCGGCGGGAGCCCCTTTGCAATAAGGAGTTCCTGGATTCGTTGGGCGTCGTCCAGGGCATAGCGCAGGGCCAGTCCACAATCAGAACTGATCTCCCGGGGTGCAGGTATCAGTAGAATCGAAATCCCGGCCCCCTTCAGTATTTTTTCGGCTTTCATCACCCGATGAATGGAGTGAAAGACGGCAATAAAATCATTTTCACGAACCATGGTGTCATCCCTTTAGTACAATTGACTTTCATTAGCGGTTACGGCTAGACTCGAAAAAATCTTGAAAGGTTTTATTTGTGTCCACTTTCGCACTCAATCTCACCGGACTTCTTGGTTTTGCCTTTCTTGCCAACATCCCCCTCGGTTATTTGCGGCAACGCGCTTTACGTTTTTCCTGGCAGTGGTTTTTTTATATTCACGCATCTATCCCGTTGATCATTCTGCTGCGTGTTTGGCTCGATTTTGGCTGGAAGTGGATTCCTCTGACCCTCGGCTGTGCCCTCTTGGGTCAGATGGCGGGGGGGCGCTTACTCCGGAGGCTGCAGCGATGAGTCCCCCTGCACGGCGTAACCGCATGTTTCACCCGGCAAAGGCCGGCGCGGTCCTTGATGCTTTGACCCGGAATATGGGGGTTCGCGAACGTCTTGAACCTTATCGAGCCTGGAAGGTCTGGGCCGAGGTGGTCGGACCGCAGACCGCACAACATGCCCAGCCCTTTCGTTTGCGCGGCGGGGTTCTAGAGGTGCGGGTCGATCATCCGGTCTGGATGCAGCAGTTGCAACTGCTCAAGCCGCGGATTCTCGAACGTTTAAATCTTGCCATTGCCCCCGGGGTGTTGGAGGATATTCACCTCCGTCATGGCCAGCCGGAAATCCCTGCTGTCGTAACTCCCCCTGAAGAGATAGCGTCACGCGCCCTGACCCCGGCAGAGGAGGAAGAGCTTAATCGACTCCTTCCTCCTGACGAAGATGAGCTTCATAATGCCTGGCGCAAGCTTTTGGTTCATTATCTTCAGAGTAAAAGTTCTTCGGGGCCTTAATTCTCGCGCTTCCAGCAAAATCTCCTGCCAATATCCGCACTTCCTCTGAATAACCCTCCCCTTCGTATAGAAATAGCGGTGGCGTAATTGTCAGCCCCGGCCGGCCGCTTCGCCGCCCCTCGACCAGCACGAGGTTTGCATCATTGCCCCGCCGCGGGTGGATGCAGCGCAGTCGTTTTGGTTCGATCTTTTTGGCGGACATTTTACTCAAAAGTTCCGGGAGTCGTTCCGCCAGGTAGATCGTATAAAAACGTCCGCCATTTTTGAGAAGATAGCGGCTTGCTTCGAGAAAATCGTCAAGGTTGCCATGCAGTTCGTGACGGGCGATGGCGCGTTGCTCGCCAACAGAGAGCCGTCCGCTTTCGGGCCGCCGGTAGGGCGGATTGGTAATAACACCGTCAAGGGATTGCACGGCATGCGTTTTGTGCAGTTCGCGCAAATCTCCCTGGATAATGTCGATTTGTTTTTCGAGCTTGTTGATAACGATATTTCTGTGTGCCCGGTCGGCACTGGCCCGGTCAATCTCGATCCCGGTCATCTGTATCCCTGTTTTGCGACTAGCAATGAGGAGGGGTAATACGCCGCTGCCACAGCCAAGATCGATCCATCTTTCTCCCGTTTTGGTCCGGGTGAAGCTGGCAAGAAGAACTGGATCGATAGTGACGCGGAATCCTTGCCGCGGCTGGATAATTTGCAGATTGCCGTAACCGAGCTTGTCAAGGGTTTCATCGGGATGAAGAAGGGGAAGCAAATCAGGGCAGGAAGGGATCTCATTCATTGATAAAGAGATCGTTTTGTCCGGAGCTGCGGCGCGGGTCGATGCGGGCAAAGTGGCGATAGGCGAGGGGGGTCGCCACCCGTCCCCGCGGTGTCCGGTTTAAATAGCCCTGCTGAATGAGGTAGGGTTCAATGACATCTTCGATCGAACCTTTCTCTTCGCCGATGGCAGCGGCGAGAGTTTCAAGACCGACCGGACCACCGGAGAATTTGTCGATGAGAGTCAACAGGAGGAGGCAGTCCATGTGGTCAAAGCCACACAGGTCGACTTCGAGGCGGCGTAGGGCCAGGGCGGCCAACTCCTGATCGATGCGACCATTGCCAAGGATTTCAGCAAAATCCCGCACCCGTCGCAACAGGCGGTTGGCGATGCGGGGGGTACCGCGGGAACGCCGGGAAATTTCATCGGCACCGTCGTCGGAGATGGGAATTCCAAGAATTCCAGCGCTGCGGCGGATAATAACCGCCAGTTCGTCCGGCGTATAGAACTCCAGGCGGGTGATGACGCCGAAGCGATCGCGTAAAGGTGAAGAGAGGAGGCCGATGCGGGTGGTGGCGCCGACGAGGGTAAAGCGGGGAAGGTCAAGCTTGATGGTGCGGGCGGACGGTCCCTGACCGATCATGATGTCGAGTTGGTAATCTTCCAGCGCCGGGTAGAGGACCTCTTCGATGACCGGGGAAAGACGGTGGATCTCGTCGATAAAGAGGACATCGCCGGCTTCCAGATTGGTAAGGACCGCCGCCAGGTCGCCGGCTTTTTCGATGACCGGACCCGAGGTGCTTTTGATGCTGACCCCCATCTCGGCAGCAATAATGTTGGCCAGGGTGGTCTTGCCTAGTCCCGGTGGACCGTAAAAAAGGACGTGGTCGAGAGTCTCGCGACGCGATCGGGCAGCGTCGATGAAGATCTGGAGATTCTCTTTGGCCTTGATCTGGCCGATATATTCTGTCAGTCGGCGCGGCCGCAGCGAAGCTTCAAAGTTGTCGTCATCAGCAGCAAGGTCGGGAGTAATGATTCGTTCGTTTGTCATTCTGCTCCTAACGCATCAAGGACTTCAGGGCGCTCTTGAGGATCTCTTCCAGCGGGGTATCCGGAGTAATGACAATGGCAGCCAGGGCCTTACGCGCCTGTGCATCTTTATAACCAAGATTGAGCAGGGCAGAAAGGGCGTCTTCCGCCTGGTCTGTCGGCGGGGTCATAGCGGTATCGCGTCCCCGCTCAAATAGATCGCCAGAGAGGTCAAGTTTGCTGATCTTCTCCTTGAGTTCGAGAACAAGTCGTTCCGCACTCTTCTTGCCGATACCGGGCAGTGTCGCCAGCCTTTTCACATCGCCAGCAGCGATGGCCTGCCGGAGATCTCCCGGACTGGCGTGCGAAAGGATATTGAGCGCCAGTTTCGGCCCGACGCCGGCGACGGAGAGGAGAAGGATAAAGAGGGCGCGTTCGTCAGCTGTCAAAAAACCGTAAAGGAGAAGGGCATCTTCGCGAACGTGAGTATGGATATGGAGTTTAACTGTTCCGTCATCGGGCAGGGAATAGAAGGTCGAAAGGGGAATCAAAACCCGATACCCGACACCGCCGGCCACCTCGATAATGATCTGGTCAGTCCCTTTACTGACGAGTTGACCGGTCAACATGGCAATCATGAGCGCCTCAAATGAGTGGTCGTTTTCACCAACCGTTCCGAGTGAAGGAGATTGGTGTGAGCGTGACAGATAGCAACAGCCAAAGCATCGGAGGCGTCTTCCTGAGCTATTTCGGGAAGTTTGAGCAGGGTTTTGACCATCTGTTGTACCTGGATTTTTTCAGCTTTGCCGTAGCCGACAACAGCGCTCTTGACCTGTAACGCTGAATACTCAAAGACCGGTAAGCCGTGATTGACCCCGACCAGGAGCGCAGTACCGCGGGCGTGCCCGAGTTTAAGGGCAGAAAGGGCATTCTTGGCGAGAAATATCTGCTCTACGGCGACTGCGGCCGGCGCGTACTCCGAGATGATTTGACAAAGGCCATCGTAAATCACCTTGAGTCGCTCCGCAAGTTCCATGTCGGCGCGGGTAAAGATGCCACCGTTATCGACATGGATCAGTCGGTTTCCGACTTTTTCAATGATGCCGTAGCCGGTGACCCGCGTCCCCGGATCAATCCCTAATATGCGCATCAAAAGTCCATGTGTGCTTCAACCGAGGATCGCTTCCATCTCTTCATCGGAGATGTCAAAATTGGCATAAACGTTTTGCACGTCGTCGTAATCTTCAAGTTTCTCCATCAATTTCAGCATCTGTTCAGCTTGTTTCCCCTCCAGTTTTACCATGGTTTGGGGGATCATCGTCACTTCGGCCGATTCCCATTTCAGGCCTTGCGTCGCGATGGCGTCGCGGACGGCAGTGAAGCTGGACGGAGCAGTGATAACCTCAATGGAATCTCCTTCGTCCTTGACATCGTCTGCCCCTGCTTCCAGGGCAATTTCAAAAATCTGGTCGAAATCGTAACTGTTGGGGAGAGAGATCAAACCTTTGCGATCAAAGAGGAAGGAGACGGAACCGGTAACGCCGAGGGTTCCGTTGTTGCGACTGAAGATGTGCCGAACATCGGCAACGGTCCTTTGTCGATTGTCGGTCATGAACTCAACAATAATCGCCACCCCGCCCGGACCGTAGCCCTCAAAGCTGTCTTCTTCATAGACGACGGAGTCGAGGTCGCCGGTTCCTTTTTTGATCGCCCGATCAATGGTGTCCTTCGGCATGTTTTCAAATTTGGCTTTATCGATGGCTGTACGCAATCGAGCATTGGCATCCGGATCGCCACCGCCGGTCTTGGCTGCTACCGTGATTTCGCGAATAAGTTTGGTGAATATCTTGCCTCTTTTAGCGTCCTGAGCACCCTTGCGATGCTTGATGTTCGCCCATTTACTGTGACCAGACATGTTGTAAAGTCTCCTTACCCGAATTCGTTCGACCGTTTGACGGCAGCATTCTATAGCACAAAGAAACCCCCTTCGGCAAGAAGGAGGTCAGTAAAGAGATGGGTCGGGATATCCTGCTGATATCCGACCCATGACGTTTGATTGAGCAGATAAAATCAAAGAGGCGACCAATTCATGGTCGCCTCTTTGATTTTTCTGGCGGGGCTGACGGGACTTGAACCCGCGACCTCCGGCGTGACAGGCCGGCGTTGTAACCGACTCTACTACAGCCCCGAATCAGGTCTGGGAATTAAAATTGGTGGGCGAAACAGGGCTCGAACCTGTGACCCTCGGCTTGTAAGGCCGATGCTCTCCCAGCTGAGCTATTCGCCCGTTGAGTCAATGGCGGGGCTGACGGGACTTGAACCCGCGACCTCCGGCGTGACAGGCCGGCGTTGTAACCGACTCTACTACAGCCCCAAAGGTGCTTTGAGACAGAGAACCGGCAGCCAGTGGGGCCGCCGGTTCTCTGAATTTTAGCTGGAAATTACTGAAAAATTAAGCGTTGACAGCATCCTTGAGGACTTTGCCAGCCTTGAATTTCGGGGTTTTTGCGGCGCTGATCTTGATCGCTGCACCAGTCTGGGGGTTTTTGCCGGTCCGCTCAGCGCGTTCACCGACACTGAAAGTTCCAAAGCCGACCAAGGCAACTTTGTCACCTTGCTTCAGGGCTTCAGTCACCGTTTCAATTAGAGCTTTGAGGCACTTTTCCGTGTCTACCTTGCTGAAGCCCGTCTTCTCTGCCATTTCGTTGACAAGATCTGCTTTAGTCACAAAAACCTCCATGCTTTAATTGATAGGATGAAACTGCTTCAATGCGGAGTGGTTATAACAGAGCCGTTTTGTTACTGTCAAGAAAATATTTGGTCAAAATCACTGCTGCTCACTGTACGGTTGGCGCCTCGGCTGCTGCGACGCTCTCCTCTCGCCTTTCTGCCGGGGCAAGGAGGGCTGCATCAAGGACTTGATCCATATGGTTGACGGGAATAATTGTGAGGCCCCGCTGGACGCTGGCCGGAATCTCCGTCAAATCCTTGCGGTTTTCCATAGGGATGAGGACACGGGTAATGCCCGCCCTTTTTGCCGCCAGCAACTTTTCCTTGAGACCGCCAATGGCTAATACTCGCCCGCGCAAGGTGATTTCACCGGTCATGGCTAAAGCTCTGTCGACAGCTCGCCCTGTCAATGCTGAGGCAAGCGCCGTGGCCATGGTAATCCCGGCGGATGGTCCGTCCTTGGGGGTTGCCCCTTCAGGAATATGGATATGGAGGTCGAGGCGTTGATAGAAATCTTTCTCCAGACCAAGTTCCTGCCAGCGTGAGCGGACATAGCTGAGGGCCGCCTGGGAAGATTCCCGCATAACCTCACCGAGCTTGCCGGTAACGGTCAATTTTCCGTTCCCCGGCAGAATGGTCGTTTCGATTGTCAGGGTCTCGCCGCCCACTGCGGTCCAGGCCAGACCGGTGGCGATGCCGACCATGTTTTCAATTTCGAGGGCGCCGTAAGAATAGGAATGAATGCCAAGATAGCTGCCAATCTGGCGAGAAGTCACGGTCACAGCTTTCTTGCTGCTCTGTGCCGCCAAAAGTTTCCGGGTCAGTTTCCGGCAGATGGCGGCAATTTCCCGTTCCAGATTACGGACTCCGGCTTCCCGCGTATAATAGCGGATGATTTCGTAGATAGCTGAATTGCTGAATTTAATCTGATTTGGCGGGAAACCGTGCACTTCCAACTGCTTGGGGATGAGGTAACGCCGGGCAATATGCAGTTTTTCTTCTTCGGTATACCCCTCCACCCGGATAATCTCCATGCGATCGAGAAGGGCCCGGGGAATCGTGTGCAGAGAGTTTGCCGTGGCGATAAACATCACTGACGACAGGTCGTATTCAACATCCAGGAAGTGATCGCCAAAGGTGTGGTTCTGTTCTGGATCGAGGACTTCGAGTAACGCCGACGAAGGATCACCGCGAAAGTCGGTGCTCATTTTGTCAATTTCATCGAGAAGAAAGACGGGATTCACGACCCCGGTTTTGCGCATTCCGTGGATAATCTTGCCGGGCATGGCGCCGATATAGGTACGCCGATGACCGCGAATTTCAGCTTCGTCACGCACGCCGCCAAGGGAAATACGGACAAATTTTCTTTCCAGAGCTTTGGCGATCGAGCGTCCGAGGGATGTTTTTCCGACTCCGGGGGGGCCAAGAAGACAAATTATCGGTCCCTTGATCTTTTTGACCTGCGCTTGCACCGCCAGATATTCAAGAATTCGTTCTTTGACCTTGTGCAATCCGTAATGATCAGCTTCAAGGATCTTTTCCGCCCGCTGCAGATCATGACGATCTTTGCTCGCTTTTTTCCAGGGAATCGAGACGATCCAGTCAATATAATTGCGGACCACCGTCGCTTCAGCAGACATCGGTGACATCAGTTTCAGTTTGCGCAGCTCAGCCAAGGCCTTCTCTTTTGCTTCTTTCGAGAGATCGACTGTGTTGATTCGTTCTTCTAATTCCCGTAACTCCTGCTTGAAATCGTCCTTTTCACCCAGCTCTTTCTGGATGGCTCGCATCTGTTCGTTGAGATAATACTCTTTCTGACTCCGCTCCATCTGGCTTTTGACCCGACTGCGGATTTTCTTCTCGATGCCGAGGATCTGCAGTTCGTGTTCGAGGAGAGTAAGAAGACTTTCCAGGCGCAGGAGGGGGTTGATCTGCTCCATGATCTGCTGCTTGTCGGAAACTTTGACATTCAGTTGCGGAATAATTGCGTCAGCAAGGCGGCCTGCGGCTGTGATTCCGGAAATCGAAGAGAACATCTCCGGCGGGATCTTTTTGCTAAGATTAATGTAGCTTTCAAAGGCGGCAAGGACACTGCGACTCATCGCTTCAATCTCGTCCGAGTCCGCTAACAACTCTTCTTCGAGGACGACTTTCGCATAAAGACATTCGGGATGTTCTTCGAGGCCGATGATACGGGCCCGTTCCTTCCCTTCAATCAGAACCTTGACAGTT
Organism: Desulfuromonadaceae bacterium UBA5613; assembly: GCA_002424625.1. Classification (GTDB taxonomy): domain Bacteria; phylum Desulfobacterota; class Desulfuromonadia; order Desulfuromonadales; family UBA2197; genus UBA2197. The sequence continues at coordinate 53,222 of DIKR01000009.1, forward strand.
CCGTCGGGAAGCTTGAGCAATTGAATAATCTGGCCGATGACGCCGATTTCATAAAGATCATTCTGGAGCGGGTCGTCGATCTTGGGATCGCGTTGCGTGGTCAGGAAGATAAGGCGCTGTTCAGCGTTGGCTGCTTCCAGCGCCTGAATCGAGCGGGGACGGCCGACAAAGAGCGGCGTGACCATCGCCGGGAAGATGACGATGTCACGCAAGGGGATAAGGGGATAGAGCGCTTCGTTGGGCAAGCTTGAGACGGCCTGCCCTGGTTCAGGATAGTCGGTCATGACTCAAGCCCTTGGGGGAAGGTTGGTTGAATAAAGTTGCCAGTCCAGTTGTTCAGGCCGATTCAGCGCAGTCCTGAAGAACCAGCGGCCGTGAGACGCCCATGATCGCGTCCTCATTGATAACGACCTCACGGACGCGATCCATGGAGGGGATTTCATACATGACTTCGAGCATGGCGTTTTCAAGGACAGAACGGAGACCACGCGCCCCGGTTTTCCGTTTCAGTGCTTGCTGTGCGACCGCGACCAGAGCGCCATCCGTAAACTTGAGGTGAATATTGTCGAGTTCAAAGAGTTTTTGATACTGTTTGACCAAGGCATTCTTCGGCTCTTTGAGAATAGAGATCAAAGATTCTTCGTCGAGTTCGTTCAGGGTAGCGATGACCGGCAGTCGGCCGACAAATTCCGGGATGAGGCCAAATTTAAGGAGATCCGCGGGCTCGACTTGCGCCAGTGCTTCGCCCGTCGAGAGATCGTGACGCTGCTTGGTTGCCGCTCCGAAGCCCATTGATTTTGTGCCGATGCGTTGGGAAACGATGCTGTCAAGGCCGGAGAAGGCGCCGCCACAGATAAAGAGAATATTCGTTGTGTCAATCTTGAGGAATTCCTGCTGCGGATGCTTCCTCCCCCCTTTGGGCGGGATATTGGCAAGAGTTCCTTCGATGATTTTGAGCAGCGCCTGTTGCACGCCTTCGCCGGAGACGTCGCGCGTGATCGAGGGGGAATCGGTTTTACGGGCAATCTTATCGACTTCGTCAATATAGATGATGCCGCGCTGGGCTTTTTCAATGTCCCAGTCGGCCGCCTGGAGGAGGTTGAGAATGATGTTTTCAACATCCTCGCCAACATAACCGGCTTCGGTCAAAGTGGTCGCATCAGTGATGGCAAAGGGGACATTGAGCACCTTGGCCAGGGTCTGGGCAAGGAGGGTCTTGCCGCTGCCGGTCGGGCCGAGAAGGAGGATATTACTCTTCTGCACCTCAACATCACCGCCACTGCGGAGGTAATTCACCCGCTTGTAGTGATTGTAGACCGCCACTGCCAAGGTCTTTTTGGCGCGTTCCTGACCGATGACATATTCATCGAGGGTCTCTTTAATCTCGACAGGCCGGGGCAGATCGGACGAAACCTCGGCGCTGTTCGACTCGGATTCATCATCCATGATGTCTTTGCACAGCTCAATACATTCATTGCAGATAAAGACGGATGGACCTGCAATCAATTTGCGAACATCATTCTGCTCTTTGCCGCAGAAGGAACAGATTAACTGCCCGGAATGATCACTTTTCTGGCTCACTTTTTCAGCTCCATAGTATGAGGTTTACGCGTTACTATAGAGTCAACAATACCATATTTGCAAGCTTCCGCGCCACTCATGAAGAAATCCCGCTCGGTATCGGCAGCAATCTTCTCGACCGACTGGCCGGTGTGTTGGGCAATAATCTCATTTAAAATGTCGCGCATGCGGAGAATTTCCTGGGCGTGAATGTGGATGTCGCTCGCCTGCCCGCGGAATCCTCCCAGCGGTTGATGGATCATAATCCGCGAGTTGGGGAGAGTGAAACGCTTGCCCGCAGCCCCGGCAGCGAGAAGGACGGCTCCCATGCTTGCTGCCTGGCCGACACAAATCGTCGAGACCGGCGCTTTCAAATACTGGATGGTATCGTAGATCGCCAGTCCGCCGGTGACGACGCCGCCGGGCGAATTGATGTAGAGAAAAATATCCTTCTCCGGATCTTCCGAGTCGAGAAAGAGGAGTTGGGCAATAATCAGGTTGGCAAGGTGATCATCAATCTCACCCCCCAAAAAGATAATGCGATCTTTGAGCAGGCGCGAGTAGATGTCATATGATCTTTCGCCCCGGCCGGTCTGCTCAACGACGAATGGTATCATAGCCATGATCTACTCCTTCTCTTCGGTCGTCAATTCTTCCTTGTCAACCTCAGTGAGCTGGGATTTGTCAAGGAGGAAGCGGATGGTCTTCTCTTCGCTGATCTGCGCCATCAAGCCAATGCGGGCATCTTCGCGGGCGTAATGCTTACGCACTGCTTCGACCGGAGCATTGGCCATCGTTGCAATCTCTTCCAAACGGCTATCGATCTCAGCCTCTTCGACGGTGATCCCTTCCTGAGTGGCAATGGCGGTCAGAATCAGTGTTCCCTGGACCTGACTGATGGCCGTGTCCCGATACATTTGCTTAAATGATTCCTCTGTCATTCCCATCATCTCCAGTTTCATTCCCTGGCTTTCCAGGCGCTGGCGGATGTTGGCGAGCATGTAGCCGAGCTGATTCTGCACCAGAGTCTCCGGAACTTCCAGGGGATTACGCTCGATCAGGGCGGTGACCAGGCGTTCGCGCAGATCACCATCAATGCGATTGATCTCTTGTCGCCGGGCATTCTCGGTCAATTTTTCCCGCAGTTCCGTTAGGGACTCCAGGCCAAACCCTTTGGCAAAGTCGTCGGTCAACTCCGGTGCGACCTTTTCGCGTACTTTTTTCAAGGTCACGGCAAAGACCGCGGCCTTACCGGCAAGTTCGGCGCTGCCGTATTGCTCGGGGAAGGTGACCTGAATATCGCGGGATTCATTGACCTTCATGCCGACAACCTGCTCTTCGAAGCCGGGGATAAACTGCCCGGAACCGAGTTCAAGAGTAAAGTCCTCAGCAGTCCCTCCCTCAAAGAGGACACCATCGACCGAACCGGCAAAGTCGATAACGACGTGATCGCCAAGTGCTGCAGTGTCACGACTGGCATCGACAACTTCGGCGCGTCCTTGCCGCATCTCTTCGAGTTGCGTTTCGACCGATTTGTCATCGAAGATGAGGCGTTCTTTCTGCAGCACCAGACCGGTGTAATCGCGCGCAGTCACCTGCGGGCTGACTTCAACCTCAGCGGCATAAGTAAAGGGTTTGCCGTGTTCGATCAGGCTGTTGTCAATAATTTTCGGGTCGCTGAGGACGTTGATGTCGTGGGTGTCGAGCGCCTTAATGTAACTGTCATTGATCAGGCGGTTGATGACCTGCTGCTCCATCTGTGGCGCATAGTATTGCTCAAGGATGGGGCGGGGGATCTTGCCGGCGCGGAAACCTTTGATCTTGGCGCTCTGGCCGATCTTCTGGTAAGCCTTTTCAATTTCAATTGCGACGGTTTCCGCCGGAACTTCAAAGGAAAGGCGTTTTTTAATGCTGCTGATTTCTTCTATTGTCACGTTCATGGGTTTGCTCCTTGCGACTTTAATTGGGGTGTTGGATTGTGAAAAAAGAGACAGACCGAACCCTGCTGGGCTACGGTCTGGACGTAGTAGTTAATGAATTCAGGAACCGTCAAAAATCATCGAAAGTTGACGGCTTGGTGCGAGAGAGGGGAGTCGAACCCCTACGGTTACCCGCTGGATCCTAAGTCCAGTGCGTCTGCC
>DIKR01000012.1:0-915 GCA_002424625.1 Desulfuromonadaceae bacterium UBA5613
GGGTGTTGAGAATCCCCATGCAGAGGGCGACGAGACTGATAAAGAAGATATAAGGAAAGAGGAGACGATTGAGGGTGATCGTCAGCTCCAGCTTGCCGGGGACCGCCGCAAAGCCGGGGAAGAAGAGTTGGACGATAAACGGCGAAAAGAGGATGCCGAGGAGGGTGATCCCGGCCATGACGATGGTCAGCAGGGTAAAACAGATATTGGCGAGCTCGCGGGCACCGGCGTCGCCGTGTTTCTCCCGCCATTCGGAAAAGATCGGCACAAAGGCGGCGGTCAGCGCCCCTTCAGCAAAGAAGCGGCGCAACAGATTGGGGATCATAAAGGCGCCGAAAAAGGCGTCCGTCGCCATCCCGGCGCCGAAAAGACGAGAGACGACCATGTCGCGCACCATGCCCAGGATGCGGGAAAGGATGGTAGCGAAGCCGAGGATACCAGCGGCTTTGACGATCTGCTTCTTTTCGGACATGCAGTCCTTCGCGACAGGGGATGAAAGTTTTTCGTTTTTACCACAAGGCACGCCTAAAGAGGAGGGCAAAGTGTTGTACGGTTGACAAAGGATACAGGGCAAGGGTAAAGATGAAGCGATTCAAGAACCAGATTCTGTCGGAGTTTTTCCATGAAAAAGATCGCCTTCTCGACTTTCCTCATCATCCTGCTCCTCACCCTGGCTTATCTGCGCCGCCCCGATCTTGCCAGACATCAGCAGTGGATCTTGGCGCGGGCAGCGCTTCTGACCAACAGCAGTGCAATAATGCCAATGGCAGAAAAACCCCCGCTCACTTTTCACGACTTTTACCTGATCACCACCACCAGCGACCCGGCGACCGGCAAGATGGTCTCCTTCGGTTTCGGCCATTACATCAAAGTTCTCAACGACGACTGGGGCAAACGGGCTCTCCGTACTCTGCC
>DIKR01000012.1:988-8705 GCA_002424625.1 Desulfuromonadaceae bacterium UBA5613
TGTGAGTCTCCATGCCCCTGATCTCTCTCCGTAATATCTCCCTCGCCTTTGGCGGCCCACCCTTGTTGAACGGTATCGATCTCACCATCGAACCGGGCGATCGACTCTGCCTTTTAGGCCGTAACGGCTGCGGCAAATCGAGTCTGCTGAAACTCATTGCCGGCGAACAGCGCCCCGATGGCGGTGACCTCATCCAGCCGCAGGGGGTACGCATCGCTTACGTTCCGCAGGAAGCGCCGCCGGAGTTGGCGGGGCCGGTCTTTGACGTTGTCTGTGGCGGCGTGCAGGAAGCCGCCGCCCTCCTCGCCGAGTATCATCATGTCAGCCACCGCCTCGCGGAAACGCACAGCGCCAGCGATTATCAGCGCCTCGAAGAATTGCAAAAGGGGCTGGAAGAGAGCAATGGCTGGAGCCTGCATCAGGATGTCGAACGACTGATCCAGCGCCTTGATCTCGATCCCGAAGCCGATTTTGTCACCCTCTCCGGCGGCACCCAGCGCCGTGTCCTTCTCGCCCGCGCCCTCGCCTCCCAGCCCGAACTCCTCCTCCTCGACGAGCCGACCAACCATCTCGATATCAGCACCATCGTCTGGCTCGAAGAGCTGCTGGTCAAGGAGATCCCCAGCTGCCTCTTTGTTACCCACGACCGCGCCTTTGCCCGCCGCGTTTCGACCCGCATCGCCGAACTCGACCGCGGCCGTCTCTTTTGCTGGCCCATCGATTTTGACACCTTTGTGCAGCGCCGCGAAGAACTCCTCGTCATCGAAGAGAGCCGCGCCGCCCTCTTCGACAAGAAGCTCGCCGAGGAAGAGGCCTGGTTGCGCCAGGGGGTCAAGGCGCGACGCACGCGCAACGAAGGACGGGTACGGGCGCTCAAGGCGCTGCGCGAAGAGCGGCGACAGCGACGCGAAAAGCTCGGCAACGTCAAGCTCGAAGTCGCCGAAGCACGACGCTCCGGCCAGATCGTCGCCGAGGCAGAACACCTCAGCTTTGCCTACGGCGACAATGTCATCGTCCGCGACCTCTCGGTCTCGATCCAGCGCGGCGACCGCATCGGTATCATCGGCCCGAACGGCGCCGGCAAGACCACCCTTCTCCGTCTCCTTTTGGGCGAACTGCAACCGCAGAGCGGCACTATCGCTCTCGGCACCCGCCGCGAAATCCTTTACGTCGATCAGCTCCGCGCCCAGCTCGATCTCGAGAAGACCGTCATCGACAATGTCGGCGAGGGGAGCGATTATGTCACCTGGAACGGCAAGCCGCGCCATGTCATCGGCTATCTGCAGGATTTCCTCTTCAGCCCCGATCGCGCCCGCTCGCCGGTGCGCATCCTTTCCGGTGGCGAGCGCAACCGCCTCCTCCTCGCCAAACTCTTTACCAAACCGGCGAATATTCTCGTCCTCGACGAACCGACCAATGACCTCGACAGCGAGACCCTCGACCTCCTCGAAGAGCTCCTTCTCGACTTCAGCGGCACCCTCCTCCTCGTCAGCCACGACCGCGAATTCCTCAACAACGTCGTCACCAGCACTCTGGTCTTCGAAGGGGAGGGCCGGGTCAACGAATATGTCGGCGGCTACGACGACTGGGTGCGCCAGGCCGCCACCCGGACACCAGCCCCGGAGCCGGCCAAAGAGAGCGCCCCGAAGCCGCGCCCCAAGGTGGAGAAAGCGCGCAAGCTCACCTTCAAGGAGGGGAAAGAACTCGAAACCCTCCCCGCGCAGATCGCCGCCCTCGAAGCGGAAGAAGCGGAGCTGCACGCCAAGCTTGCCGACCCCGATTTCTACAAGGGCGCCGGCAACGCAGTGACGACGGTGAACGAGCGGCTGGCGGCTTTGGCGATCGAGCTGGAAACGGTTTATACCCGCTGGGAAGAGCTGGAGACGATCAAGGCGGAGAGTGAGTAAGGAGAGGACGAAAAAGGCTGTTTTTTTGAAAAAAATATCAGTAATGATACCGTGCTTGAAGAAAATCTATTCGATCCTCACGGACAAGATATACAATTCGGTGTTCCTGGGTGAGACGTCTCGACCACGTGCCGGAGTAAAGATATTTGAGCGGCTCAGGTTTACCGATCCCGCTGAAGGGGTCGCGCATGATTGCTTCAATTAAATCAAAAGCCCGCAACGCAACTTTTCGGTCAGTCTCCACCCAATGACGCAAATCTTCACGGAACTCTTGCTGAAAGACCGTATCCCGCTGCTTAGTCTTCAAGTCCAACCTCGGAACGCAGCGACTCAAGAGAAGATGCTTTTCCACTCCCTTTCATGGCTCGTTCCAACGCAGAAAGAAGCCTTTCGGCATTCTTGGGAGAACGCATCAGGTGAGAGCTTTCCACTAGACTTTGCAGTTCATCGGCAGCAATCATAGCGACATTGCTTCCCTTACGACGGCGGATGAGGACGATCTCCCGATTTTCTGTTACCTCGTCACAGAGTCCGGCGAAATTTGCCCTGGCATTAGTATAAGTTGTTTGCAGCATATTTTTTACCTCCTCTATCGTACAGGATTACTGTACAATAGGAATTATTGGCAGTCAACAAAACAAACCTGTCCCCTTCCTTTTTATCCAAGGATCCCCCCATGCGTTTCGGCCTCTGCTGCCTCTTCAAGAATGAAGCAATCACCTTTCGCACCACCACCGCCAAGGCCCTTGCTCCTCTTAAACGCGACGCCCAACTCGCCAAACTCTCTACCATCTGCCTGCACAACGTCGAAAATCTCCACCAGGCCGTAGAAACCGCCCATCGCCTCGGCATCGGCGCCTTCCGGATCATGTCCCCCCTCTTTCCGCGCATGACCCATCCCGACATCGGTTATGGGCTGAACGATCTGCCGGAAGGAGACATTATCACGCAGCGCATAACCGCCACCCGCGCCCTGGCAATGCGCTGCGATCTCCGCTTGAGCTTTCATCCCGATCAGTTTGTCGTCCTCTCCTCGCCGCACCCGGAGGTGGTGAAAAACTCGCTGCGCGAACTCGAATATCAGGGGGAACTAGCCGTTGCCATCGGCGCCGATGTCATCAATCTGCACGCCGGGGGTGTCTACGGCGACAAAGAGCTCGCCCTGCAACGCTTTGCCGCGGTATTGAGCGACCTCTCTCCGGCGGTGCGCAGACGGCTCAGTGTTGAAAATGACGACAGCAGCTACACGGTGCGCGACCTCCTCCCCTTGTGCAGCCGCACCGCCCTGCCGCTGGTTTACGATGTCCACCACCACCGCTGCAACCCCGACGGGCTGACGATTGTCGAGGCCACCGATTTGACAGCCGCCACCTGGCAGGGGAGCGGACGCGAACCCTACTGTCACCTCTCTTCACCGCGCACTGGCTGGCAGACAGGAAATCCCCGCCCCCATGCCGACTACATCGATCTCGCCGATCTGCCGGAGTGTTGGCAAGGGCGAATCATGACGATCGATATTGAGGCCAAAGCCAAGGAGTTGGCGGTGGTCAAGCTGATGGCAGAGGTGCAGGGGCGAGGCTGGTAAGGCGGGGACGATCAACGACCGCTCAGGCCGCGTACCAAAGGATGGCAAAGTAATGGCAGGCTGTCCCGGTCAGGACAAAGAGATGCCAGACCAGGTGACCGTAGTGCATCCGCGCATCGAGGGCATAAAAGGTGACCCCGAGGGTATACGCCAGGCCGCCGGCAAGGAGGAGGAGCAGGCCGGAAGTCGGCACCCCCCCGGCAGCCAGCGGCTTGATGGCGATGACAATCAGCCAGCCCATGAGCAGATAAAGGCCGGTTGAGACGATGGGATGGGACATCCGCGCCAGCACCTTCAGTACGATGCCGACGATCGCCAGACTCCAGATAAGGGCAAGGAGGGTCCAGCCCCATGTTCCGTGCAGAACCCCGAGCGTAAAGGGTGTATAAGTTCCGGCGATGAGAAAGAAGATCGCCGAATGCTCGATGAGCCGAAAGATGTGCTTGGCTTTGCTCGGCGCTAACCCATGATAAAGGGTGGAGGCAAGATAAAGCAGAACCACGCTCGCGGCGAAGATGCTCACTCCGACGATGAATCTGCCCTCCCCGCGCGCGGCTGCCTGGCTGACAAGATAGGGGGTTGCCAGCAAAGCAGCGACCAGACCGACTCCGTGGCTGACGCTGTTGGCGATATCTTCCTTACGTGACTGCTCACGCCTCGCTTTTACAAACGCACTCCTCACGATATGCCCACCTGCGGACGTTGCCCATCCTGTTATCTCAGACCTGCACCAGCCTTCAACATCCTTCAGCGTAATGTTTCCTGGAGAAAGTCGCCAAAACGCTTCCAGGATTTTTCATCGGCGTCCTGGCGATAACGGTCGCTGCCGAAGACGGTAAAGGCGTGCGGCGCGCCGCTGTAGGTGATCATTTCGTGGAAAACTCCGGCCTTCTCCAGTTCGGCGGCCAGAGAGGAAGAGGCAAAGAGAAGAATGACGAGGAGGGTCAGTAAAGTTTTCATGGCGGCACTCCTTAGACGGGAAGGAAAAACTTCCTTTGCCTATGGATAAAATTACCATCGGGCGGAGCGATGTCAACCGCGGGGAAAACGGGGGGAAGTTTCATCCAGGGAGGCAATAAAATCGGCGGAGAATTTTTGGACCGCCAGAGTAAATCCGCTAAAATCTTCTTGCAACCCGGCGTAGTGGCGAGTCAACTCCCCGCCCCCTTCGGCCAGGGGATTAGCGCGGTGCAGCCGCCGCGCCATGCGCCGAAGCGCCAGCTCTGTGCCGGCAACTTTTTGGTAGGAAGGGAGTATTTCGTTGAAGATCGGCGAAGCCAATTCCTGAAGACGCGGCGGCAGGATGGGCCGCTCTTTTTCGACCAGCTGTTGTGCCCAGGCGAGGTACTCGGCAAAGGGCACGTCGGACCAGGAAGTCCATTCGCTGGCCAGAAAGTGGTCATAGAAAAGGTCGATAAGGACGCCGCGATAAAGACCATAGTGTGGCGGCAACCGTAGGCGGCTGCGCTGAAAGTGGGGGTCGCTCTGGGCAAAGGCATCGATCTTGCGGTGCAGCAGCAGTCCCTGCCGGATGCGGGAGGGATAAGTGTTATCGAGAGGACCTTTGACAAAATCCCCCATGAAATTGCCGACCAGCAACTCCGGATCGTCGCCGGAGAGATAAAGGTGGAAAAGGATATTCATCTGCCGCCCCTTATTTTAAAAGCTCTGCCTTGAGGGCGTCATCAATGAAACTTTCCTCAATCGCTTCTCTCGCCCACACTTCGCGACATTGCGCCAGAACGCGCGCGGCCCCTTCCGCCACTGCCGGAACATCACTCCACAGGGCGTTGCGCAGGTCATGCAGTTCGTTGCCCGTCGCTTTTCCCCCTGCGGCCCAGCTCCGGCAACGCAGACAAAGGAGGGCGAGACTTTCCATCTCCGGAGCAGCGGTCGGCCGGTAATCCCAGACCCGCAAATCCTCCTTGTGACCGCACCACTCGCATTTGAAGCCGGCGCGTTTGCCGATCGCTTTGCCGAAGAAGCTGATCTCATCCCGGTGATCCTTGTTCGCCTGATACCCCTTGGCCATCTGTCGGCCTCCTTGATTTAAGGTCAAAGCAACTTTTCGTTTCCAATCCAAAAAAATCCCAAATTACAGGGATGAAAGGGATATAGGGGATATAGGGGATAGACTCAAATCAAATGCTTTGTGGATTCAAAATCAGCTTTCTTCCCTGTTAAATATACCTCTTCATAAAGGGTGACAAGGGCCTGCGTCTCGATTGCCGGCGCATAGCGCTCGGGATCAGGACGGGCCAGACGGCGGCGCAGAGCGGGATCAACGATAAGAGCACGGGCCTGCCGGACAAACGAGGTTGCATCATCATAAAAGAGGCCGTTGACGCCGGCTTCGACGACAGCAGCGTTGCCGGGGATATCGCGGACCAGCATCGGAACGCCAAGGGCGTCCGCTTCGAGAAGGGCGTTGGGGAGTCCTTCACTCTGCGAGTTGTTGAGAACGACATCGGCCTGGCGCAAGGTGGCGGGCATCGCTTCCGGCGGGATAACGCCGAGATAACGCGCCCAGGGACGGCGGGCGACGGCAGCAACGAAGTCAGCACTGTAGGCAGAGTCGAGAGGCGGGCCGCAGAAGGCGATGGCGAAAGGGAGATCCGCGGCCGTCAAAGGGTCGCAGAGCGCGAGAAGTTCGAGATTGCCCTTGACCGGGCGGAGGCCGGCGGGGTGCAGAAGCAGGGTGACATTTGGCGGTGCCAGCTCGGCGCGGCTCCAGGGGGATGGCGCCGTGCCGAGGACGACCCCCGGCGGCAGATAGGCGACCTTGTCGGCCAAAGCGGGAAATTCACGGCGCAGTTGCGTTGCGGTCAGCCGGTTGTGGGTGATGATCCTGCCGGCAGCGGCAAGGACGCTGCGGATGATCGGCCCCTGCGCAGGCGAATCGATGCCGCCGTTGATGTCGGTGCCGGTGAGGGTGACGACGTAAGGGATTGCGGAGAGATTGGCCTCCAGCCAGGGACGACCGCTGCGATAAGCATGCAGCAGATGGACGACATCGGGGGCAAAGATACCGACGCAGGCACGCAGGCGCATGGCATCCGCAGGATCGACCCGCTCCAGCACCACATCATGGCCGAGAGCGACAAGGCCGGCATGGTGGCGGGCGGCAGTGACCTCATTGCCGGTCGCCCGCTCCTGACGGGGGAGGACGATCAGAATCCGCATGCCAGCTCCCGGAAATTGATAGAGATGATGCCGCAACGGTGCAGCGTAGCAGCGATGGTCGGGGACGTGAGGGCGATCAGCTCCTCCTGCCGGGCCGTCCCGGAGAAGGGCGAGTTGTTGTCCGGGTAACCCGGGTGCACCATCAGCTCCCAGGTGCCAGCGGGGATGCTGTGCAGGGTTGTAAGGAGTGCTTCCTGATTGAGCCGGTTCAGCAGGGGCATACCAAAGAGACCATCGGGCATCGCCAGCCCGCTGCTCCGCACCTGCGCCGTAAAGGCAGGGGCAAGGCGGTGATAAAGGGCCAGGTCCGCACCGAGTTCGCCGGCGGGATCGGCCGGCAGCGGCTCGACCGGAGCACAAAGGCGCAGAGCGGGGATGGCGTATTCCCTGGCGAGATCAAGGAGGATGGTCGTAGCAACAGGATAAAGGGAGAAGTGCTGGTGGGTATCGAGATGATCCGGGATCAGGCCGGCAGCAATAACCTTCTCGATCTGCGCGGCCAGTTCCCGGTACAGGGGGGCGGGATCGACTTCCCTGGCAGCGAGAAAGCGCCGCAGTTCTGCTTTACCGGGGAAGGCGCCGGCGACATTGGTGAGGCCGGCGATCGGACCGCGCAGCGGCATCCCCTCTGAAAGGTTGAGGTGCACTCCGAGCGGCAGATCGAGTTTTCGGGCCGTTGCGGCGGCACTGGCAAAGGTCGGGCCGGTGGCAAGGAGCGTAGCGCTGCTGACGATCCCTTGGGTGAAACTCTCGAAAATGCCCCGGTCCCGTTCGCTTCCGGAGCCGAGGTCATCGGCATTAATGATCAATCGGCGCATGGGGAGAACCCTGCTGTCCCGTCTACATCTCAACCCGGGTGGCGACACCGTGCATGCGCCCGGCCGGGAGCTTGTTGAACTGGACAAAGTTGGGGGTGATCTTCTTCAGCAGCGAGAAGACCCGCCAGATGGGGTTATTGGTATGAATCTCTTCGATGCCGTAGAAGATAATCTTTTCACGGATGCCGTGCTCCTTGAGAATCTTCTCGATATCGACGACCGCC
>DIKR01000012.1:8778-20018 GCA_002424625.1 Desulfuromonadaceae bacterium UBA5613
ACCGAGATAAAGACATTGCGCTCGTAGACGATGTTCGATTTAAGGATGGTATGCACGGCATAAGGGGGGACGACATCCAGTCCCTTGGTGAAGAAGAGGGCGCAGCCGCGGATACGACCGGCCGCATAGATCTGTTGGTAAGAGGTAAGAAAGGTCTCCATATCAAGGGGATAAAGAGCGCGGTACAAACGTTTTTGGCCATTAGTGTAGATAAGAATGGTCACAAAGGGGATGGCGGCGAGGATCAGCGACCAGTAAGCCCCGTGCGTGAATTTGGAGAAGGTCGAGATAAAGTAGACCAGATCGATACAGGCGATGAGGATCACCAGCGGCACTTTCCACTTATTGGCTTTGACGAAGACCAAAATCATCATGATCGCGGTAATCGTCATCGAACCGGTGACCGCCATACCGTAGGCGGCAGCAAGATTCTCCGACTTCTGGAAAAAGAACATGACAAAGATGACGGCACACATCAGCATCCAGTTCACAGCGCCGATATAAATCTGCGACTGAATGTGAGTCGAGGTGTAATCGACCTTCATCAGCGGCATCAAGCGGGTGGTAATCCCCTGATAGACAATGGAAAAGACCCCGCTGATGATCGCCTGCGAAGCGATGATCGTCGCGCAGATGGTTAGAAGGAGAAAGGGGATGTAAAGGAGAGCCGACTGCGATTGCACCATGCCGAAGAGGATATTCCGGGTCTCGGGATTTTGCAGCATAAATGCCCCCTGCCCGAGATAATTCATGAAGAGGGCAAAAAAGACAAAAAACCAGGCACGGATAATCGGTTTTTTGCCGATGTGCCCCATGTCGGCATACAAGGCCTCACCGCCGGTGGCGCAGAGGATAACCTCGGAGAGGACCACATAAGAGGCGAGGCCATTATGACGGAAGAAGTCGACGGCATACAAAGGATTAATCGCCCGAACGATCTCCGGCATGCTCGCCACCGAGATCAGTCCGGAAACAAAGAGGGCGACGAAGTAGACGAGCATGATCGGACCGAAGATGCCGGCCATGCGATCCGTCCCCTTCGACTGAAAGATAAAGAGGGTCAAAGCGATAAGGGCGGCGATGGTGACCAATACCCCGGTCTTCATCCCGGAGAGGACGGGAATCAGCAGCATCCCTTCCACCGCCGAGAGGATACTGATCGCCGGCGTGATCACCCCGTCGCCAAGGAGGAGCGAAACGCCGAGAATGGAGAGGAAGCCGGCAAAGCCGATCACTCGCCCCTTCTTGAAGATTTCATTGATGATTTCGCGCAGTACAATCTCGCCGCCTTGACCGCGTTTATCGAGACTCATGGCGAGCCAGGCATACTCCATGGTGACGAGGATGGTCATGGTCCAGAAGACCAGCGAAAGGATGCCGTAAACATTGACCAGGGTCGGCTTGGTGAGGACGAAGATGACGGTGAGGGTATAAATCGGACTGGTGCCGATATCGCCAAAGACCAGACCGAGAGCCTTGATCATGCCGCCCAGGGTCGATTCGGATGCATGCCGAGAACTCATACATCTCCCTTCAGAAATTAAAATTGTCGACGCGAAGTGCTGGATAATAACAGGGATGAGCGGAAGATGACAAAAGAATTGTGCGGGAAGAGATTAACGAGTCCGACGGGACCGCTCCGGGCAGAGGCGGACACAAAAAGTCGAACTCCAGGCCGTCTGATCGGCAAAGCGCGGCAGAAGCAACAGCGATCCGCGGGCATATTGACCGCGATTACCGGGCCCTTCAAGGAGTTTGACCGTCACCGTGCGGCTGTCGAGCGCATGAATAATCCCCCGGGCCTGGTGGCTGAAGCCACCCGCCGACCAGCAGGCGATCACCGGCAGATGCCGGCGCAAACGCAAATCTTCCTGGCGATAGATATCCATAGAGAGAGAAAAATCCTGTTAACTTTAAAACAAACCTTCAAACCACACATTACCACCCCTAACCCCTCCTAAAACAGGAGGGGGACTCAGACTTTAAGCTCCCCTCCTTGATAAGGAGGGGCTGGGGGTGGTCGATTTTAATGCCACAGCTATATGCCGCCGATGCAGAGATATTTGATTTCGAGAAAATCGTCAAGACCGTATTTCGAGCCCTCGCGACCATTCCCCGACTGTTTGACCCCGCCAAAGGGAGCGGTTTCGTTGGAGATCAGTCCGGTGTTGATCCCGACCATCCCCGCTTCGATCGCTTCGGCGACTCGCCAGATCCGGGCATTGTCACGACTATAGAAGTAGGCGGCGAGACCGAATTCGGTATCGTTCGCCAAGGCAATCGCTTCTTCTTCGCTCTTGAAGCGAAAGAGCGGGGCAACCGGCCCGAAGGTCTCTTCCCGCGCCACCGCCATCGCCGCGGTGACCTCGACGAGAATGGTCGGTGCAAAGAAGTTCCCCCCGAGTGCATGCCGCGCCCCGCCACAGAGGATCTTCGCTCCTTTGGCGACAGCATCAGCGATATGCTCTTCGACCTTGGCCACCGAGGCTTGATCGATCAGCGGCCCCTGTTCCGTCACCCCTTGCAGCCCGTCACCGACCCGCAGGGCGCTCACCGCTGTTGCCAGCTTGGCGGCAAAGGTGTCGTAAATTCCATCCTGCACGAGAAAGCGGTTGGTGCAGACGCAGGTCTGGCCTGAATTGCGATACTTGGAGGCGATCGCCCCGGCCACTGCCGCATCGACATCAGCATCGTCAAAGACGATAAAGGGGGCGTTGCCACCGAGTTCCATCGACAGTTTCTTCATCGTCGCCGCCGACTGCGCCATGAGCTCCTTGCCGATCTCGGTCGAGCCGGTAAAGGTCAGCTTGCGCACGATCGGGTTAGCGGTCAGCTCAGCGCCGATGGCACTCGCCGAGCCGGTGACGACATTAAAGACACCGGCCGGAACCCCGGCGCGATTTGCCAGCTCTGCCAAAGCCAGAGCAGAGTAAGGGGTGGCACTCGCCGGCTTGACGATCATCGGACAGCCGGCCGCCAGGGCCGCCCCGGCTTTGCGGGTAATCATCGCCGACGGAAAGTTCCAGGGGGTAATTGCCGCGCAGACCCCGACCGGTTCTTTGAGAACAACGATGCGTTTGTCTGGCTGGGATTGAGGAATCACATCGCCGTAAATGCGTTTGGCTTCTTCGGCAAACCATTCGAAGTAAGCAGCGGCATAATCGATCTCACCCCGCGCCTCCGCCAAGGGCTTGCCCTGCTCGGCAGTGAGGATGATCGCCAGGTCTTCACGATGTTCTAGCATCAGTTCGTACCAGCGGCGGAGAACTTTAGAACGCTCTTTGGCAGTCTTTGCCCGCCAGGCCGGATAAGCAGCGTTGGCAGCAATGATAGCCTGACGTGTCTCGTCGGCCCCGAGTTTGGGGACAGTGCCGAGAACGGCGCCGGTGGCAGGATTAGTCACCGCAAGCGTTTGACCATTCTCGGCGGCGACCCACTGACCGTTAATCAAGCATAACTGGCGGAACAGTCCGGAATCGTTGAGTTTGAGCATGGGTATTCCTTTCCTGGCAGGGCTGATTCATCACGCTTGCAAGCCGACAACAACGTGGAGCAAGAATACACGCGTTGCCCGGAGAATTAAATCAAATATTGACATCCCTTCATCCTTTTACCGCAAGAACACGAAAAATATCTCTACTGGATAATTTTAGAACTGTGTTATAGTAAAAATTAAATTCAATTTGAAACGGCTAAAAATGGTCTTTCCCGGTTTGACCCTGAAAACAAGACTCACCATTCTCTTTCCATTGTCGATCACTCTCGCCGTTGGCATCCTGCTCTTTTTAATCGACTCTTTGCTTCATGATTACATTCAGGAGGCAATTTCCGGCTATCAATTCCCGATCATCTTTGTTCTTTTAATTTCAACCTTCGGAGTGACCCGACACTACCTGCACAGCTTCGCCGAACTCGAAAGGCAGTTGCGGCATGCACAAAAGATGGATGCCATCGGTCAGCTCGCCGGTGGCGTCGCTCACGACTTCAACAATATCCTGACGGCAGTCATCGGTTACGCCAGTATCATGCACATCAAGCTGCCGGCCAACAGCCCCCTGAAAAAAAATGCCGAGCAGATCATGGAGACAGCAGAGCGTGGAGCATTACTCACCCAGGGGCTCCTCGCCTTCAGCCGCAAGCAGGTGTCCAATCCCCGGGTCATCGATTTAAATGAAATTCCCAAGCGGGTAGAGCAACTGCTAAACCGTTTAATCAACGAAGACATCTCCCTGCGACTTGCCTCTACCTCGTGCCCCTTGCCGATCGTGGCCGACAGCGTCGAGATCGAACAGGTGCTGATGAATCTGACAACCAATGCCCGCGATGCTCTCCCCGCGGGCGGCGAGATTGTCATCACCACAAGCGCCCTGACGCTCGACCCCGCGGCTGCTCAGGCGCGTAACTTTTTACAACCGGGGGATTATGCCCTGCTCAACTTTACCGACAATGGTGAGGGGATGGATCAAGAGATTGTCAAGCGAATCTTCGAGCCCTTCTACACCACCAAAGAAGTCGGCAAGGGAACCGGCCTCGGTCTCTCTATCGTCTACGGCATCATCAAAAAACATCACGGCCACATCATCTGTCACAGCAGTATCGACCGCGGCACGACCTTCGAGGTCTACTTCCCGCTGGTCAATGCCGCGCCGGAAAAGATTATCCCGCTACCCGCAGACGAGGAGAGCAAGAGTGACGCTCGGGCGACCATCCTGTTGGCCGAAGACAGCGACACCGCCCGTTTAATGATGCAGGATATTCTCGAAGAATTCGGCTATGTCGTCCTTTCTGCCCGCAACGGCCAGGAAGCCATCGATCTTTACCTTCAGCACCGCGAAAAAATCGATCTCCTCCTGCTTGATGTCATGATGCCGAAACTCAAGGGGCGCGAAGTCTATGACGCCGTGCGGCGGATTGACCCCACGATCAAGGCCCTCTTTTGCAGCGGCTACGACGACGAAAAGGTCGAACTCCAGGGAGGGGTGGCAAACGATATGAACTTTTTGTCGAAACCATTTACGCCCAAGGATTTATTGATGAAGATTCGCGAGGTGATGCATGCCGGGGAGTAAAACAGCGGGAAAGATCTTTGTTGTCGATGATGACCGTTTTGTCCTGGAGAGCGTCACCGCACTCCTGCGCGAATATGGCTTTATTGTCCATCCCTTTACCAGCGGTCAGGACGCGGTCAAAGAGTTTGTCATTGAACCGGTCGATCTCGTCCTCACCGACATCAATATGCCGGGGATGGATGGCATTGAACTTTTGGAAAAAATCCGTTTTCTTGACAGCGCCACCCCGGTCCTGCTCATGACCGCGTACGCCGATCTAGACGTCGCCGTCAAGGCGATTCAAAAAGGCGCTTTCGACTTCATCATCAAACCCTATCGCCCCCCCGCCCTCCTCAACGCCGTTGAAAAAGGGGTTAACTACAAGCGCCTCACCCAGATTGAAACCCATTACAAAAGCGAGTTGGAACAGACCGTTTCCCGGCGTACTGCCGAACTGAATGATGCCCTCGGCGAGATTACCCGCTTAAGTCATGAGATTATCGAACGCCTGACTTCTGCCGTCGAGATGCGCGACGCCGAGACCGGACTCCATATCATCCGCATCGGCGCATACGCCCGGCGCATTGCCGAAGAACTGGGGATGGACGATGACTTTATCGAAACGATTGCCGTCGCCAGCAGCATGCACGACATCGGCAAGATCGGTATTGCCGATTCGATCCTGCTCAAGCCGGGGAAGCTCAGTGACGACGAATTCGCAGCAGTCAAGGAACATACCAGCATCGGTGAACGCATCCTCAGCGGCTCTTCCCACCGGATCCTGCAGATGGGGGCTAAAATTGCCGCCACCCATCACGAACGCTGGGATGGCAGCGGCTACCCCAAGGGACTGCGCGGTGAAGAGATCCCCCTGGTCGGGCGAATTGTCATCCTTGCCGATCAGTACGATGCCATTCGTAATCCGCGCATCTACAAAGGGGCCATCGATCATGCCGCGACCTGCCGGATCATCCTGCACGGAGACGGGCGCACTGCGCCGCAACACTTTGATCCGGAAATTCTCGCGGTCTTCAGCGAGATCAAGGATGACTTTGAAAAAATCTACGAACAAGGCAGGGAACTTCTCCCCCGCCAATAAAAACAGGGTCCGCTTGCGGCTGCAAGCGGACCCTGTTTTTCTCCAACCTCCGGGCTTGGCTACTTGACCGTCTCCTCGGGATAAGCATGAATATTGTGCACGGAAAGGTCGCTGCCACGGAATTCCTCTTCCTGAGTGAGCCGCAGCCCCATCGTCTTATTGAGAGTCCAATAAACCAGGCCGCCGGTGACAAGGGCATAAATAATCGCCAGCAAAGTGCCGCAGAGCTGGGACAGAAAACTCACACCGCCGAGGCCGCCCAGGACCGGCAGACCGAAGATGCCGGCGGCAATACCGCCCCAGCTGCCGATCATGCCGTGCAGCGGCCAGACACCGAGGACATCGTCAATCTTCAACTTCTCCTGCTCCCACTGAAAGCCATAGACAAAGATCAACGAGCCGATGCCGCCGACAAAGAAGGCGCCGATCGGGTGGACCAGGTCTGAACCGGCACAGATGGCGATAAGCCCGGCAAGTGCGCCGTTATGGATAAAACCGGGATCATTCTTGCCGGCGACCAGGGCGAAGAGGACGCCGCCGACCATGGCGAGGAGGGAATTGACCGCGACCAGTCCGGAGATACCACCCAGACTCTGCGCGCTCATGACATTAAAACCGAACCAGCCGATGGCAAGAATCCAGCTGCCCAGCGCCAGAAAGGGGATGCTGCTGATCGGAATCGGCTGGCTCTTGCCGCGCACAAAGCGCCCCAAGCGCGGTCCGAGGATGAGGACCGCCGGAAGGGCCAGCCAGCCGCCCATCGAATGGACGACAACACTGCCGGCAAAATCATGAAAGGGGGCGCCAAAGGTCGAAGTGAAGAAACCTTGCAGCCCGGAGGAATTCTGTCCCCAGATCAGCGACTCAAAGAAGGGGTAAGAGAGGCCGGCAAAGATCGCCCCGGCAATCACCTGCGGCCAGAAGCGGGCGCGCTCGGCAATACCGCCGGAGATGATCGCCGGGATACAGGCGGCAAAACAGAGGAGAAAGAAGAAGCGAACCAGTTGGTAACCCTGGGTGTCGCCAAGGAGGGTCGAAATCGGGACGAAGTGGTTGATGCCGTAAGCGATGGGGAAGCCGATGGCGAAGTAGACAACGGTCGAGACTGACCAGTCGGTGAGGATCTTGACAAAAGCATTGGTTTGATTTTTCTTTCGCACCGTGCCGACTTCAAGAAAAGCAAAACCGGCATGCATGGCAAAGACCATAATGGCGCCAAGGAGCAAAAAGAGCACATCGCCAGCGTGTGTCAGGGATTGAACAGAATTTTCCATGATCAGAGACCTCCTCGTCCGGGGGTGCGGCGCCATTGCCGACGAGGAGGTATTTTCAATTGTTGTGCCGAGAAAAATCTATTATAAAATCAGTTAGTTACAAAAATTTCCAGTTCCGCACATCCCATCGCTGCAATAAAATGCACCGCTGCCGCTGAAAAAAAAGGCAGTCCAACTTCTTCTAACTATGCAGATAGCGGCGGATTCCTTCGTCAAAGGGGGTCAATTCAATGGCGAAGGTTTGCGCCCAGGGCTGCGGGTCGCAGACATTTCCCTCCAGGAGCATCGTCAACTGGCCGCTGGTGATGGGGAAGAAGCTCATCTTTTCGAGGAGGGTGGAGAGACTGCGCATCATCAGGACGGGCTGGTGAATGCGGGTGATACCGTTGCGACCGAGGGCACGGGCGATCGTATCGAGGAGTTCGTTATAGGTAAAGGTCTGCGGGCCGCCGCAGTGATAAATTTCGCCAATACTTTCGGGCTGAGTCAGGGCGCGGACAAAACCGGTAGCGACGTTGCCGACCGCCACTGGTGTCATCTGGTATTCACCATCGCCGATCACCGGCACGACCGGAGTGCGACGGATGATGGCAGCGAGCATATTGACAAAGGCATCACCGGGACCGAAGATCACCGACGGCCGGAAGATGGTGGCATCCAGGCCGGCAGCGCGTACCAGTTCTTCGGCGGCCCATTTGCTTTTGTGGTACTCGGCCACGCCGTCCGGGCGGGTGCCGTTGGAACTCATGTGAAGATAGCGTTTGATCCCCTGCTCCCTGGCGGCGGCAAGAACATTGCGGGTCGCATCGACGTGCAAGCGCTGGAAGGTCACCTGCTTATCGGGAAATTCACGGATGATGCCGATGAGATGGATCACCGCCTCGCACCCCGCCAGCACCCCCTTCAACGTCTCGGGCCGGGTTGCATCCCCCGGCCAGAATTCGAGCTCGGGATTGGAGGCAGTAACAGGCTTGCTGTGTACCAGCGACCGCACCTCGTGCCCGGCCGCCAGCAGTTGGCGAATGATTTCCATACCGACAAAACCGCTTCCTCCGGTAACAAAGACCTTCATCGTGACCTCCACAGACAACCGTTGATTTTTATATGAAACTTTACCACGGAGTGGGCTAAACGCCTTCAAATTTTCCGGTTATCCCGCATGAGAAGCTATTTCGGTATTGTAGGTTGCTTCAAATAAAGCCGCGGCAGAAATAAATGCCTGCAAAACCCGGGGGTCGAAATGTCCCGGCATGGTTCTACCGTCTCCTTCAGTGATGATTCGGAAGGTCTTGTCATGGTCAAAGGCAGGTTTGTACGGACGCGAATTACGCAGGGCATCATATTGATCAGCAAGCATGACAATTCTCCCTTCCATGGGAATCTCCTCGCCACGCAGCCCCTGAGGGTAGCCGGTGCCATCCCAACGCTCGTGATGAGTCAAGGCAATCGCGGCGGCCATTTGCAGAACCGGGAAGGAGGTTCCGCCGATAATTTTCCCCCCTATTGAGGTGTGTATCTTGATGATCTTAAATTCCTCGGCCGTCAACGGGGCGGGTTTAAGGAGAATGGCATCAGGGATCCCGATCTTTCCGACGTCGTGCATGGCACTGGCAAGGGTGATCAATTCAATGTACTCCTCAGACATGCCAAGCTCCCGGGCAAGTATATTGGAGTAAATGCCGATTCTTGAAATGTGCAGACCGGTATCTTCGTCGCGAAGCTCCGCAGCCGCAGTCAAGCGCTCAATGATGACCTTGCTCATCTGTGTGAGCTGTTGCAGTGCGGCAGTGAGTTCCTGCGTCCTCTGCCTGACGGTCTCTTCCAGCTCAACCCGATAATTTTTCTCGAGCTGCTTCATTCTTTTACTGCTGATTCCCTTTTCGAGGGAATGAAGCAGGTAGGGCAATTGGTACGGTTTGAGGAGAAAATCGGAAGCCCCCTTTTTTATGGCGTCAACTGCCATGTCCAGGTCAGCATAACCGGTTGTCAGGAGGACTGGCGTTTCCTGATCAACCGCACGAATTTTTGCGAGCAGCTCTATTCCGGTCATTGTCGGCATGTTGATATCTGTCAGAACAACATCCACAGATGTGGACAGAAATCGTTCGAATGCCTCCCTGCCATTACGACAGGAAATGACTTCATATCCATTGTATTCGAGAAGTTCGGAAATGCTGTCGAGCAGATAGTTATCATCATCGACAAAAAGAATTTTCGACCGACTTGCCTCTGTCATGTTGCAAGTACCTCCCTGATTTTCCTGAGCAGATTATTGATCGAAACCGGCTTGGAGATGAAGTTGATCTCTTCCTCCAGCATGTTTTCAGCGCTCAGCAGATCGGCGGTATAACCACTCATAAACAGAGCCTTTGTGCCGGGACAAAGCGTCAGGATTTCATCGTAAGCATCCCGACCGTTCTGTTTTGGCATCATGACGTCGAGGATAACCATGTCGATTCTGTCGGCATGGTCGCGAAACTTCTGCACCCCATCCACCCCGTCGTTCGCCGCGATCACCGTATAACCATTTTCTCCGAGAATCTCACACAGTGTCTCCCTGATGCCCTCATCATCCTCAACCAGCAGCAGGGTTTCATCTCCGGTGAAGGCCATGGGGTCTGTCATCTCCGCGGCACTTTCCTCCACCAGCTGATTGTTCAGAGGCAGGTAGATGGTGAAGGTGGTTCCTTTCTCCGGCTCACTGTAGACATTGATAAAACCTTGATGCTGTTTGATAATACCGTAGACAATAGAGAGTCCAAGACCGGTCCCTTTATCGACCTCCTTGGTGGTAAAGAACGGCTCAAAGATCTTTGCCTGAACCTTGTCATCCATGCCTTGACCATTATCCGAAACGGTGATTCGGGCATAGGTTCCCGGCTCTCCGTAACCATGAGCCTTGATAAACTCTGTGTCCAGATTGACACTGCTGGTGCTGATCTGAAGAATCCCTCCCTCGGGCATGGCATCGCGGGCATTGGTTGCCAGATTCATCAGCACCTGCTCGATCTGTGAGTTGTCGGCTTCGATTGTCAAGGGATATTCAGCAGGGGAAAGGGTAAGTTCAATATCTTCGCGCAGCAGTCGAAACAGTAAATTACCAACATTGTTCACGATGAGATTAACATCGACCAACTGCGTCGAGAGCGGTTGTTTGCGGCTGTAGGTCAGTAGATTTCGGGTCAGGGCGGCAGCCCGGTCTGCCGAAGCCAGAAGTTTCTGCAGAGCAGGACGTATCGGACTGTCCGCCGGGGCTTTGAGATTGATCAATTCGCTGTAGCCCATGATTGATGTCAGAATGTTGTTGAAATCGTGGGCAACACCCCCTGCCAGCGTTCCGATCGCCTCCATCTTCTGGGAATGTCGAAGCTGACTTTCGAGTTTTTTCTGCTCGGTAACATCTTCAATTGTAATACAAAAATGGCTGATTTCCCCTTTGCTGTTAACAATCGGTGAGGTGCGGGCCACAGCGCAATATTCATCAACCCTGCCTTTTCTCCCCAAAAATTTACCCTGACATTCTTGCCCGGAAGTTACTGCCGCGGCCAGCTGCGCAGAGAGTTCCGGCATCTCACTACCTACCTTGCCCAGGTCCTGTCCGATGACCTGAGCAAGGTCGAAAGTGGTCAAATCACAATATTTCCGGTTGGCGTAGTGGATAATTCCCTGGGTATCGGTGATCAGAATGGCCGAGGGATTCTGTTCTATGGCGCTAGACATGGTCCAGAGTCCCTCCTCTGTCAGTTTTTCGTCCGTCCGGTCAAAACAGGCGCCGATATAGCCGGCAAACTGGTCGTCCAGACCGATAAACGGTCGCCC
>DIKR01000070.1:0-13984 GCA_002424625.1 Desulfuromonadaceae bacterium UBA5613
ACCAACTAGCTAATGGGCCGCGGACTCATCTAGCGACAGGAGCATATACAGAGGCCCCCTTTTCCCGCGCTCCCCGAAGAGACCGTGGGCTTATTCGGTATTAGCACCCCTTTCGAAGTGTTATCCCGAATCGCCAGGCAGATTATCCACGTGTTACTCACCCGTGCGCCACTTTCATGAAGAGCAAGCTCCTCAATCACGTTCGACTTGCATGTGTTAAGCACGCCGCCAGCGTTCGTTCTGAGCCAGGATCAAACTCTCCAGTTTTATATAACTGAAAACGTTTTATTCTGTTCATTCACTGCTGACTTACTTCTTTCAAATCTTCTGTGCGTCTGCTATTCAGTTTTCAAAGACCAGCTCTGCCCGGCGCCCCCTTTCGGGTTTGCCTTGCAACGGAGTCGGAATATACTGATCGACCCGCCGACTGTCAAGCACTTATTTTATTTATTTTCAGCAAAGACGATTTTTACAAATTTGCGCTTCCCGGCCTGGATAATAAACTCGCCGACCGGGGGGATTTCAAGGTCAGCACTGCCGACCTTTTCACCATTTAACTTCACTGCGCCTTGCTGGATCAACCGCCGTCCTTCGCCATTCGAAGCCAAAGTGCCACTGGCGCTGAGCAGGGTACAGATCCAGACCGGTTCCGTTGAAGCAAGATGATAGACCGGGATATCGTCGGGCACCTCTTTCTGCTTGAACTGTTGAACAAACTCTTCTTCAGCACGCACAGCTGCCGCCGATCCGTGAAAGCGGGCAACGATCTCGCGGGCCAGAGACTTCTTGCTCTCCATGGGATGAGCGCCGCCCTGCTGATTTTCAACGCCGGCGCGGACCTGTTGCAAGCCGGTGAGGTCAACATTGGAGAGGAGTTCATAGTAACGGAGCATCAAGGTGTCACTGATACTCATGAGTTTGCCGTAGATCTCTTTCGGCGACTCAGTGATTCCGATGTAGTTCCCCAGCGATTTGCTCATCTTGTTGACGCCGTCCAACCCTTCAAGGAGGGGCATGGTCAGAATATCCTGGGGACGCTGTCCCATCTGCTTCTGCAGTTCGCGCCCGACAAGGAGATTGAACTTCTGGTCAGTGCCACCGAGTTCGACATCAGCATGCAGCGCCACCGAATCGTAACCCTGGACCAGCGGATACAGGAACTCATGGATGGCAATCGGCTGCTGGCCGGCAAAACGCTTGTGAAAGTCGTCCCGTTCCAGCATCCGCGCCACCGTATGGCGGGCAGCCAGACCGATGAGATCGGCGGCCGACATCGGCCCGAACCATTCACTGTTAAAAACGACCTTTGTCTTCTCCGGATCAAGGATTTTGAAGACCTGCTCACGATACGTCTCGGCATTTTGCAACAACTGCTCGCGAGTCATCGGCTTGCGCGTTTCATTCTTGCCGGTCGGGTCGCCGATCATCCCGGTAAAGTCACCGATCAGAAAGAGTATCTGATGACCGAGATCCTGGAAGTGCTTGAGCTTCTGAATCAGAACGGTGTGACCGAGATGGAGATCCGGGGCAGTCGGATCGAAACCGGCCTTGATCCGCAACGGAATCCCAGCCTTCTCAGCCGTGCGCAGTTTCTCGGCCAACTCCGTCTCTACCAGAACCTCGACCGCACCGCGGCGGATAATCGCTAATTGTTCTTCGACACTGGTCATAATCGTCCATTTCTCTCCCCGCTAGATAGAGCGGGCAAAAGATCAATTAATCAATCGCCACCTGAATACGTTCAATTGCCTGAGCCTTACCGCTTGCTTCATCGATGGTCACTAATGCCGCACAAAGCCAGGGATCTTTCTTCGCCACTTCAAAACGGATCGGCAACTGGGTCAGAAAGCGTTCGATCGCTTCCTCTTTGCGGATGCCGATGACCGAATCACGGCTGCCGGTCATGCCGACATCGGTCAGATAAGCCGTGCCACCGGGAAGGATCCGTTCGTCGGCGGTCTGCACATGCGTGTGAGTGCCGACCATCGCCGTAACACGGCCATCAAGGTAATGGCCGAGGGAGATCTTTTCACTCGTTGTCTCGGCGTGGAAATCGACAAAGATGATCTTGGTTTGCACGCTGATCTCATCAACGAGCGCATCCGCCGCCCGAAAAGGACAGTCGAGATTATTCATGAAGGCACGGCCTTCGAGATTGATCACGCCGATCTTGACCCCACCCGCCGTTTTGAAGACCCCGCCCCCCTTCCCCGGCAGTCCTTGGGGGTAATTCGCCGGGCGCAATAATCTCGGTTCTTTTTCGAAAAGGCCGAAGACCTCTTTTTTATCCCAGATATGATTGCCGGAGGTGATGACGTCGACGCCGGCAGCAAAGATCTCCCGCGCTACTTCCGCAGTCAGGCCGAAACCGGCTGCGGCATTTTCGCCATTAGCAATGACCAGATCAACACAATGGCGATCGACCAAGCGTCCAAGAGCATGAGTCAGGGCATAACGCCCTGGGCGGCCAACAATATCACCAACAAAGAGAAGCTTCAATCGTCGCTCCTACTTCGCAAATTCAGTGGCGCGAGTTTCACGGATGACATTGACTTTAATCTGACCGGGATAGGTCATTTCATTTTCAATTTTGCGGGCAACGTCTTTGGCAAGGAGAAACGACTGCTCGTCAGAGATCTGCTCACTTGAAACCATGATGCGAATCTCGCGGCCGGCCTGAATCGCATAGCAACTCGTCACGCCGGTGAAGGAAGTACCGATACGCTCAAGCTCTTCCAGGCGTTTGACATAAGTCTCCAGCATTTCACGCCGGGCACCAGGACGGGCCCCGGAGAGAGCATCTCCGGCCTGGACAAGGATCGCCAGGATCGACTCGGGCTTTTCATCTTCGTGATGAGCGGCAATGGCATGGACGATTTGCGGGCTCTCGCCGTATTTGCGGGCGATATCAGCGCCGATCACGGCATGCGACCCTTCAATTTCATGGTCGACCGCCTTACCGAGATCATGCAACAAGCCGGCACGCTTTGCCTGCTTGACATTGAGCCCCAACTCCGACGCCATGATGCCACAGAGGAAGGCTACTTCCAGAGAGTGCTGCAGGACATTCTGGCCATAGGAAGTTCGGAACTTGAGGCGACCGAGGGTCTTGATAATCTCCGGATGGATACCATGAACACCGACGTCAAAGGTCGCCTGTTCGCCGGCTTCACGAATGGTGTTGTCGACGTCGATCGTCGCCTTTTGTACCACTTCCTCAATCCGGGCCGGGTGAATGCGACCATCGGCGATGAGCCGTTCAAGGGAAAGGCGGGCAACTTCACGGCGCACTGGATTGAAACCGGAGATAATCACCGCTTCCGGGGTGTCATCGATAATCAGATCAATGCCCGTCGCTGCTTCGATAGCGCGGATGTTCCGCCCTTCGCGGCCGATGATTCGGCCCTTCATTTCATCGGTCGGCAGCGGCACGACGCTGACGGTTTTCTCGGCGACATATTCACCGGCATAGCGCTGAATTGCCAGAGCGAGAATTTCCTTGGCTTTTTTATCGGCACTCTCGCGCGCCTCGTCTTCGATGAGCTTGATCTTTTTTGCCGCATCGTGCCGGGCTTCGCTCTCCATCGACTCAATCAGCCTCTGCTTGGCTTCCTCCGCACTCAAACCGGCGATTTCTTCCAATTTCCGGGATTGTTCGGCAACAAGTTGAGTGATCTCCTTTTCGCGGCTGCGCACCTGCTCTTCAAATTGCGCAATCTGCTTCTCCTTCTTGCCAAACTCTTCGTCACGCTGATCCTGGAGGGCGCCCTTGCGATCAAGATTCTCCTCTTTCTGCTGCAGACGCTTCTCCTGCCCCGTGATCTCTTTACGCAGTTCACGGGATTCCTTTTCCCATTCCGCCTTGGCTTCCAGCACAACATCCTTGACGGTGATGTCGGCCTCTTTCACCAATAATTCCGCTTTTTGGCGAGCTCCTTCGAGGAGCATCTTCGCTTCACTCTCAGCATTTGCGAGATGTGCACCCGCGAATCGACGCCAAACAAGTGAGCCGATAGCAACGCCAACAGCCAGCGCCCCGACAACAATAAGTATTATATATGCGAGTTCTATCTTCAAAGCGTGCCTCCTCAGCAAGCTGTTAATACGGCGTCCAAGCGACGCCGCAGGTTACGTGGACAGGATCTTTCTTTCGGTCACAACGATATCGACAGGAATATCATGCTTCTCACGCGGCAAAGAAGCAACAACTTGAAAATCATAGGCCAGACCCACTAAAGTTGGTCGGTCCTCTGCGGCCAAAGCACGGTCATAGCAGCCCAGACCGTAGCCGAGACGAATTCCTTGTTTATCAAAGGCCACCCCTGGCAGAACGAGCAGGTCAATCTTTGACAACGGCAACGCCTCACCCGAGCTCGGCTCATAAATACCGAAACGACTCGCCACCAGTGACTCCAGAGTCTCAACAGCAACGAACTCCAGAGTGGTGCCAACAGTGCGGGGATAAAGGACGCATTTGCCCGCTTCAACCGCGGCGGCAAAGATGCCGGAGGTTACAACCTCGGAACGAATCGAGCAGTAAAGAGCCAGGGTCGAGGCAGCGGCGTAAACAGCACTGGCCAGAAATTCCGCCGCGATCGCCTGACTCAGAGAGGCAATCTCCAGCGGCGACAAGGCATCGCGCCGGCTTAGTATTCTTTTTCTGATGGCGTTCTTGGGCATGTCAGATAACCACTTCAACGAGGCGGTCTCTGCTTGCGGGGGAGAGATAGAGGGGCGGGGAGATGAAGATCAGGCAATATCGCAGGTTAAAACTTTACCGGCTTATCATTGTCCGCAGCTAAGGCATCCACTTGTACGGAGTGATCTCGTGATCGACTCTCCAAATGCGTGCCCCTGTCGGCCCTGCTGGGCAAATTTGGCACCAACTGCGTTGTCCTGAAAAATATATATTGCAATACCTGATCTTACATGCGCGCAAATGCGCTGGTTCCTATGCCGATCTATCTAAAAAATCCCTTTGCAGAGACTCATATCTACTTTGTATCCGTAACTTGTCCCAGTTCACCTTCGAGACTTTGCGCCAAACGATTTATCCGCGCCAGTAACTCCTGCTCTTCTCCCTGCCGAGCTGACTGCAACTGCAAATGAGCTTGAGCAACATTGAGAAAGGCGAGAAGAGCCACATTCAGAGAATCGGCAACGCGATTGGTCATTACAACCTCAGCAATCGCCTGATTGACAAAATCAGCAACCCGTCGCACCTCATCTTCCGACGAATCACTGCGCAGAATGAAACTTTGCCCGTAGATGGTGACAGGGATCGATTTTTTCACGGTGATTCTTCGTCAATCTTGGCAAAACGCGACAAGATTCGATCAAGTTCCTCACGCATAAACTGTCGTTCCCGGAGCAAGTCGTCCCGCTCACCAACTAAAGAGCGATTCTCAACTTTCAGCTTCTTATAGGCATCGACAAGTTCTTCAAAGCGGGATTCTAAACGCTGAATTGCAACGGTGAACATATTTCATCTCCCACTTACATTGATGAAGATAACGCAAAAGCCCCCCCCGGAGTCAAGAAGTAATCACTCTGAGGCAAAGATCGCTTCGACAAACTCATCGGCAACAAAGGGACGTAAATCCTCCACCCCCTCGCCGATGCCGATATAGCGTACCGGCAACCCGAGTTCGCTGCTTATCGCAATGACGATTCCACCGCGCGCAGTGCCGTCGAGCTTGGTCAAGATCACCCCGTCAACAGCGACCGCATCGCGAAAGAGTCGCGCCTGATTCAAAGCATTCTGCCCGGTCGCCGCATCGAGAATGAGCAGGGTTTCGTGCGGAGCGCCGTCGATCTCCCGAGCGAGAATCCGCCGGATCTTCTTAAGCTCCTCCATGAGGTGGACCTTGGTATGTAAACGTCCGGCCGTATCGAAGATGAGAATATCCTGCTTGCGGGCGACGGCGGCACGTGCGGCGTCAAAGGCCACCGCCGCGGGGTCAGCCCCTTCGGCGTGACGAATAACGTCGACACCGGCCCGCTCCCCCCAGATCGCCAATTGCTCGGCTGCTGCGGCGCGGAAAGTATCGCCGGCACCCAGAGTCACTTTGCGCCCCGCCTGCAAATACCGGTGGGCGAGCTTACCGATTGTCGTCGTCTTGCCGACCCCGTTCACCCCGACGACCATAATCACGTGCGGCCCACCTGGGGTGCTGACCTGCAAATTCTCCTCGACCTGTTGGAGGCGGGCACGGATGGTCTCGCGAATCACCTCCTTGACCGCAGTGGCATCCTTGAGCGCACCGGCGCGACGCCGCGTTTCCAAAGCGGTCATAATCTCCGTTGTCATCTTCATCCCGACATCGGCACCAATGAGGATTTCCTCGATCTCTTCCAGCAATTCCGCATCGATCTGGTTCCGCCCGAACAGAAGTGCATCCATCCGCCCGAGAACAGCATTACGGGTCTTGGCCAAGCCATTCTTGATTTTATCGAAAAGACCAAACATAGCGATCAACTTTCCAGGTCAGGAGGAGAAACAACTCTTTTACTCTCGCACTGATGCCGCCGCACGAGAATAAAGAGCAAAGGCCCGGCGATTAAACCGGTGACAAGCAGATAAATAAGGATCAGAGCATACATGGTCGCCGACGCGGCGGGGATGCCCATCGCCACCAGTAAAGCTGCAAACTGCTCGATGATTCGGGTCAGAGTAGCCATCATCGCACCGCCGTCAAAGGATGTCGTCGCGCAGGCGCAGAGCACAACGCCGCACCTCAAAGAGAGCGCGCCCCAGAGTCTCTTCCTCCTTGCGGGCAGTAAAGACGAGAAAGTAGTCGCGAGTGACGAAACGCACAATCATTTGCATGGTCGCGGTTGAAACGACCATCTCTTCGAGGTCATCATCGTCAAAACGGTCGACGGTGGCACGGAGATTCATCAGGATAGCGCCGCTGTAAGCACCGAGGACCTTGAGTTCATAATCGTCCATACCAGCGACATGGTCGACGGCCTCGCCTTCCCAGTCGACAAGAATCGCACCGAGAGCGCCGGGAACGCTGGCCATAAGCAGGGACAAATCTTCTTTCATTGCCACAACTGACCTCCTGTCACAACTGGAGATTGACCGAGACGAGCTTGGAAACACCCGGTTCTTCCATGGTGACGCCGTAAAGAATATCGGCAATCTCCATCGTCCTCTTACTGTGCGTGATAATAACAAACTGCGAGATAGCGGCCATCTCTTTGACCATTTCATTAAAGCGACCGATATTGGCTTCGTCAAGAGGAGCATCAACTTCGTCAAGAATGCAAAAGGGGGACGGCTTGACGAGAAAGATCGAAAAGATCAGGGCGACCGCAGTCAGCGCCTTTTCGCCCCCGGAGAGGAGACTGACATTCTGCAGCTTCTTCCCCGGCGGCTGAACGATGATGTCGATGCCGGTTTCAAGGAGATCGTCTTCGTTGGTCAGGCGCAACTCCGCTTTTCCGCCGCGGAAAAGGCGGGGGAAGATCTCCTGAAACTTGACATTGACGAGATCGAAGGTCTCACGAAAACGCTTGCGCGTGGTGCGGTTGATCTTGTTGATGGCGGTCTGCAATCCTTCCAGCGACTGTTTGAGATCTTCCTGCTGCCGGGTGAGAAACTGATAGCGTTCATCCAGTTCCCGGTATTCATCAATGGCCATGAGATTGACTTCACCGATCTCTTCAATCGCCCGACGTAAAAAAGCCTGGCGCTGCGGCGCTTTTTCGAGATCAAAATCGACGGCACCGGCCACAGCCGTCAACTCTTCAAGGTCACAACGGAAACGGTCGATAAGTGAGTCACGGAGATGTTCGATCTCCAGCTCGATTTCACGCAATCGCAACTGCTGGCGACTGAGCAGGTCGCGGCTGCCCTGCAGACGACTGCGCAAGGTCTTGAGGGTCTCTTCACGGGACTCGATCTCAGCGCATCGCCCATCGAAAGCCAGACGGAGGGCATCAAAACGGACCTGTTCCTCACTGCGTCGGCGCAAGAGGAGTTCCAGCTCCAGCTGCAAACGCTGCCGTTCCTGCTGCAAAGATTCCAGTGCCAGTCGCCCTTCGTCGGCGCGAGCCGTCAACAGAGCCTGCCGACCGTGAAGCTCCTGACGCATTTTCAACAAACGCTCTGCCTGGCGACGGCTCCCCTCTACCCGTTCTTTAAGGCTGGCCGCGGCCACACGAATCTTCGTCAACGCCTCGCGCTGAACTTCGACTTCTTGACGGCGTTGATCGACCTCAACTTGCAGTGTCCGCACCAACATCTCGACCTCACTGCGCTCCGCCTCCTTGGCGCTGCGTCCGCTGCTGGCAGCAGAAAGCTGCGACTCCAGCCCCTGCTGCTCTTCGTGGAGCTGATCCTCTTCGAGATTGAGCACCTCCAGGCGCTCATCGCAACGGCTGACATCCTGCTGCCAGCGGGTCAAATCCTTTTCAAGGTTGACCAGCTTCAACTCGTGATGGTGCAGCGCTGTGGCAAGATCATTGACCAGAACTTCGGAGTGCTGCAACTGCGTGCGCAACTTCTCCCGCTCTGCGACCAGAGTCGTCACCGCAGCTTCGCACTCTTTCAGGGAGAGACCGAGTTCACGAATCTCCCGCTTTTTGTGGAGCAGTCCCTCACTCAAACCGCTATTGGCGCCGCCATTGAGCTCGCCGCGCCAATTAAGGCTTTCACCGCGCTGGGTGACGAGGATAACGCCAAGAGGGAGATCGCTGATGGCGAGGTAAGGATCGAGACTCTCGACAAGATAAATCCCGTCGAGAAGTCGATCGATTCGTTCCCGCACCGTCGCTTGCGGGGTAATCATTGCGCTCAGCGCCTGACCGCCGGTAAAGGCTGAAGTGGTGCAGGCCGGGATGTTCGGAAGGAGGAAGCTGCTACGGCCGCCGCGGTCACGCAACAGTTCCAACGCAACAGTGGCGGTCTGCAGATCAGGAGCAAGCAGAGTTTGCAGTCGCTCACCAAGGACGGCCTCAAGGGCCACTTCGATCTCGCCGGGAACATCGATGAGATCGGCGAGCATGCCGGTAAAACTTTGCGCCAAACGCTGATCGCGCAGCACCGTCTTAATGCCGCTACCGTAGCCTTCGAGCTCCTGCTCCAATCGCTGCAGCGACTCGAGACGCGACTTGACCTGGTTGAAACTTTCCCGGCTGCGCAGCAAGCTTTCTTCGTTCCTCTCGATCTTGCCTTTATAGGTGCGCACCTGCTCCAGCGCAGCTTCCTTCTCCCCCTGTAAAGCGATGCGCTGCTGGCGCAAGGCGATCAGGGCCGTCTGCGCTGCACTGCTTTGCTCCTGAGCCGCAGCAAGGGTTTCCTGCACCGTCACTGCTTCCTGACGATTGCGGGCAAAACGCTCCTGCTGGGCGCGCAAGCGGCGCTCGGCGTTATCATGTTCAGTACCGAAACGGGAAAGCTCGGTGAGCAGAGCATAAAGGCGGGTACGTGCCGTCTCCATCTGCGTTGCTGTACTTTGTGCTGCACTCTGAGCCGCTTCGAGATCACGCTGCTTTTGATCGAGCTGCCCCTGCACAAGGAGGAGTTCCTGACTGAGCGCTTCACTTCCGCCCTGCTGCTGCACCTCTTCACGGTCACATTCGACGAGACGCTCTGCTACCTCGACATTTTCAAGACGAAGGCGCTCGACTTGCAACTGCTGGCTGTCGATCTCGCGACCGGCAAGGGCATGACGATCTTCACTCTTCTGAATCTCGGCAGTAAGGTGATAAAGGCGTTCCTGTCCGGTTGACACCTCCCGCTCCGCTGCGGTCTGCACCAGGCGAAACTCCTCCATCTGCGCTTCATTGGCGGTCAACTCGGCGAGATAACCTTCCATAAGGTGAGTCTGCTCCAGCGCTGTACTGCTGTTTGCGGCCTCTTCAGTGCGCAGGGCGGCATAGCGCTGCCGGGCAAAGTAAAGTTCGATCCCCTTGAGCTCCTCACGGTATTCACGGAAGCGTTCGGCCTTTTGCGCCTGGCGTTTGAGGGCCCCAAGCTGGCGCCGCACTTCACTGACAATATCGCTGATGCGCAACAGGTTCTGCCGCGTCGCCTCAATCTTGCGCAGCGCCGTCTTCTTGCGGGATTTGAACTTGGTGACCCCGGCCGCCTCTTCAATGAGATAGCGGCGATCCTCGGCTTTGGCGCTGAGAATCATGCCGATCTTCCCTTGTTCGACGATTGAATAGGCCCGGGCACCGACGCCGGTATCCATGAAGAGTTCGCTGATATCAAGGAGCCGGCAGGGGGTTTTATTGATCAGGTAGTCACTCTCGCCGCTACGAAACAGACGGCGGGTGACCATGATTTCAGCATAATCGCGAAAGGCGACCGGACCGCGCCCTTCTTCGTTGGCAAAGATCAGTGAAACCTCCGCCATCCCCAAAGGTTTACGACTCTCGCAACCGCTGAAGATGACATCTTCCATCCCCTGCCCGCGCAGATTTTTGGCGCTCTGCTCCCCCATCGCCCAGCGAATGGCGTCGATAATATTACTCTTACCGCAGCCATTGGGACCGACCACTGCGGTGATCCCTCCCTCCAGATCGAGGATGGACTTGTCGACAAAAGATTTAAAACCAACGATTTCGATTCGTTTAATGCGCATTGGCCCGACTCGGAAGACTATAAATTCATTGCAAGGCTCAGGCGTTGCAAGCCGCGCATGTTAACAATCGGCGGCAAAGGTGTAAAGAGTTATCGCGGTGCGGCGGATGGCATGCTTAAAAAATATCTCCCAAGGGATCAGGTCCGGAGAAGCCATTGCTGAGGGTTGACAAGCGCAATATCAGCATTGACTTTTTAACGATATTTACGCTAAATGGTACTGTTAATTTCCTGTCCAGATGGGAAATTTCCCCGCAGAAATAGATGGTATCTCGCCGGAAACATGGATAAAACTGTCACAATGCAAAACGCGATATTACTACAACTGATAAAGCCCTACTGTAAAGGCTTAGCTTTTCTTCTGATCGTCGTTCTCCTTGCTACCAGGCTTGGCAGCTATACCCACGAAATGTTTGCGGGCCCCATCCAGGAGCATATTTCCCAAATTGCGGCTGTTTGCGCCGATGAAGAATCTCCGGGAAAAACGCCTTACCTCTTTAAGGTCAAAAGACTTTTAACGGATATCGTCAGCCCGGAACAGATACAGATTGTTTTCGTCCTGGCTCCGGCACTCGACCCGCAATTCCCCGCTCAAAAATTCACCATGCCCCCCGATGTCTATCTCGAAATCGTTGTGCCTCCCGACGAAGATCCCGCCTTCTTTAGTTGAGTGGAAGCTTTTCTCTACTATTTCCAGGAGGCTCGCAAGATACAAACAGATCCTGGGCAACCAACTTACCGAGGTTCACACTCATGAATAAAGCTCTTTTTATTGCCGTCACACTTCTTTGTTTTTCTCTTTCCGGTTGTGCGAGCAAAACCGCCCCGAAAGTCCCCGAAACTCTTCCGGTTGCAAACAGCGCGACTGCTGTTGAAGAATCGATCAGTCAGCCAAAAGCATCAACCTCAGTGATTGAAGGCGCCGAGATCGCAGACCGCGGCGGAAAATCTCTCGCCGAGATTGGTATCACCATTGAACCTGTCTATTTTAACTATGATTCATTTCTGCTCAGTGATACCAGCAAGGCGTCGCTGGTCAATACATCGCAGGTTTTTCTGAAAAATCCCGCCATCAAAGCAATCGTCGCCGGGCATTGCGATGACCGCGGCTCCGAAATGTACAACATTGCATTAGGAGAAAAGCGGGCCCTTTCGGTCAAAAACTACCTGACAACTCTCGGCGTTGAAGCAGACAGACTAGAAGTGGTCAGCTACGGGGAAGAGAAACCCGCGGCCAGCGGTTTTGATGAAAACTCGCGGGCACTCAACCGTCGGGTGGAGCTTATGTAGTTGCAGTGATGTGTTACAAGTGGACAACGCAAAAAACAAGCGCTGACCGAAAGGTCAGCGCTTGTTTTTTGTGTGCTCCAATTACGACGTTTATTCCCACTGAGCGTACGAGTGGCACAACGAAAAAGGGACTTGCATAATGCAAGTCCCTGAATTCTTTTGGTTGCGGGGGTAGGATTTGAACCTACGACCTTCGGGTTATGAGCCCGACGAGCTGACCGGACTGCTCCACCCCGCGTCAAGTTCCGAGACTATAGTCGAGGAGGGTTTTTGAGTCAACAGTTATTTTCGTAAAACCCGCTTTTTCGTCCTCAGCGGAACTCCCTCGACAAAGGGCGGTCACCAGCACTTCCCGTCTCTTCGCAGGAATGCAAACCTCAACTAACGGCAAAAACCCCTTCATATCCAATTGTTAGAGTCGACAACAAGGATCAGTACGGCCAAAGCGATCATTCATACTCCACTGTTTTGCAACCCTGCAAAATCTGTCTTCTCCAACATCAATGCCAATCCACATCATAACTGTAAATAATTGTTTTTGTTAGATATAAAATCATAACAAGAGCTATAAAACCTTGGTATATCTTTTGCTATACTCCAGACAACGCCACATCATCAAGGAGAAACCGATGAAAACCACCCACAACAACATTACTCTCGACTTCGAGCAGAAAGGCGCCGGCCCGGCCATTGTCTTCATCCATGACAATGAGGACAACTGCGCAATCTCTGATCCGCGCTTTGTCGCCTTAGTCAAAACCGGCTTCCGGGTCATCCTCACCAATCTGCGTGGCCTTGCCTGCGACAGGGAGTCCACAGTTGACGACCTCACCGGCGACGCTGTAACCCTTCTCAACTATCTCGGCGTCGGCCGGGCAGTCATCTTCGGCATCGGCCGGGGCTGCTGCGTCCTCCTCAATTTACTGGAGAAACACCCTGAGCGCATCGTCGCGTCGAGTCTGGTCATCCCGCCGGCCATGGCCAAAAGTTTGCGCGGTTTTGCCGACCGTGAGGATCTGATCGCAACACTGCGCACCGGGAGCGCAGCCCCGCTGCTTAAGGAACTCTTTAATGCAGAGCAGACGAACCCCACCGCAACACCGGACCTCACCAAAACTCCTGCCCTGCGCGCCTGGCTCGACCAGATCGCCAATCGACCACAACAACCTGAAAAATCAGGCTTAGCCCTTCTCGCTGACCTGCAACTCCCCCTCCTGCTTATCGACACGCCAACGTCGTCGACAGGCCGCCGCTGGCGGCAGCGCCTCGGCGGCCGCCTGCGCGCCTTCAACGGCAGCCTGCTCGCCCTTCTCGATCTCCTCGTACCGACGGAGTGCGAAGAGTTTGACGAAGAAGTTTTCGGCAAATCCCGCTAAAACACCCCCCCTCAATTCCCCTCCCTGGCACAAAGGGGGATTGAGGGGGGTTCTGCAATCTCGACCCTCTGAGCTCACTCCTGCTGCGGCATCATTTTCTTGCTGTCCTTCCTGTGCTATAAACTAGACTTACGATATTCGAAAATCCCTGTTTCGTGGAGGACCGCATGCCCCCCCATCACCTTGAGGAAGAAATCGATCGTCTCCCACCTCCCGCTAAAACGATT
Organism: Desulfuromonadaceae bacterium UBA5613; assembly: GCA_002424625.1. Classification (GTDB taxonomy): domain Bacteria; phylum Desulfobacterota; class Desulfuromonadia; order Desulfuromonadales; family UBA2197; genus UBA2197. Next base: position 13,491 of record DIKR01000070.1, read on the forward strand.
CATATCGACCGGGCAACCACCCGGCGCTGGTTGCGGGCAGAGATGAATCCTTATTTTTTTACCGCCATTGGCGATGAACCGGAAGCTTTGGCCCTGCTTGAACGTGAACTCGATACCCTGCGCTTCAACCGCCATATCGTCCTGGCGGACCGCGAAAAGTCGCTGATTCTCGCTACCCTCAACAGTCCGGGATCTCTTTACAAAACTTTACAACGCTTCCCCGAGCGGGAAATTTCATATGCGATGTTCGCCCACTCGAGGAGCCCGGTGATCGGGACGGAGCACACCCTTGAAATTCAACGCTTTGAGTTTGACCGCAAAACTAATGACGAAGTGAATGCCGCCAAAGACGTCATTATTCCTGCACTTTTGCGAAAAAAGGTTCTTACGGCGCTGCGCAAAAACTACCCCGCCTTCAACTTCAACGCCCTCGACCGCCTGCTGCACATCCTCTGGATCAACAACGAACGATACATCCGCAATGCCTCGCCACT
>DIKR01000070.1:14087-26477 GCA_002424625.1 Desulfuromonadaceae bacterium UBA5613
CGTGACTTTCTCCTCCAGGTCTTGGAGGTCTTCAACCGCCTGGATCTGGGAATTAATCGTGCATACTGCCTGACGATCAGCAATGGCATTCATCCCTACTTTCTTGCTACTTTTCATGTCCTGCGCCGTGACGGCAATCTCCTCTGCCGCGGGGACGAGCTCTTTAACCTCCTGCAGCGGGAACTGGCCAATGCCCAAATCCTCTCCACCAAGAGTATCCTTTACAACGATTTTGTCCTTAACGGCACAATAAGTGGTGAAGACGCCACCCTGATAAACGCGTTCATTGCCTTTTGTCACACCAATCTCGCCCACAGCCGACCCGACCACTTCAAGCTTCCCGAGGTGCGCGATGCGTTTCTATCCCACCCACAGATCTCCCTGCAATTGACGGCCCTTTTTCGTCAACGCCTCGAACCAGGCATCGACCAACGAGACAGCGGCTACCAAAAGCTCATGACGGCGGCAAATAACACGATCACCGAGTTCAATACCGGTCACCGCCACCTTGACGAAATCCGTCGCACAATCTTTTATTGTGCGCTCTCCTTTATCCGCCACACCCTCAAAACCAATTTCTTTATTCTTGAAAAGCAGGCACTCGCCTTCCGGCTCAACCCGGCTTATCTCCTTGAACTCCCTGTCGAGGCCATTGCTGACCTGCCCAAGGTGGCCCCTTTCCGCATTACCTTCTTCTTCAACCGCTTCGGTTTCGGCTACCATATCGGCTTTTCCGACATCGCCCGGGGCGGATGGCGGACGGTGATCACCCGCAGCAAAGATGACTATGTCGCCAACGCCGCGACCCTCTTTCGCGAAAACTTCGTACTGGCGCACACCCAGCATCTCAAAAACAAGGATATTTACGAAGGCGGCTCGAAGCTCGTCACCCTCCTTAATGCGTCTGATCTCACAGCCAAAGAACGGGTCATGGAGACCTGGCGCCTCTACAAATTGCAGTACGGCATCACCAACGCGTTTCTCGATATCTTCGTCACCGAACAGGGCATCGCCAAGCATCCGGCGGTTGTCGACTATTATCGCCAGGAGGAAGCAATCGAGCTCGGTCCTGACGAAAACATGCATGACGAAATGATTGAAGCTATTGCCGACCTTTCCCGCCGCCGCGGGTACATCCTTGGCATCGGCATTATCTCGAGCAAAAAGATCGGCATTAACCACAAGGAGTATGGGGTCACCTCGACGGGAGTTGTGAAGTTTGCCGAAATCGCCATGCGCGAAGTCGGCATCGACATTGACCGCGACCCTTATTCCCTCAAAATCACTGGCGGTCCGAATGGCGATGTGGCCGGCAATGCCCTGCGTCTTCTCCTCGAACGATCACCGCTGGTTGCCATCCGCCTCATCCTTGACGGCACTGCCGCCCTCTTCGACCCCAGCGGCGCCGACCATACGGAATTGAAGCGCCTCGTCCTACAACACGATCTTGATGCCTTTGACCCGCAACGCCTCCACCTTGGCGGTTTCCTCCTGCTTCGCTCAGGAACTCGCCGCGACGGTCTGCAAGACCTTTTTTGTAAAATGGTGATGACCAGCGACGGCCTCATCGAAGAATGGATCCCCATCGACCAATTCTCCCGCACCTATTCCGAGCTGATCTTTACCGTTGCCGCCGATCTCTTTATTCCTGCTGGCGGCCGCCCCGAAACGATCGACAAGGAGAACTGGGGAAAATTCTTACTGGCCGACGGCACCCCTTCTGCCCAGGTTATTGTCGAGGGGGCCAACTCCTTCCTGACCCCGGAAGCGCGTATTCAGTTGCAACGGCGCGGCATCCTCATCATGCGTGACTCCTCAGCAAATAAATGCGGCGTAATTTCCTCCTCCTACGAAGTCATTGCCAACCTCCTTCTCAGCAACGAAGAGTTTCTCGAGCATAAAGAGACTTACATCTGCGACGTCCTGACCATCCTGGCAAAGCGCGCTCAGGACGAAGCGGAACTGATTCTTCGTCGGCGCCGTACGCACCCGACACTGTTATGTACAGAGATCTCAGACGCCTTGAGCACCGAGATCAATGCCAACTATGCACGCCTCTTCCGCTTCTTTCAGAGCCGGCCAGAGCTATGCAAGCAGACACTTTATCGCCGGACAATCCTGGCGCACCTCCCGGCGCTGATCCGCAACGATCGCAAATTGCGTCAACGCATTGCCCGTCTCCCTGAAAAGTACCGCTTCGCCATCCTGGCCGCGGAAATCGGTTCGTCGCTGGTTTATCAAGGGGAAAGCGAGACGGACTTTGCTGACATGATTCGTATGCATCTGACTAGAAAATTTTCCCACTTTTAACCGGGTCGCAGGAAAGTTACTGAACAAAAAAACGGTCAGGGGCGCGTATCGTCGCCCTGACCGTTTTTTAAATCCTGCTTGCTACCCCTTTTTACTGCACCGGCAACTCTTTATGAACACTCTTTTCCGCGACAAAACGCCGTTCAACCGGATCGAAACGGTAATGGCCGGCATCCCAGAGGCTCTCCAGTTCTTGCCATTCGAGATGAACCCCCTCCAACTGCTCAAAGGCCAGTGACGCTTCCAGCATCTCGGTGTCGTCAATAGTATTGTCTCCGTCAAGATCAGACCAATTGTACGGGCCGACCGTCAGCTCGGTCTCGCCGACGGAAGCAATTGCCTGGTTCTTTTCGTCTACATTTGTGATGATCTCACCACGAAAACGGGCAATCATTCCCATCGGAGAACGAGCATCGACACGAACCAGGTAAACAATCAACGAGCTTTCTTCCCCCGGTTTGACAATCCAGCGGGCGATGCCGTCTTGGTTGTCGATACTTGAAGCCGGCGGTGAGGCCTCGATAACTTCCCAGCCGGGAGGAAAGTGCTCTCGAATGATATAGCGCTTTGTGGCATCGTCAACATTCAGATGCAGGCGCACCGGGATGACCATCCCCGGAGCGGCATAGTTGGGGAGGGTTCTAAAAATGGTGATATCGGGGGAAGCGCCTTGAAAATTTGATGTGGGAGGTCGCAACCAAAGGTAAAAAAGAACACCCGCAACCACGAAAAGGAGCGTTGCAATTCCGAAAAAAAACAGAGAGCGCACGCTTGGAACTGTTCTTGCCGGCACTGCAGGGACAACTGGGGCAGGACTATCTCCCCCCTCCTCTATGCTCTCCAGTGCACAGACATCGTCTTTAACCAGAAGATGCGCCGGAGACTCCAGAGCTTCGGCAAGCTTGAAAAGATTTTCCCGTCGCACCGTCGGATAACGATTATTCTCCCAGCGCGAAATCGTATCGGTGGTGACGCCGACGACTTTTGCAACATAAAGCTGGGTCAGACGCTGCTCTTCGCGAATCCGGCGAACAGCAGCACCATCAAGGCAGACTGTCGGGGGAAAGTTACGCATAAACGAAATCTCCGATCTTCAAGGGCAGGAGTCTAGCAAAACCATTTAAAGAGTGCAATCAATTCGCTTTATATCGGTATTCAGGAAGACAGTAACCAGACATAGCGAAGTGTAACTATCGGAAAGAATTTAAATGTCGATCTACATCGGATGGAATTTCTGCCGATGTCTGATGCTATATCTCAAGTTTCTGTTATATTTTTTTCAACGGCGGATTTTCCGTCCAAACATTCATCAACAGACAGGAGAAAACACCATGAAAAACCTTGTTCTTGCCGCCATGCTCGTCGTCTTTGCCAGCAGCGCCACACTTGCCGCCGACACCGTCGTACTCAAAGCAAAAAATGGTGACATCAGCTTCAACCACAAAGCGCATTCAGACAATCTGAAAGATTGCACGATCTGCCACGGCCCCGGCAAACCGGGGAAAATTGAACTTGACAAAGAAAAAGGTCATGCCCTTTGCAAAGATTGCCATACCAAGAGCGCCCAAGGCCCGACCAAATGTGGCGATTGCCACAAAAAAGGTTAACTGGTTTCCAGATTAATCATATGAAAAAGGAGACCCTGTCAATGCGGGGTCTCCTTTTTCATATGACCTTGACATTCTCTTTCATGGGGCTAGAATGATGACAAATTAACCCAGCAATATCTTCTGGAGGCATCATGATTGAAGAACGCTCTAACATTGTTACCTTTAAAGGAAATCCCGCGACTCTGCTAGGACCTGACATTAAGGTTGGCGACCCTGCTCCGGAATTTCGTGTCGTTGACAACGCCCTGCAAGCGGTAACACTGGCAAACAATCTCGGCAAGGTACAACTCATCACGGTCGTCCCTTCAATCGACACCCCGGTCTGCGACACCATGACCCGAAAGTTCAACGAAAAGGCAGCGCAGCTGCCGGAGAGCGTCGTCATCCTTACTGTCAGTGTCGACCTCCCCTTTGCCCAGAAACGTTGGTGCGGTAATGCCGGCGTCGACAAGATCAAAACTGTTTCAGATTATCAGGATCGCTCCTTCGGCCTGAACTACGGACTTTTACTCAAGGAACTCAAGCTGTTGGCCCGCGCTATTTATGTCATCGACAAAGACGGGAAGGTGGCATATCGGGAGATAGTCAAAGAGGTAACCGCTGAACCTGATTACGACGCCGCACTCGCTGCCGCAATCAAGCTTGCATGAGAACAGCACGAAATAAACGGAAAAAGGGACTGACCTTGATGGTCAGTCCCTTTTTCCGTTTACGGGAAGATTCTTATTATTCTGGACGCATCAAGCGTTGTTTCTTGCGAAGACGACGCTGTGCTTCCTTCTCCTTGCGTTTGCGTTTAACGCTCGGTTTTTCGTAAAATTTACGCTGTTTCATTTCACGAAAGAGCCCTTCCTGCTGAAGCTTACGCTTGAGCACACGAATGGCTTTCTCAACGTTATTATCAATAACTTGGATTTCCAAGAACAATCACCTCACTTCCCTGCGATTTGCAACCCTCATCGAATGAGAGCGAACGGAAAATTATCCTATCTACCACAAAAAAGCAAGACGTAAATTCTTCGACGATACAATGAGATCACTTCGAAACATGAGGAAGAGTTGCAGAGTAAAGGACAACGGCAAGACCGCCATTCACCAAGCGCGCACGGGGATGGACTTCCAGGCCGGTAGCCGCAGCAAGATGCTCGTCCGGAGAGATAAAAGCAATCGTCCAACCTGGAAAGGCGCGCTTAAATCCACCTCCCAGGCTTCGGTAAAGCGCGTGGAGATCTTCTCCCTGCTCCAAGCGAATGCCATAAGGAGGATTACACAGAACCAGTCCTGTCCCGGAACGCACCGGTAAAGACTGAAGTTCAGAAAGGCAGACATCGATCATTTCAGCGATCCCGGCCCGCTGTATGTTCTGCGCAGCAACAGACAAGACACAATGATCACTATCGGATGCATAAATTGGTGATGTCAGGGCAACGATATTGCGATCAGCATCAGCAGTCAGCGCCTGCCACAACCCAGAACGATAACCTGGCCAGTGCATAAAGGCAAAGGGGCGATTGCGGCCCGGGGCTCTATGCGTCGCTATCAATCCCCCTTCCACGACGATGCTTCCCGAACCACACAGGGGATCACATAAGGGAATCGATCCGTCCCAGCCCAAAAGGAGCAGGGAGGCGGCGGCCAAAGTTTCGCGTAACGGTGCCGGCCCGGCGGCAGAACGGTAACCACGTTTATGGAGAAGTTCTCCTGAACTGTCAAAGGAGATTGTACAACGATCATCTTCGAAACGGACCAGAATCAACTGCTTGAAAGCGGCCATCTCTTCCGTTGGGGCACTGCCGCCAAGAGCACGAGCTATGGCCGCACTGACCGTCTCGACAATCCGGCCGGTATGAATAAGCCGCGACCGGTGGGCGGTTGCACGAATCTCGATCATCGTATCCGGGCGCAAATAGCTCCCCCAAGGGAGGCGTAAGGCTTTGCGAAAAAGTTCGGGGAAATCGGTCGCCCTGAAGTCGCCAAGACGAACCAAGATCCGTGTGGCGGTACGCAGATGCAGATTTGCGGCATAGAGCTCACGGAGTCCACCGCTGAACGCCACCCCTCCGCGGGAAAGGCTGACACCCTTCAAGCCTAAGGCAACGGCCTCAGCGCTACAGACTTCTTCCAAGCCAGGCGCGGTAATAACAAAAAAATCTGACTCTTTTTTCTTCATATTACCTCAAATTACAGCACGTAACTGAATAGCGCGGCCCGACAAAATCCTTTTGCCCGGATCTCGACATTCTGCTACCATAACTCCATTCTTTCAGAAGGATAATGAAATCCGAAGATATTGCTATTGACTGCTGAAGAAGCTTAAGAATTATCTGGCCCCTCCGAAGAAGAAATACTTTCCCTATGCAACAATACAACAAATATTTTCAACCGGAGCAAAAAGTCCAGCTCCGCCTCATCAATCCCCAGATCGAATCGACAGAAATACTGACCCTTCACTTTGTCAACCAGGGACCGGGTTATTTTGAACTCGTCTTTCCTTATAAAAGCCGTAAAGGCGAGGAATTTCCTCTGACTCCCGGGATGAGCATGGAACTTATGACCGAATCGATGGGCGTCGGAGTAAAAATGGCTGTTGAGTTCCTCGGATATGCCGATGATAGAGACATGGTTCGCGTCAAAAGGATCGGAGAACTCAAGGCGTTTCAAAGACGGACCCAACCCCGCATCGACATCCAGTGCGGCTTACGTTTTACCCGTGGACAAGGTACACTCCGGTCCTTGCGTGAACATTGGCTAAAGAATATCGAAATCATCAACCGGATCGACCTGAAGGACTTACCCCCTTTCACTTTAAGCCAATTAAACCTGAGCTCAACCGGCTTTCGTCTGGCAATTAAACCCCCGGTTGAGTTCGCCGATCTTTTTCTCGTTCTCGTCCAGCTAACCCCCGAGACAAAACCCCTGTGTCTCCTTTGTGAAACAGTCTGGACGGGAACCGTTCGCGATAAGGAAGGAAGAATTCCTTGCGGAATGCACTTTATCGGCATGACTGACTTCGATCGCAACACGTTAGAAGCACTGGTAAAACGCGTGCTTTCCGCCTAGCTCCCAACTTGTTACATTCCGAAAAACTTAATCGAAAAAAACGACTCAGACTGTTGTAAAAGAATTTCCGTGCTGAGACAAAAGACCGCCACCGGATCAGTTAAAACTCAAGACGAGCCGTTGATCATGTCCCGCAACATTCACCTGTCCCCCCTTTTGAACCAACGAACCAAAAAGAATAGCAGCAGAGAGTGGATCACCAATTTCTGCCTCGATCAAACGGGCCAGGGGGCGCGCTCCAAATGCCGGATCGTAACCGCGCCGAGCTAAAATCTTACGTGCTTCTAAACTCACATTCAGACAGACATTCCGCTCGGTCAAGCGGGACTTCAACTCAGCAAGAAATTTATCAACTACCTTCAACATCACACCTTCTGTCAAGCGATCAAAGGAGATGATTGCAGTTAAGCGATTGCGGAATTCCGGCGAGAAAAGACGTTCGACCTCCTGCTTCGGTCCCGAAGACAACAAATTTCCAAAACCGATCGGCGCGGCACTCATCTCCCGCGCTCCTGCGTTGCTGGTCATGATCAGAATAACATGGCGAAAATCTGCTTTGCGCCCATTGTTGTCTGTGAGACTGCCGTGATCCATCACCTGCAACAGAATATTGAAAACGTCAGGATGAGCCTTCTCTATTTCGTCAAGAAGGATGACAGCATAAGGATTGCGCACGACAGTATCGGTCAACAGCCCCCCCTGGTCAAAGCCGACGTATCCCGGAGGAGCACCGATCAAGCGGGAGACCGAGTGCTTCTCCATATATTCACTCATGTCGAAACGGACAAAATCGACACCGAGACTTTCCGCCAATTGTCTTGAAACTTCAGTTTTGCCGACACCTGTGGGCCCGGTGAGAAGAAAGGCGCCTTGCGGACGATCAGGATGGCCAAGGCCAGCTCTTGCCCGTAAAACACTTCGGCAGAGGGAATCCACCGCCGCATCCTGACCAAAGATGGTCCGTTTGATGTCTCTGGCCAAATTCTTGAGGCGACGACGATCCGCAGTCGTAACGCTGCGCAGGGGAATGCGCGCAATCGCGGCAACAACCGCTTCGATATCCTTGATATTGATCAACTTGCGAGCTCGGGGTTGCGTACGAAAAACGGCACCGGCTTCATCCAGGACATCAATAGCTTTATCCGGTAAAAAACGAAAATTGATATGTCGGGCTGAAAGTTCTACCGCGGCAACGATGGCCTCTTCTGAGTAGTGGACACCGTGAAAGGCAGCATAGCGACTGCTCAGCCCCTTAAGAATGGCAACTGACTCTTCAATGGAGGGTTCAAGAATGTCGATCTTCTGGAAACGGCGGGAGAGGGCGCGATCTTTGTCAAAACAGTTTTTGTACTCTTCAAAAGTGGTTGAACCAATACAGCGGATTTCACCGGAAGCAAGAACGGGCTTAAGGATATTGGCGGCGTCCAGTGTCCCTCCGGAAGTAGCACCGGCACCGATGACCGTATGGATCTCGTCGATAAAGAGAATCGCATTGGGACGTTTACTGATAGCAACGATAACCGCCTTGAGTCGCTCTTCAAAATCCCCGCGAAACTTGGTTCCAGCCAGAAGCGCCCCCATATCAAGACTAAAAATTTCGGCATCCGCCAGCAATTGCGGGACATCGCCCTGAATAATTCGTAGTGCCAATCCTTCAGCAAGTGCAGTTTTGCCAACACCGGGATCCCCGACCAGTAAAGGATTATTTTTTCGGCGACGACAAAGGGTTTGGATGGTGCGTCGTAATTCAATTTCTCGACCGATGATCGGATCAATCTTGCCGGCGCGCGCGCTGGCCACAAGGTCAACAACGAAACCCGCAAGAGGATCTTTGGCTTTTCGCTTGCCTTCTTTCGTCTCTGTCGGGCGCTCTTCTACCGACGGCTGGCCAGCATTTTCCGATGATTCGTGTTGAGCCGCTCGCGAAACACCATGGCTGATGTAGTTGAGAACATCGACACGGGAGATCCCTTGCTCTTCGAGAAAATGGGCAGCATAGCAATCCCGTTCATCAAGGATGGCAGCAAGAATATCGCCGACGCCCACTTCCTTGCGGCCAGAGGACTGCATATGCAGAACGGTTCGCTGTAAAACCCGCTGCAAGGCAACGGTCTGTTCCGGGACACCATCCATAGCGACAGGGAGGGACTCGATATGGCGAGAAAAGTACTCTTCCAGCAACTGTTTAAGGGTGGCCGGATCACCGCCGCAAGAGCGCAAAATCTCCAAACCATGATCTTCAAAAAGAAGAGCATAGAGGACGTGCTCCGTGGAAAGAAACTCATGCCGACGGCGCTGCGCCTCGCGAACAGCCAGAGAAAAAGTAATTTGTACATCAGCATTGAACATTTTTACCTCAAAAACTCGTCTTTAGAAATTGAAGTTACTGGCCAGTCACCACGATTATCTGACCTTCATCACTCGGGTTCGAGAGTACAGCGAAGCGGGAATCCTGCCTCTCGCGCCTGTTTATGGACCTTTTCAACTTTGGTCTCAGCAATTTCAAAGGGGTAGAGACCGCACAAAGCCTTACCGCGTTGATGGATCTGAAGCATCAAAGAGATTGCTTCACCGCTCTCTTTATGAAAAATCGACTGCAAAACTCCAATAACAAAATCCATCGTCGTATAGTCATCATTATGCATGAAGATTTTAAATAAATTGGGCTTTTCTCTACGGAGTTGATTGGCTGCCGCATTCTCCCGCTGAGGTATGGTGAGCGTCTTTGTCATTCTTCCTCGTGTTTATAATTTAGCACATGCAGCGAAGATGAGCCAGTTGCCCACAAACAACAAGAGAGCTGCCACAGGGACAGCTCTCTTGAAATGGCAATGAACTACAGACAGTCAAGAACAGTTAACGCACTTGCACAACACTTGTGACCCCGGGAACCTGCTCTTTCAGGACACGTTCGACTCCCATCTTAAGCGTCATGGTCGACATCGGACAGGAACCGCAAGCACCGGTCAGCTTGACACTGACAACGCCATCTGCTGTCACATCAACCAGTTCCACATTGCCGCCGTCAGCCTGAAGCGCGGGACGGACTAAATTCAGGGCCTTTTCTACTTCTTCACGCATCGTCTACCTCCGTTTTTGAGTCACTCTCGACGAGCGACCATTCTTTTCTTGATTTTAGCAAATAGGGGGCCAAAATCAAAAGGAAGAATAACGAAAAGTGCGACGATTGTCCAGCCGTATAAACGTGCCGGGGTAACCGACGCATCGTTTAGCGAATCACCTCGCGCAGATAGATCATCCGCGGGTTTCCCTTGTAGATCCCGAAGCTGGCGCGCGCCTTGGGGTTGCTATCAGGGGTACCGACATTACCGTCCCAGTCGAAACGCAGCCAGGAATCGGTCAGCAAAGTGACATCGACACTGCCATCATTTCCCGCGCTGGGCGCACTGAGTTGCAGCGGAGTGGTCGGATTTCCCGCTCCCCCCAGCAACGTCCCTGCCCCGCTGGCGCTGGTCTCTCCGGCCTGAAGGTTGAAGAGGTAGTTGTCCAGGGTCGTTGTCGTGCCATTGTAGGGGGTGCAGCTATCATCCGGGTTGGTAACAAAATTAGTGCCGGCGTAGTACTCGGCGCGCAGCGGTATTTTTAATGCCAACAGTTCAGAACCGTAGGCATTTTGCAGGGCCAACCGGCCGTAGCGCAACGGTGTTGTTGCCAAGCGGATCCGTTCATTACTGGTGTTCAGATCCGCATCGAGGTTGAAGTCGGCGCTCCGATAGGCAACATTGTCCGTATCCAGAGGAGCCATACCAACCAGCAGATCATCAAAGGGACCATCCACTCCGACCCCGCGATTCACGGCCATCGTTATCGTGAAATTACCCGCGCCGGCAAGCCAGCTGCCAACCGGAGGAAGGCCAAGGTCGAGGCGCGCCGTCAAGGGAGTCGGGCCTCCGGGGCTGACTGCTCCGAAATTGAAGGGGGCGGCGGTGGCGGGATTCAGCTTGGCGTAGGCGCCGGTGTAGTTGTTGGTGCGACCATTCGCTGCGTTCTGGGCCTCAAGCCCGAACTGAATCTTGAACGGTTCCCCCATGTAGGTAAAAGTCGAAGCCGGGACGCAGGCAAGGTCGCTGCGGGGGATAAGGGTCGGAATCCCGCTGAGGAGGAAATGGTGGGGGGTGAAACGCCCGATCACCCCGCTAGTGCCACTGAGAGCGCCGCTGGCCAGGTAATCGGCGACATCGGCCTTCAGGGTCACGGTGCCGACTTCGTCATACTGGATGTTGCTTTTACTGGCAACACCCGCACTATAATCAGTTGCCAGAATGGCGCCGTTAGTCAGTGCACCCATAGTACCGGTAGCCGGCTGGAATGGGACAACCGCCACCAGAGTCGTCGCTGCCGAGAAGTTGGGGGTCACTGTCGCATCGGCACAAACTCCCTTGACCGCGACAAAAAAATTATCTCCGGCCGGCCAGATCGGCATCCCGGTCGAGCTGCTGTTGTCGAGAGGGGTCGTGCCATCGGTCGTTGCAAGAATATCGAGGCGAAACGGCTTCACCACAAAGAGGTCGCTGCCCGTCATCACCAGGCCCGCTTCTTCGCCACTTCCGTCGTACCGGGCATTCAGCCGGAGTTGGCCGGCATCGGCATAAGAGACGTTGAAACTACTTTGCGAACTGTTGTTAAAAACCAGGGTGACGGGAGTCCCCGGTGCAGTTGTGGCAACCGTGGAACCACTGACTTGCAGCGATTTTGTCCCCGTTGCCGGGAGAAGATAGTTTGACCAGAAATGAATCGTTTTGCTGATATTTGCAAAACCACCTGCGGCAATGCAGGCCTGGGGATCAGCAGGATCCGCTTTGACGGCGGAGAGCGTGATTGCCGGCGATGCCTGACAGGCGGTCTGGGTTGGCACGTCAAAGACGAATCCCGAGGTCGCAAAGAGCAAGTCGCAGCTGCCCGGGACTCCGCCAACATAACATTGCGTCGGGTTGGTCGCCAACACCGACGGGCTGGAAATCCCAAGAGTGGCCGTCCCCGCAGAATTGTGGCGTAACTGAAAGATGCTGGCTGCACCGGCGGCAATTGTCTGGCTGTCGCCGCCGATCCAGCCCGTGGGAAGCATCGTGATGCTGACCGGGCCAGGATAAAGAATAGAGCAATCGCTCGTTTGGCAAGCTCTGACCGTCACATCGGCGCGCTGGCAAGTCAAGGCACTACCAGCATGGTCGATACGAAAATGATCGATTGCCGAAGCACCGGTAATCGTTCCTTTGGCAAAGTTATTGACGACTGAAAGGTTCACCGGGTTGTACACTTCAAGCCAGAAGAAGGAGCCATCCGGAACCAGCGAGGCGGCATTGGTGGGGACGGAGACCGTTACACTCCCTGGCATCGTTACCCCTGTCGCGTAATTGAAACTGCCGGAAGTATACGTATAGTCTGCCGG
>DIKR01000070.1:26514-28770 GCA_002424625.1 Desulfuromonadaceae bacterium UBA5613
CCAAAACTCAGAGTAAAAGTAGCGAGAGAACCACGAATGACGGAGACATCTGCCATCGAAAGAGTCGTTTGGGTCGTGGGCCCGTTCGGCTCACCCGATGACTGCCCTGCCGAATTGCCAGATTCCGCGCTCCAAATACCGGTCCCATCTGGCAAGCGTGACAGGTCAAATTTATTTTCTGTTCCAGTGTAAGTATTTGGATAAGGAATATCTGTACAACCGGGGCTCTGAACTAAATCCACATCCGTAAGATTATTAACATTCAGATAATCGACAGTTAGCCCGGCAGCATCGGTCAGCAAGACATCGAACTTCTCCCCCTTTTGGAAATCGACATAGGCGCCGTTAACAATGGGAACCACCAAATAAGGGCCGCTTTGTGCAATACTTGTCAAATCGAAAGAAGTAGAACAGGAGCGGGTTTTCGAGCTACAGACTTTTACCTGCCAGCCACTATAGCTGAGTCCACTCTGGAGTAATTTGATTTCGATGAAGGAAGGGGTCCCCCCTGTACCTCGGTAAGTTTCATTGATCGTAGCTCGCCCGACATAAGGCGAACAGGCACTCCACGCCGGCAGGACGGATATCACTAATAGTAAACACCCCAGAAACCATCCGGCCATCCACCTCATAACCTTCTTCTCCTCTTCCCCGCTCAAGGGCCGGTCACCTTGGCTTGCACCGTACGTGAAACAAAATCGATACTGCCGTAACTCCCCTGAGTCGCTGTTGAGCTGATCACATAAATACCGGACGCCGGGATGGTGGTGCAGGTCACGGCCACCGTGAAACCGCTATTGTCGGCACTGCCGTTACAAGCCGGAACTTTGGCAATCCCCCATTCGATCCCGCTGCGGGCGGCGTGGTAGGCGCGTGCCCCTTGCAGAGCAAAGACCGGGGTGCGCGACTGTACCCCGCTCAGAGTCACCATCACCACCCCCAAAAAGGCCAGTACCACCAGCAAAAAGATGGCGTTCACCAATGCAAATCCCGCTTCTCTGTGGGTCAGGACAGGTTTTTTCATGGCGCGTTATCCACATGGGTCTGTTGCAACAGGCTGATCGTTTCGCCCTCATCGGCGAGCGCCAGCTGCAACGTGACCAGTCCGGCGCGCTGGCTGCTGCCGCCGCTGTAGGTGAAGTTACAAGCGGTCACATGGTTGGCGAGCAACGATCCTGTCCCCAGACCAGCGGTCGGTTGAGGCTCAGTGATGGCATAGCCGGCATAACGCATCAGCGTGCCGTTGCTGGGATCACAGACATAACTGACCGCCTGATCGACAAGGAAAAAACGCTGATAAGGTGATTGAAAGGGGAACGGCGCCAAGGTGGGGGTGAAATAGACCAGGGTCGTCGTCCCCCCGGCAGCGATAGCGCGGCGATTGTCGCCGGAGTAGGCATTACCGCTGCTTCCCGAGGCGGCAATATTGTAAATTACCAGCTGCTGCCCGGGGCTGGGGTCGGCGTCCAAGGCTCCGAGCACAGCGAAATCAGAGTCAGTGGCGAGGGTAAAATCGAGGATATCTCCCGCCCCTTCGGCGCGATACAAACCGCCGTCAACAGTGTGCAAGAGTTCGAGATATTGCACCGAACCGACGCTGGTGAGGCGGATACTGTTGGGGAGCGCCTGGCGGATATCCCGCTGCATGCGCCGCAGGGAATTGTCAGCGGCATCGACCAGCTCGGCCCGCCGGGAGAGGTCGATATACCCCTCAATCGGCGAAGTAATCAGCATCCCGCCGACGGCCGCAAGGATGCCGGTGATGACGATGATCACCACCAGTTCGACCAGGGTGAAACCGCCGGAAGCTATGGGGAGAAGGCGACGCTGTGTCATAAGGAGCCTTTAGTCGTGAAGTCCCCCTTTGAAAAAGGGGGACTTAGGGGGATTTGCCTGGTCGCAAAGAAAAATCCCCCCCAACCCCCCTTTTTCAAAGGGGGGAGCTTAATAATTGGTGCGATAACCGGTGAGGGTCATGTCGATGCCGCTGGGATGGGTCACGGTGACAGCGACCCGTTTGGCGGCAACAGTGTTCAGGGTATCCGGTGTCACTGCCACAGTCACGGTATATGCCCCCAGCCCGGTGATGGCGGCACCACTCGGATCGCGGGCGCCGACATCGGTAAAGTTGTAATCGTCGAGATCATCGTAGAGCGATCGATTCGCCTCGACCGAGGGGACAACATCCGGGTCAATGTACGGTTGCAGCAAGACTTCTTCGAGATAAGCCTCGGCAATCGCCACCGCCTGATGCTG
>DIKR01000138.1:0-5136 GCA_002424625.1 Desulfuromonadaceae bacterium UBA5613
ACGATCACCGACGTTAAAGGGGATGTGGTAACCGTTGAAATCGACAAGGGTAAAGGCGCGGCAGTCAAGGTCGGCGACAGCGTCGAGATGACCATCAAAGGGCAGAAAAAAGCACCGAAGTCAGGCGCAGACATGCTGCAGGGCTGCTAAAGCCATGATGAGGTAGAATCCCTGGTTCGCCGGGGACTCTACTACTTACCAGCCATTCAGAGGTTAATAATGACAACAAAGAAAATCAAAACGGTCTGGGTCTGGACCGCGATGATTGCCCTGGCTTTATCGATCCCCCTGACAGCCCTGGCTGCAGGTATCGGCAAAGAAGGGCGCATCGTCAACAAAAAAGGTAAGGCCAATACTATCGCCGAGCTGGTGGCCATGTACGATTCCAGCTCCTGTATCGAATGCCACCAGGAAATTCACGACGACTGGGCGCTGTCTGTCCATTCACGCTCCATCTATGGCACCGGCCGCACTGCCGCCACTTTCCGCACCTCTGTCGTCAATGGGTTGCAGGAATGGGCTTTTTCCGGAGTCAAGGGCCCGAAAGATGTTCAGGTCGAGCATTTGATGGGATGTGCCAAGTGTCACCTGCCGCAATTGGCTGATGCCAACGATTCAGTGGCCAAAGAGTTGATTGCTTCCATTTACAACTGGATGGATGCGGTTCGCGCCGGCAACGACAAGGTCCGGATCGTCGAGGAAAACAAGCTCAAAAGCCTCAATATCAACTGTTTGGTCTGCCATAACCGCAATGCCATCACTCACAAATGGACCGACGGTTATCCGCAAAAAGGGGTCGTTTACGGCAGCACGGACGGTGAGCATCCTTCAGACGCTTTTCCGACCATGAAAAAAAGCGCGATCATGGGGGAGTCGATCCTCTGTGGCCAGTGTCACGGCCTTGGTCCTAACCTTGAACTGGACAATCCAACCCAGTGCGCCACCCTTTACGGCAGCTATCTGTGGTCGTATACCGCCGAAGGCGGCAGGGAAACCTGCCAGGAATGCCACATGCGCAAGAGCGGGCTCGGACACAACATGCAGAGCTACCGCGATCCCGGCCTGGCAGAGGCGGCTCTCGATTTCAAGGTACAAACCAGCGGTTTCCACTGGCGTGACGCCAGCAATATCCGCCCCTACGTAGCAGTCGATATCTCCATGACCAACAAAGCCGGTCATGTCATACCCGATGGCTGACCCACCCCTAACCGACTGGTTCTGTCGGTAATTGCAAAAGACAAAAGTGGCAACGAAGTTTACAACCAGGAAAAGATCTACATGCCCATCCCCCAACAGTTCGCCCGTGGCGACCGGATGGGACGCGGCCCTTACGAAAAGAGCGGACTCATTTCCGAAACGAGTCTGCATCCAGGCAAGACCAAGAAAGAGCATTTCGAGATTTTTTATCCGGAGGGACTGACCGATCTTGATGTCACCGTCAAGTTGTGGTACCTCCCCTATGGCACAATGGCTTCCGACCCTTTCCTGTGGCGTGAAGTCAATAAGAGTGTGAGCATCAGTAAGGAAGGGAAGTAATCTTCTCCTTCTCACCAAAAATGAAAGGCCGGCGGATTATCGCCGGCCTTTTTAGTCAATTCCTGCCGCCTGTTGTGCTAGAATAAAATTCCAAATCGAAGACCCGGGGAGTTGTCCATGAGGGCCGTGATCATTCTGCTTTCCTGTGCCTGTATTCTGTCAGCCTGTAGCCGGTTGACGCTCTCTGATTCCGGAAAAACGTCTTCATCCCCACATGATTTACTTTACGGCTGAGGTCCGGCACCCCGTGCGGATCGGTCGATCCCCTGAATTCATGGAAAAGATACAAGTGACTCCTGCACAAACAACGCATTTTACTGGTGATTACCCAAAATGTCTTTCGGCCAAGGCCGGCAGGGTCGCACTTGCTTTGCTGGTGATCTTTTTGCTGTTGACAGGTTGCGATAACGCTTCCTACCGCAGTCCCGACGCCACCTGCATCGGCTGTCATCAGGGTCTGGAGCCAGCGTCCAAATCCCATTCCGGTTGCGTCTCCTGTCACGGCGGTGATGGAACCTTGCAGGACAAGGATGCTTCTCACCGGAAGATGTACGGACCAAAGAACCCTTCCGATCCCCGTCACTGGGAAAAGACTTGCGGCGCCTGCCATCAGCACCAGCTGGAGAGAATCCGTGCCAGCCTGATGTACACCAATACCGGCATGATCAAGAATATCCAGCAGACCTGGGAAGGTGAAGACGGTGTCCTTTACGCCTCCCGCCCGGAGAAGACTTTCGACGATACCGGCAAACCCCTTCAACTGCGTGGAGTGACTGAGCTTGACAATCTGTCCGGGGAACTTTATCGCAAGTTCTGTGCTCTCTGCCATGTAGGCCTGGCTTCGTACGATGTCTGGAGCGGGAGTCACGGAGCGGGCTGTTCTGCTTGCCACTTCCCCACCAACGAGAACGCAACCTATCAAGGGGGCGATCCCACGGTCAAAGGAAAGTGGCCGCATTCGGCGAGTCACCAGATGGCAACTCTGCCGGATAACACTGTCTGCGTGCGTTGTCACAACCGCAGCGGCCGCATTGCCTTTTCCTACCAGGGACTCAATGATGGCAACAATGCCATGGTGCCAACCCTAGACGGACAACCCGGACCAAGAATTGCCAGCGGGGCCAGGAACCTGACCTCCATCCCCCCGGATATCCATTTCAGTAAGGGGATGGATTGCATCGATTGTCACACCTCCCGCGACATCATGGGGGATGGCCATACTTACGAAAATCTTTACCTGCAGGTGGAGATCGCTTGCGAGGACTGCCATGGCAGCGTTAGCGAGCGGCCGCGGCTGGAAGCAATTCTCCGCGAGAACGAGGATGCGCTGCGCGAAAGCCGCAGCTATGCAGAACCGACGCATCCCGGCATGCAAATGGTTTTGACGTCCAAGGGGCGCAAGTACTCCAATGTCTTTTGGGATGAAGCGCAGGAGAAGATCTTTGTGCGCGGCAAGCGCAGCGGCAAGCTGCACGAAAGCAAGGTCATCACCGGCACCCCGGAACACACCATTGTTGGCCACCAGCGCATGGAATGCTACGCCTGCCATTCGCGCACGGTCGTACAATGCTACGGTTGCCACACCCGCTACGATCAAGGGAAGATGGGGATGGATTATATCAAGGGGTACCAGACCCCCGGAGCTTTCAGCGAATCTGAAGACTACCGGACCCTTTACCCCTTCCCTCTGGCGCTGAATCAAAGGGGACGAATTTCAACGGTGACGCCAGGCTGCCAGACTTTTGTCACGGTCACCGACCCGGCCGGGGAGAAAATTTCCGACGGTTACGTCAGTCGCTTCAAGGGGAAAAACCAGCTCCGTTTTGCCCCCTTTTTCTCTCACAATACCGGTCCCAAAGCCATTGGTTGCGGCGAATGCCACGGCAACCCTGCCTTTCTCGGTTTCGGACAGCATGTGACGACAGCAGCAGACATCGAAGCAACGCTGCTTTGCGAGCGCTCGGGGATCCGGCCGCTCGATGGCTTCATGGTTATGGAGCAGGGGAAGGTGCGGTCTTTCTCGGCCATCACCCGCGATGAATCCCGTCCTCTCAATGCCGCGGAAATTCGTAAGGTTTGGCAAGCTAACCTTTGTCTTGGCTGTCATGCCGATCCAAAGGATCCCATCTATCAAAAGGAACTCGACTATGGTCAGCTGGAAAGCTGTCTGCGCCGTCCTGGGGCTGCTTCTGCTCCCCGCCCTGGCGCCGGCGGCTGAGAACTGCACCGCCTGCCACAAGGTGGCGGTAAGCGGCGTCCATCAGCGTACGGCCTGTAGCGCCTGCCATGGCGACAGAGGGCAGCGTCTAGCCGACCCGGCGGCGGCGAGTAACGGTGCCGCCGGCTGCGTTGCTTGCCATGCTGGTCATAACGGCATATTTTTGCAGGGGATGACCACCCGCAGCGCAGAAAAAAACTTTGTTGCGCAGACGTTCAGCCGCGTTGATCCGGACTTCTTCGCCAAAAATTGCTCCTCCTGCCATGTCTCCTCTTGTACCGATTGTCATGGCGGCAACGGACACAAGTTGGCCCGCCCGGCACTGGAGAGTTGTCACCGCTGTCATAAGGGGTACTTTATCGGTGCGGACTTCTTTGGCCGGGCTCCCCGCGAAGACAGTCTGCGCTATCAACGCGGGGATTTGATCGAGGGCGAAGCATACTTGAAGATGACCCCTGACGTGCACTTTGAGGCGGGCATGAGCTGCGGCGACTGCCACTCGATGACGAGTCTGGCCGCCGGCCGTAAAACCGCCAAAAGCTGTCGCGACTGCCACACCCCGGATCTGAAAATTCTCGAACACCGGATCGGCGCTCATCTCGAAAAGCTCGAATGTTATGCCTGCCACTCGGCCTGGGGGGCGCAGGAATACGGCACGTTCTATCTCCGCCTGGAGGAGAGCGCGTCAAAAGAAAACTTTCGGCTACGAGGGAATTCAGGAAGTGAATACCTGAAGAGCGCTTATCTCAAACGCCAGAATGCACCGCCTTTGGGTCTCAATAATGCGGGCCGGGTCAGCCCGATCCGCCCTCAGTTCATCACCTTTTATACCCACACCAGCAAGGATCAATTGGTGGGGGAGGAAAACCAGCTCCTTGCCGCGCAATGGAAAGCTTTTTTCCCGCATACCATCCGCCGGGGAACCGTTCTTTGCCGGGAATGTCATGAGTCGCCGCAGCGTTTTCTTCTGGAAAAACCCGAAGCGCGCATTTATCTTCCTGATGTGGATGGCTTGGCATTGCCATCTTTCTGGAATCGACAAGGGCAGCAGCTCGGCAATGGCCGTTTCTTCCCGGCAGAGCGTTTTGAATCGATGTCACGCCATCCAGCCTACCTGAAGGGTGCTGTTGAAAAATGGAACAACCTGATAAAGCGCGTCGAGGTTTCCTCGGGGGACTGATCTTCCTTGCCCTGGGGTTACTGGCAATCTGGAAATTTTTCACTCCAAGACTCAAGGTGGAGAGTCCGCGCCTGCGAGTGGCAAAAAAGGAGATCCCCGTCCATGGCGCCCTGGTTTACAGTGAATCCCGCTGTGCATTGCTGCAAGAGGACGGAAAGATTTATGCTCTCAGCCTGGTCTGCACCCATCTGGGCTGTACGGT
>DIKR01000138.1:5209-49973 GCA_002424625.1 Desulfuromonadaceae bacterium UBA5613
CCCCTGCGCACTCTGGTGCTCGAAGAACACGGGGATTTTATTGAAGTGATACTGGAAAGCTAAGGATCGCCGTGATCAACGATTTTCTCAAACATCTCTTTCCGCGGGTCGTCCTCAAAAAGAACCTGCGTCTCACCTACACCTTTTGTCTGGGGGGACTGGCTTTCTCCACCCTTCTGGTGTTGACGATCTCCGGGTTACTGCTGATTTTCTATTATCAGCCCTACGCCGGCAAGGCCTACGAGTCGATCCTCTTTCTGGAAGCAGCGGTTCCCGGCGGCGCTTACCTGCGGCGGCTGCATCGCCTCAGCTCCCATGTCTTTCTGGTCCTGATCTTTTTACATACTCTGCGGGTGGTTCTGACCGGTGCTTATCGCAAACCGCGGGAATTCAATTGGATCATCGGTTTTGCGCTGTTGTGCCTGGCGGTTTTTACTGCCTACACCGGTTACCTGTTGCCCATGGACCAGCTTTCCCTGTGGAAGACCCAGACCGGGATGGAACTGATCGGCACAGTGCCCGGTGGTGACCTCATCCGGGCCCTGCTGCTCCCCGACGGGTTGGGGAACCCGCTATCGTTGCTGCGCTTTTATGCGCTGCACATCATTGTCTTGCCGGTAGCTATTCTGAGCCTTTGCGCCCTGCATTTTTACCGTATCCGCAAGGACAAAGGATTACTGCCGTATCTGTAAAGTGTCGGCGAAAAAATTGTTGTACTGGCCCGAGAGACCTGCTGGAGGAAGATGAAAGAGTACGTTCACAGTGATCCACATTTTTTCCGCCTGATCAAGGTGGCAATGACTCTGGGGGTGGGACTACTGCTGCTTCTGGCGGCTGGGATCCCTGCCCCTCTGGAGGGACCGGCGGATATCAGTCGGGTGCCAAATCCGGTAAAGTCAGCCTGGTTTCTCATGTGGATCCAGGAGCTGGTCAGCTATTCCAATCTTTTCATTTATCCAGCGATGATCACCGGACTGGCTCTTTTCTTACTTCCCTGGCTCCCTTGCAGCCCCCCTGCCGAACAGGCGCGTTGGCTGGGGCGAGAACAATGGCCGGCGAGTATACTTGTGCTGTTGACCCTTGCGATCATCGTCACCATGTCGGTCATAGCCCACTTTTTCCGGGGTGAAAATTGGCGACTTATCTGGCCCTTCTGACCCTTATCCTGACGCTGTTCGCGCCTGTAGCTGCCTTTGCCGCCGGAAACGGCTGCAAGCACTGTCACGCCGTCCACTACCCGGAACTCGGGGGGTGCGTTGACTGTCATGGCGGCGAGGAGCGGACCAAGCGCAAGGATTTGGCGCATCACGACCTGTTCGTGGGATCTTTGACCCACTTTCGCCTGCCACAGAGTCCGGTGACCGAGGCCGGAATCCGCCTGCTGGAGAACTCCGCCTGCCGGCGCTGTCACATCTCCGGGGGGAAGGGGAACCGTCTGGCGAGCAATCTTGATCAGCGCGCTGCTCTGCGCCCCTTCGATCTGGAAAACTCCATTCGTCAGCCGGTCGATTTTATGCCGGATTTCCATTTCAGCGACGCAGCTATTATCCGCCTGCTTAATGCCCTGCTTTTAGGGGGCCGAAATTCAGAGCCGACCGGGGTCGAAATACCACGGGTGGTCCATTTTGAAGGGGGCCGGGAGGCGTCGGAAAATCCTTTTGTCAAGCATTGCGGCGGCTGCCACCGAATGTTGACCGACCGTTATGGCGCCTTAGGCCGGGGGACGGCTGCTCCTAATCTTTCCGGATTGCTCACTGAGCACTATCCGGCCAACTTCAGCCCTGACCGCCTCCCCTGGACGCGAGAACGATTGAAGACCTGGCTGGAAAATCCCCGGCAGCAACGCCCGCTGAGCCAGATGCGGACACGGCCATTGAATGAAGAGGAATTGACGGCGCTGCTTAATGTTTTCTCGGCTGAAATCGATGAGCAGAAAAGAAATTAAGCCATTGGGATCCATGGAAGTATAGTAATACGAGTTGAAGGCCGGCAGAGATGCCGGCCTTCAACTCTTTTTGACAAATTCCGACTTCAACCCCATTGCACCGATGCCGTCGATCTTGCAGTCGATATCGTGGTCACCGTCGACGAGGCGGATATTCCTGACTTTGGTGCCGACCTTGACAACCAGCGATGAGCCCTTGATCTTCAGGTCCTTGATCACTGTCACCGCATCACCGTTGTGCAGTTCGTTGCCATGGGCGTCACGCACCACTATTTGCTGCTCAACCGGTGCGACGGCCGCGGCGCTGGACCATTCGTGGGCACATTCCGGACAGATGTAGATGCTGCCGTCTTCGTAGGTGTAAGTGGATTTGCAGGCGGGACAGGGGGGAAGTGTGCTCATGGGGAATCCTTTATCAGTGAGTTAGCATTCAGGCCAAAATTTGCCAGGATTCAGATCTTCTCGGCCACCATCAGAAACAGCGGAAAATCGGTTTGTCCGGGCCCCTCACCCTTTGTTATCTGAAAGATGGTGGTGAAATGAATATTTCGAAACCCCGCCTCCTGCGCCTTACGGCGCAACTCGTCCCGGTCAAACCCCTTATGCCCGGTGAAGTCTGAACCATGGAAAGAGCCATCTTCGCTATCGAGATCAACGATACAAAGGTGGCCGGGAGAATCGAGTATCGCGTAAAAATCATACAATAGTTTGTCGGCATCGGCGACGTGGTGAAGGGTCATCGCCGTATATATGACGTCATATTTTTCTGCCGGCAGAGGGTCAGATTCCAGGTTCAACATCACGGGCTTCATCTTCGTGACGCCCGTGGCAGCGATCTTTTCCACCAGGACCGCGAGCATTCCGGCGGAACTGTCGGCCAGGGTGATCTCTTTGAAGTGCGGCAGCAGCGCGAAACTCAGGAGGCCCGTACCACATCCGTATTCAAGTCCCACGAGTTGGCTGGAACTCGGAAGATGATTTCGAATTCCTTCCGCCATGGCGAAGGCACGTGCGATCTTGACCGGATCAGAGTCCCAGGTCTTCGCCTTTTCGTCAAAGTCTGTTATTGAGGGCATATGGTCACAAAGTCCTTCTAGGTCTGGTGGAGACATTGAATTAATCGGGCTGCACAGCTTTTCATGCAGTCCAGTCGACTGCTAAAAATATCCGGACATTGCCGTCAACATTGTTCCGCTGCAACTTTCCGCAAAAACGCCGGGACAGCTGCTTTCGGCACTTTGGCCAATTGCTCCATCAACGCGAAGGGTACATGGTTAAACCGGAAGTTGTCCTTGAGCTCATTGACCATGCTGATCCAGAGATGGCCGGTCATCTCCGCGTCGGCCAGGGCGCGATGGTAGACGCCGTTGTTGACAAGGTTTTTGTATCTGACCAGCGTCTCCAGGCGATGACTCGGCGCGTCGGGATAAAGGCGACGGGCCACGAGCATGGAACAGGCGAATTCCTGCCGGCGCTGCTGATTGATCCGTTGCAGTTCAGCGTCGAGAAAGCGCCGGTCGAAGTTGGCGTTGTGGGCCACGAGATGGTGTCCCGCCATAAATTTAGTGAACTTCCCCATCACTTCGGAGGTGGAAGGAGCGCTGGCAAGCATCTTGTTGGTGATGCCGGTATACTCCGCGATGAAACTGCTGATCTTCATCTGCGGATTCATCAGACTCTGGAAGCGGTCAACAATCTGGTTATCTCGCAAAAGAACTGCACCGATTTCAATGGCGCGATCCCCGTAATCAGGAGAGAGACCAGTGGTTTCAAAGTCGAGCACCACCACGCTGTAATTGCCCATAATCTTTGCTGAAGCTCCTTCTGCTGATTCTTCTCCTGCCCGGCCTGACCACCCCCCGACCCCCTCCTTAACAAAGGAGTGGGAGCAATCATAAAGAAGGGCACGGAAAGTCTGGGTTTCCGTGCCCTTCTCATTCCTGTGCAGACGGATCTTAACGTCCGCCGCGGACCGGCCAGAGATAATAGAGTTTGTCATCCGGCTTGACGGTGACTTTACCGGAGGCGAAGTCGGCAATATACATTTGACTGCTCGATTCGCGGGTCGAGGTCCAGTAGCCGTAGTCCCTGACGTCCTCGAAACCGAGATCGCGCAGAGCCTGATACGGCCAGGTTTCAACCTTCTCAACCTTGTACTTACCGGTCTTTTTGGCGTAATCAAGCAGAGAGGTCATCTCGTCACGCGTCGGCACCCGCCAATCGGCATAACCTCCAAAGGTGCTTTTGTTAAGATTCTGGATGAAGGCATAAACATTGTCATCGGCCCGCCAAGGGAGAGGCTTATTGGCGAGGTTGGCATTCTTCATCCAGATGACACCGGTTTCGGTGTCAATGGCGGTCTTTTCCTGCATGGCCATGCGGCTGCGCGGAGCCGAGCAGGCAGAGAGGAGGACCAACAGGGCGAAAAATCCGGCGAGATAAAAAATTCGGCGCATAATGAATTACCCTCCGAAAGTCGACCTTTTAAAAGTTTTGCGAATTTCCTTTTCATCCGACCACTCAAGAATTCCGGTCTTGAGATTCTTCAGGTTCATGGTGAATTTATAGTAGGTATCGGTGATGCTCCCCTGTCTCTGGCGGATTTCAGAAAAGTTGGCCGTGAGCAGATACCCGGCGCCAATCTGCTGGCCGAAATCGACGGCAGTCTTGGGATCAACCAGACCGCTATCCTGCTGGATCGACAACTCTTCGATGGCAGCGTCATCGGTGGTGCGATCAATAAAGCGGAACTTGCCGGAACGGATGAGTTTAGTGCGAATCGAGTCGGTGATCGATTCCGTATCGATATGCTGCATGGTTTTGTTTTTGACTCTATCAACGGCAATCACCGGGCGCTGCTGCGCAGTCAATTCGACAATCGGCGGGAAAGTCAGGAGGGAATCGACCATCGATTCAGCGATCTGTTGCAGGTCGGAGGACCCGAACTCCACACTCAGCGGTTTTGCCGACCCGGCATCGCCGTACTGAACCTTCGAAGCACAACCGGCGATCAGCGCCAGCAGGAGGAGCAGCGTGCAGCCTGAAAAAATTCTCTTCATCTCTTGTTCTCCTATCGTCAAATAATTATTTTAATCCGCGTCGCGCAGCAGCAGTTTGTATTCGCGTCCCCGGGGATCCGGGGCAAGCCCCTGGATGGTCTTGCTCTCTTTGCCGTAAATGATCAACGGCTTCCAGGTTGCCGACGCTGCGTTGAGGGCGAGCCCATCAAGATCGAACCACTCAAACTTGTACTGAAAGCTGAGAGTGTCCCCGGCTTTTGAGCGCAGCGTCACCTGTGCCAGGAGCATGTCCCCGACCTTGGAGCTGGTCATTTCTTCAATAGTGACTTTGCGGGACAGGGTGGAACTGTTGTAAACGACCTTGGTGTTGAGCATCGGCGCGCCATCATCTGTCCAGCCGGACCTGGCGCGCCCTTCGGCGCCGGACGTTGGCGAACAACCGGAAAGAGCTGTTATCCCTACGATCAGCAGTGCTGCGAGTTTCAGTAGTTGCATGGGATTACCTCCGTTTTAGTCGTTTTACTTCTCGTTTAAATACGGCGGTTATGCCGCGACCAGCACCATTAATCATGGCAAAACTTTGCTTGCTGTCAATGCGGACACTCCCGGTCCAGAGCACCGAACCGCACAAGCCGCGATGTGCAACACCCCTATTTTTCAAAAGAAACCATTGCTGTGTGAAACTGATTCCCGGTCTTGACAACATAAACGATGGTCTTCCCCCCGCTCTTAACGTCAACAGCGATCTCAGGCCCGAGCGAACTGTCCGGTGACTGCAAACGTAAGGACTGCTCCCCGACCGGCAGGTTGACCCGGAGAATCTGCACATTTTCCGGCAGGGTCAACCAACTGCGCAGATCGGCATTCTCACTGATCACTGAGTACGCCAGCATCCCCAACTGACCGGCAGCACCCAACCTCTCTTTGGCCGCTTGTTGCGCCAGAGCTTTACTCACCGCCCGCACAACCTGTCGGGTAAGGAGAATCGGCATCTTCTCCTGCAACGACTTAACCGCCAACCCCTTCACATCACAAAGCAATTCCGTTCTTCCCCGCAGTGTGTAGCCGGTCAGAACTTCGAGGGGACGATAGTCACGCCAGGTCACGCGGTAATAGGGAAAAGCCAGAGTGACGAGTCCGCCAGGGACAAAAAAAGGGATCTTGATCTCCTCGCGGGGAGAGACAAAGCCTTCCTCATAAAGAAGGATGAGCTCGCCCTCGTCTCTCTTCGCCGCAACGCCCATCGTATTGTAAAGGGCCGGAAAACGTTTGGCAAGGGCCGCCAGGTCATCATCCATTTGCAGTCGTCGCGCCAGACGAATAACATCCCGCTGCACATAACTATTCTCGGGATAGATCTCCAGCGCCTTCTTGTAAGCGATATATGCGTCGTTCTCTTCTCCCTGCAGTTCATAAACCACCCCGGAAAGATAGAAGGAGTAGGCATTCTGAAAAGAGTTTTTGAGCCGACCGGCGACTTCATCGAGTTGAGCATAGCGACGTTGGAACTCATTATTCTCAGCCGAATTTCCGACACCTCGCTTTTGCGCCTCCTTCTCGGCCCGATCCAACTCTTTGGCGTGGCGTTTGAGGGCTTCTTGCTGCTCGGTATTGGCCCAGCGGAATTCGACCCCCGCCCCGCTCAGATCGCCCTCAAGGAGATAATTGAGGGCTTGATAATGGTGAAGCAGGACCCGCTCATACCCTTCCCCCACGTAAGGCAGGGCATTGTCATTCGTTGCAAAAGACGCCAGAGAAGCGCCTATCTGACCGGCACTGACCAGAGCCCGCTCTTCATTGCTGCGAATGGCGGCAATAGCCACAGCAAAATCGTTACGACTGGTTTCGGTTTGACCAAGGAGCTGGGCGACACGGCCATGCTCGAGATTGTAAAGGATTTTGTCACTGCCGCGTCTTTCTCTTTTATAGCTGGAAGAGAGATCAACGGAAGGCGGAGTACGGATGAGTTTTTGCTGCAAGGGGGCAATCTTGTGGGGATAAGGCTGAAAAGTCGTCGAAATCGAACAACCGGCCAGGAGCAGGAAAAGAAAGATTACCCCGAGTCTTTTGCATCCTCGTTGGAACATAATCATCTCCGGATCGATCTTTAACTCCCTCCTTTCTTAAGGAGGGCTGGGGGTGGTCGATTTCGACCTAATTTTTATCCAGAGCCATGATAAAAGCAGCAGGGGTGCCATTCTTTTCAAACTCGATACGAACCGCCTCGGCCTCTTCGAACTGCGGATAGCTGCCGACGCGGACGCGATGATAAAGGGTACCATTGACCCAGCCGCGCTGCACCGAAGAAGAACCATAGCGCTTTTCCAGTTGACTGGCGAGACGATAAGCATTATCCGGATTGATAAAAGCCCCGATCTGAACGGTAAAGGGACCCAGAATGATTTCCAGATCGCTGCCGGGGATGGACTCAATACGAACCGGCGCAGTGCCGCTGGCGATAATATCGAGCTCTTTGGCGGCGGCATAAGACAGATCGATAATCCGGCTCTTGACGAAGGGGCCGCGATCATTGACCCGAACTTCGATTGTCCGATTGTTACGGAGGTTGGTGACACGCAGCTTTGTCCCCATCGGCAGAATTTTGTGAGCCGAGGTCATGGCATTCATGTCGTAAATTTCACCGCAACTCGTCGCTTTTCCGTGAAAATCCGGCCCGTACCAACTCGCCATTCCTTCTTCCGCATAGCCGTGATGATCACGCAGCGGCTCATACAGTTCACCATTGACCGAATAAGGCTTCTGGTGCCCTTTCAACTTTTTTGTCGCGGCACTTTCGTGGACCTGCACTTGATACTCCCCCTGGGCGGTACAAGCGCTAAACCCCACCAGCAACAGGAAGAGCAGAATAAGTTTACCGCAAAAGTTGTGCATACAGCCTCTGATAACGAGAAATCATGGTCGGGATGGAAAATTCCGTTTCGACAAGGTGTCTGCCATTGGCGCCAAAACGTTCGGCGAGCTGACGATCAAGTAACAGTTCGATGATTTTCTCAGCCAAAGATGTGACTTCCCCCGGCGGAACGAGATAACCATTGACTCCCTCGCGAATGACCTCGGGGATGCCGCCCGCCCGGGCGCCGACCATCGGTCGTCCGGCGGCAGCGGTTTGCAGCAGCGAGACGCCAAGCCCTTCCATCAGGGCCGGATGAACCACAAGGTCGAGATTGGGCAGAACCCGCGGCAGGTCATTGCGAAAACCGGCAAAGACCACCTTCTCTTCCAGACCGCGGGCGCGACATTCCGTTTCGAGCTCCTGACGTTGCGGCCCCTGGCCGAAGAAGATAAAGCGCAGATTCGGCACCGCAGCCAGAATCTTCTCTGCGCCGGCCAGAAGAAAACGATGCCCTTTACGTTCGATCAACTGGGCAATGATCGCCACGGTCCTTTCGCCGGGATGGAGCGAAAATTCCTGTTCAAACCAGGGACGATCCGCTTGACAGTTGTACTGCTCAAGATCGACAACGCTGTGGATCAATTCCACGTGCTTTTCCGCCACCCCCTCGCTGAGGAGGACTTGACGAATCCCTTCGGAGATCGTCACCACCCGATCGAAGCGATTATACTTGAGGCGGACCAGCAGCGCACTCTCGGGGTTGTCGACGCGCCGGGTCAATACCGACTTCACGCCGCAGAGTTGCGCGGCGATCCCCCCCCACCAATCCGCGCCACGGCGGGAATGGGCATGGACGATATCAGGTCGCTGGCGCCGGATGGTCTGACATAAGCCGATAAGGAGACGCGGATCGATATCGCCGATTGTGGGGAGTTCGACGATCGTGGCAATCCCTGCACATTTACGGCCGATCTCACTGCCGGGGGCGCAGACCAGGATATTTTCGATTCCGACCGCGTGCAGACCGCGCAGCAGATAATAGACCTGCAGGGCGCCGCCGTAAAGATGGCGGCCGGTTTCGATGTGGAGAACTTTCATAAGGTCTCGCGCTCTTCTTCAAGGAGAGTCGTGGCAGCCGCAACGATCTTTTCAACCGTCAAGGCGCGCATGCAATCGAATTGGCCATGACAAGTCGGTTTACGGCGGCAGGGGGAACAGGAAGGTGCATCATAAAGGAGCCGGGTGCGCGGCGAAGCAGTGGTTTGATACGGGCAGGTAGCGCCAAAGAGGGCAAGAGTCGGCAAAGAGAAGGCCGTCCCCATGTGGGTCAAACCGGTATCGACTCCGATCAGCAAGGCCGCACCTTCTATGATCGCTGCACTCTGCCCGAGCGTCGTCCGGCCGCAAAGGCAGCAAACCTGAACGCGGCCGCTTTGCCTGGCAATCTCTTCACCCCGCTCTGCATCCCCCGGCCCGCCCAGGATAATCACCGGTTTGCCGAATTTATCGACTAACTCTCCGGCGAGGAGCGCCCAGCGCTCATCGAACCAGTGTTTTTGCGGCCGCGTCGTAAAAGGGGCGAAGACGAAATAATCGCTGCCGGCGTCAAGACTGGCGAGAAGCTGCTGCACAATCGTCCGATCTTCCGGGCCAACGACAATCTGCGGCACAAAGAGACCGGGATCCAGCCCAAGAGCAACGATCATCTGCCGGTACTCGGAACTCATTGCCGGATTGTCCTTCTCCTTATTCACTTTGCGATCAAGGAGAAAAGCGCCAGGTTCCTTGGAGAGAAAACCGATTGTTTTCCGTGCACCGCTGAGCCACAGGAGAAAGCGGCTCTTGACCAGACCGACGGCATCGATGGCGAGATCAAAACGGCGACTACGCAACTCTCGGCGCATGGCCAGAACGCAGCGCAGGAGTTCAAGGTAACGCTTTTCCCGGGCAAGCCGGTTCCATTCCCCTTTGGGCCAAAGGATGAGTTCGTCAAGGTCGTCATGATGTCGCAACAGATCAGCCAGGCCTGGCTCCACCAGCCAGGCAATCCGCGCCTGCGGGTAAGCCCGGCGCAGAGCGGCGAGCATCGGCGAAGCCATGATGATATCCCCCATGGCACCGGGGCGGATAATCAGGATCGACTCCGGCGTCATCACCTCTTTGGAGGGTATGATTCCGGCAAGCTCCATCAGCTCGGCTCCAGCGCCTGAATCTTTTCGAGACTGGCATTGAGGATGGCCAGTTTCTCAGTCGCATCGGACAGCTTGGCGCGATCCTTTTCCAGCACTTCCGCCGGCGCCCGGGCAACGAAGGCTTCGTTGCCGAGTTTCTTTTCGAACATCTCGACGTCCTTCCGGACCTTGGCGATCTCCTTGCCGAGACGTTCGATCTCGGCGGCGACATCGATCAGCCCAGCCAGCGGCACGAGGATTTCAATCCCGCCCGCCACCTGGGTGGCGGCCTGTTCCGGGCGGACCACGTTGATGGCGCTGATCTGTTCCTTGACGCGAGCGAGGGTGCGGATATAGCGCTCGCCGGCGCGGGTGACCGCCAGATCGCTATCATTACGGCAGTCGAAGACGACACTGATCTGGCGACCGGGGTTGACATCCATCTCACCGCGGATATTGCGGATCGCCCGGATAATCTCCATGATCTGCTCCATCTGCGCGGCAGCGGCGTCATCAAAACGCAAACCGCTGCCGTCCGGATAAGGGGCGTACATGATCGTGCTTGTCGGGCGCGTGCCGGGGAGGCTCTGCCAGATCTCTTCGGTAATAAAGGGCATGAGGGGATGAAGGAGGCGCAGCAGCGCTTCAAGGACGGTATAAAGGACGGTCTGGGCACGGAGTTTGGCAACGGCGTCACTGCCGTAAAGGTCATCTTTCACCAGCTCGATGTACCAGTCACAGAAGTCGTTCCAGGTAAAGGCGTACAGCAGGGAAGCGACTTCGTTGAACTTGTATTCAGCAAGAGCCTGATTCACTTGCTCGGCGGTCTGCGCCAGACGCTTGAGGATCCAGTGATCCGCCAGCGAAAGGGGCAGAGAAGTCAGGCCATCCGGAACAGGGGTGAAGTCTTCGAGATTCATCAGGGTAAAACGCGCCGCGTTCCAGAGCTTATTGGCAAAGGCGCGGTAGCCGGCAATCCGCTCGGTGGCGAGCTTGATGTCGCGCCCCATCGCCGCAAAGGCGGTGAGGGTGAAGCGGAAAGCATCGGCGCCGTATTCGTCGATAATCACCAGGGGATCGATGACGTTCCCCTTGCTCTTGCTCATCTTCTGGCCGTGCGCATCGCGGACCAGAGCATGGATGTAGACCTCTTTGAACGGCACTTTGTCCATAAAGTGCAGCCCCATCATCATCATCCGCGCCACCCAGAAGAAAAGGATGTCAAAACCGGTGACCAGACAGGAGGTCGGATAAAAGGCGGCGAGTTCGTCGGTCTTCTCCGGCCAGCCCATGGTCGAAAAGGGCCACAGGGCCGAAGAGAACCAGGTATCAAGCACGTCGGTCTCCTGACGGATCTCGTCACTGCCGCATTGGCTGCAATGCGTCGGATCATTCGTTGCCACCGTGATGGCGCCACAATGATCGCAATACCAGGCCGGGATGCGATGCCCCCACCAGATCTGCCGGGAGATGCACCAGTCGTGGATATTCTCCATCCACTCGTAGTAGTTCTTTTCCCACTGCTCGGGGAGGATGCGCGTCTCCCCTTCCCGCACCGCCGCCAGGGCGCGCTCCGCCAGAGGGCCGGTCTTGACGTACCATTGCAGGGAGAGATACGGTTCGACCACAGTCTTGCAGCGATAACAGCCACCGATGGATAGACCGTGCTCGTCGATCTTTTCAAGGAGATCCAAGGCCTCCAGATCAGCGACAATCTTGACTCGGGCGGCAAAGCGTTCCAAGCCTTCGTACTGGCGGCCGGCGGCGTTGATGTTGCCGGATTCGTCGAGGATGTTGATCTGATCAAGACCGTGTCGCTGCCCGACCTCAAAGTCATTGAAATCATGCGCGGGGGTGATCTTGACCACGCCGGTGCCGAAGGCGCGGTCAACGTAGGCATCGGCGATCACCGGAATCTCGCGATCGATCAGGGGGAGACGGACGTGTTGGCCGATAAGATCAGCATAGCGTTCATCTTCGGGATGGACGGCAACTGCGGTGTCGCCGAGCATCGTTTCCGGGCGGGTGGTGGCGACAATGATAAAGCGGTCGGGCGCGCCGACCACCGGATAACGAATGTGCCAAAGGTGGCCTTTGGCCTCTTCATGCTCGACTTCGATATCGGAAAGGGCGGTATGACAGCGCGGACACCAGTTGATCAAACGGTTGGCGCGGTAGATCAGGCCATCCTCGTAGAGTTTAACAAAGACAGTGCGCACCGCCGTCGAAAGGCCGGCATCCATGGTAAAGCGTTCCCGCTCCCAATCGCAGGAAGCGCCGAGACGCTTGAGTTGACCGATAATCTGGCCGCCGGATTCTGCCTTCCACTGCCAGACCCGCTTGATGAAGTCTTCGCGGCCAAGGGCGTGGCGATCCTGCCCGGCAGCGGCCAACTGTCGCTCGACGACATTCTGGGTGGCGATGCCGGCATGATCGGTCCCCGGCATCCACAGCACGTTGTAGCCCTGCATCCGTTTCCAGCGGCAAAGGATATCCTGCAAAGTATTATTAAGGGCATGCCCCATATGCAGGGCGCCGGTGACATTGGGGGGAGGGATGACGATACTGTAGGAAGGTTTGCCGTTGTTGAGTGCAGCATGGAAGCAGCCCTGGCTCTCCCACTCGGCATACCATCTCTTTTCAACATCATGCGGTTCGTAGACTTTGGCGAGGGTGCGATCGATCGTCATCGTTTTATCCTGGTCAAATTAATGTAATGCTTTAAAAATAAAAATGGGGATTTCGCAATCCCCATGCTTTTACTAACGGGTCGACAACTATGCCCCTAATCGGCAGCAACGGCCTCACGAATTTGGCGCAACTCTTCCTTGATCATCGTCTCCGCCAGATCAGGAACAACTTCCCAGGCAATCTTTTCCAGCAGCGTCCCGGCCAGGCGGGAAACGACCACTGCTGCGACCCGTTCGACGATTAAATCCAGTTGAGCCTCACTGAGCATTGCAGCAGGATCAGGCGCGACCTTGACACTCGGGGCCTCAACTTTTTCCGGCTCGACCATTTCATCCGCGAAAGACAAATTATCAGAAGGGAAAGAGTCCGGCGACAAAAGAACAGAAGAAGAATCAGCGACCGGTTCAAAAAGGTCAATCTCTTCCAGGATCTCAACATCATCGTCATAAGGAACATCTGCGGTTCCCATCCCGAAAGGATCCACGACCTTGGTATCAGAAGCAGCAAAAGCCGAAGCGAAGTCATCGCTGCCCCAGGAATCGGCCTCTACGGCTGCGAATGCCGGGGTTGTGGCGACAGAGGGGGGCGTTTCAAAACTCCCCCAAAGGTCGTCGGTGGCAGCACGAGTTTCGGGTGTTTCGGTTTCAAAGCCGCTGACATCCCACAAATCATCCTGATTCATCGCCGCAAAAACATCTCCCCCGGGAAGTTCGTTGCTGTCGCTGCCCCCCTCAGCGGTAAATTCACTCCCCCAGATATCATCAGGAAGATCGCTGGAAAGATCGTGCGCAGGGAATCCGACATCTTCAACGGGAGCAGGAGCAGGCGGCGGCATGACCGGGGCCTGCGCAGCAAGCGACAAAAGCTCCTCAACACAGGCAATCAGGGTCTGAGATTCAAAGGGCTTGGCAATCCAGCGATCTGCTCCCGCTGAGCGGGCCCTGGCTTCGTCAAAGGGCTCAAACGTCCCTGTCAATAACAGGACCGGAACTGTTGCCAGAGACGGGTCATTCTTGATCGCAGCGCAGAGTTCATAGCCATTTTTCCCCGGCATAAAGACATCGGCAAGGATCAGATCCGGCCGTTGCGAACGGGCCTTTTCATAGGCTTTGTCACCATTATCAACAACGGTCAAATCGTAATCGTCATGCGAAAACGTAATCTGAACCACCTTTTGAATCGTTACACTGTCATCCGCAAGCAACAGCTTCTTCTTCATTCAAGTCTCCTCGGCCGACGCAGCGACATAACAGTTCATGAGCTCCGTGGTTCTTGCAAACAACTGCGATTCAGGGCACAACCTGCTGAAAACATGAAAATTTTTGCAAAAATAGCACAGCAGGGGGAGGCTGTCAAGCTCAGGGAAATGCCCTTCAATCATTGACAACACACCGGAACAATTACGATTTAGCCGCACAAATTTTTTTGCTTTCTGTCGACAAAACAGGGCAAAAAAGTTTAAAATCAGTTGACGATTCTTTGTCTCCATGCTAATTCAATAGTCATTCGACAGCGGCTGCTCAAGCCGCATGAATTTCTGTTAACGGGGCGTTTCTGCCGGGTCTGAACAGACTCAAATTTCGGACAGAGGGAGGGGATTTTTAGTGGGCGCCCGTTCGGAAATCCTGATTCTTAACTCATAACGTATTGGAGGGGTAAATGAAAAGATTACTGATCATTCTCGTTGCGATTGTAAGCCTTACCTGTACAGCTTCGCCACTGTTAGCAGCTGAGGCTGTCAACACAGCAACCGAAGTGAAAGCGCCGGCAGCCATTGCCAACGCAACCAATGTCAACACCGCTTCGGTGAAGGAACTTGAGAAACTTCCCGGTATCGGCAAAAAGAGTGCAGCCGCCATCGTTGCCTACCGGACTGAAAAAGGGAACTTCAAAACGTTGAAAGATCTCTCAAAGGTAGACGGTGTCGGGAAAAAAACCCTGGAAAAGATCAAGCCTCTTGTCATCTTTGAATAACACGGTACTATATATCGTATCAGCCATCCGGCCTGTTTGCTCTGGTGAACAGGCCGGAATCTTTAATATGATCGTCAAAAGGATGTCGCAATGAAACTTTGCGTGATTGGGTCGGGCTACGTGGGGCTTGTTGCCGGGGCAGCGTTTGCCGAAAGCGGCAACACCGTTATCTGTGTTGATGTTGATAGCGAAAAGATCGATGGACTCAAACGCGGCATCATTCCCATTTACGAACCAGGCCTCAAAGAGCTGGTGGAAAGAAATGTCGCCGAATCGCGTCTCTTCTTTTCTACCGATCTCACTGAAGCAGTTCAGAAGAGTCTCGTCTGCTTTATCGCTGTCGGCACCCCACCGGGAGAAGACGGCTCGGCCGATCTCTCTTATGTCCTCAAGGTCGCAACCGATATCGGCGCCTGCATGGACGGCTTTAAAATCATTGTCGACAAGTCGACAGTCCCGGTCGGAACCGCTGACATGGTGCGCAAAACAATCGCGGCCGAACTCCGGAAACGGGGAGAGATTTTTGAATTCGATGTTGTCAGCAACCCTGAATTCCTCAAGGAAGGCTCAGCGATCGAAGACTTCATGAAACCGGATCGGGTTATTATCGGCACAGACAACATCAGAACTGCCGAGCTGATGAAAGAGTTGTACGAGCCCTTCATGCGCAAGAACAACCGGGTCATTGTCATGGATGTCAAGAGTGCCGAAATGACCAAGTACGCGGCCAATGCCATGCTTGCCACCCGCATTACCTTTATGAATCAGATTGCCAATCTTTGCGAACACCTGGGTGCCGATGTCGTGGCGGTCCGTGAAGGAATCGGCTCAGACTCTCGTATCGGCTATGACTTCCTCTTCCCTGGCGTCGGCTATGGCGGTTCCTGCTTCCCCAAAGATGTGCAAGCGCTGGTGCGCAGTGCCAACAGTGTCAACTACGATCTCTCTTTGCTGAAAGCCGTTGAAGACGCCAATTACCTGCAAAAGCAGATCCTCGGCAAAAAAATAGCCCAATACTTTGCAGCAAACCACCCTGAGTCAAAGCACCCCCTGGCCGGCCGGAATATTGCCCTTTGGGGACTAGCCTTCAAACCCCGGACAGATGATCTTCGTGAAGCACCGGCCCTGGTACTGATTGAAGAACTTCTCCGTGCCGGCGCCACAGTGACCGCTTACGACCCGGCGGCCATGACCAAGGCCCGCTCCATTTTCGGTGACCGCATCCTCTTCGCCGACAATGCTTATCAGGCCATTGAAAAAGCCGATGCCCTGGCAATCGTGACTGAATGGAACGAATTCCGTCGCCCGGATTTGGAACGTGTCAAAGAACTGATGGCAGCACCTGTCATCTTTGACGGCCGCAACCTTTACGAACCGAAACGGATGAACGAAAAAGGTTTTACATATTTTGCCATGGGTCGCGGCACGACGACGTGCAGCGCACCTTGACAGGAGCACCATGGCCCGGGAAGAAACTACCCCACAGAAAAATGAAAAGAAACAGCTGCCGGGTCGCAACATCTGGTTTGTTATCGCGTCATTTGCCGGCTGCGGATTGTTGTTGACGATTATTTTTGGTGGGCAGGGTTTGATGCGCTGGCTGCAGTCGGATCAGAGCAAGAAGACCCTGACCGCTGAACTGGAAAAGATTCAAGAAAAAAATGCCCGAACCCGGCAGGAGATAGATTCATTAATGCACAACCTGAAATACATAGAGACAGTTGCCCGTCGTGATCTCGGCATGGTCAAGGCCGATGAAATTATTTATCAATTTCCAAGCAGCGAAAAACAGTCTGGTGCAACTCAAGCACGACCCGACGGACAATAAAGGCCTTCGCTGTCCCGAATTTACTCAAGACGTACAAGCGCCGTCAACGCAACGATAAAGCCGACACGGTTATAACTGAGAAAGACAACGTTTAACATGAAAGAAACCCTGCACCGCCTCCTCCGGAAAACCCTGGCTGCCTGCTATGAAAATGGCACCCTGCACTCCGGCACTACCCCTCCTTTTGTCGTCGAAGTTCCGGGAAACTCCGAACATGGTGACTTTGCCACCAACGTCGCCATGCTTCTCGCCCGCGACGAAAAAAAGTCGCCCCGCAAGATTGCGGAGATCATCATCTCCGCCCTGGGCGACGGCGCTGGCTTGATTCAGCACGTTGAGATTGCCGGACCCGGCTTTATCAATTTCTTTCTGGAACCGTCCTGCTGGTATCAGGTCCTTGATGAAATTCATCGCGGCGGCAATCAATGGGGGCAAAGCAACGATGGCACCGGCCGCAAGGTACAGGTCGAATTCGTCAGTGCTAATCCCACCGGTCCTCTGCACATCGGCCATGGCCGCGGCGCCGCCATCGGCGATGTCCTTTGCCGCTTGATGGCCGCCACCGGTTGGGATGTCTGTCGGGAATTCTACTACAACGATGCCGGAGTCCAGATCGACAAACTCTCCCTCTCGGTGCAAGCCCGCTGCCTCGGCATCGAACCGGGTGATTCAGGGTGGCCGCAGGACGGCTATCAAGGGGAGTACATCAAAGACGTTGCTACCGCCTATTTAAACAGGGAGAGCGTCAGCGCCGGCGACCAGGCGGTGACAGCGACCGGAGATCCCCGGGACCTTGAGGCGATCCGGCATTTTTCTGTCGCCTTTTTGCGCCGCGAACAGGATCAGGATCTGCGCGCTTTCGACGTGCATTTTGACAACTACTTTCTCGAATCGAGCCTGTACAGCGATGGTTTGGTGGAAGCGACGGTGCAGTCTCTCATTGCGAATGGCCACACCTACGAGCAGGACGGGGCTCTCTGGCTGCGCACCACCGCTTACGGCGACGACAAAGACCGGGTCATGCGCAAGTCGGATGGCAGCTACACCTATTTTGTCCCTGATGTCGCTTACCACCTGAATAAATGGCAGCGCGGCTTTGTCCGGGTCGTCAACGAACAGGGTGCGGATCACCACAGCACTGTCACCCGGGTGCGCGCCGGCTTGCAGGCCCTCGATGTCGGCATCCCTGCGGGGTGGCCTGAATACGTGTTGCATCAAATGGTGACGGTCCTGCGCGGCGGCGAAGAAGTCAAAATTTCCAAACGCGCCGGAAGCTATGTCACCCTGCGCGACTTGATCGACGAAGTCGGCCGGGATGCAGTCCGCTACTTCTTTGTTATGCGCAAATCCGACTCGCAGCTGGTCTTCGACATTGATCTCGCCAAGCAGCAATCGGTCGACAATCCGGTCTTTTACGTCCAATATGCCCATGCGCGCATTTGCAGCATCAATCGCAACGCCACAGAAGCCGGGATAACCTGCCCCGCAACAGGAGCAGCCCCCCTGACCAAGCTGCAGCTGAACGAAGAGCTTTCCTTGATCAAGCTCCTCATCCATTATCCGGAGGTCGTCAATACCGCCGCGTCGGTGTGTGAACCCCATCGTTTGACGATCTACCTGCAGGAAGTAGCCGCTCTTTTCCACAACTACTACAACTCGCATCGGGTGTTGGTTGACGATGCCGAGACCAGTGCTGCCCGCCTTTATCTGGTCAACGCTGTCCGGCACGTTCTCGCCAACGCCTTATCCCTGCTCGGGATCAACGCACCGGAACGCATGTAGAGCGCAGTCATGACCCAGCCCTATTCACATAATTCCGGAGAATCCCGACCGCTGCGGCAAATCGTTCTCCTCCTTTTTACCGCCGCGGTAAGCTTTGTCCTTGGCATAATCATCGGTCGCAGCAGCGCCCCGGTGCAGCCGATCATTAAAGTAAGCATGCCGACAGAAACTCAGACCGCAGCGGCACAAAACTTCAATTT
The DNA here is from genome assembly GCA_002424625.1 of Desulfuromonadaceae bacterium UBA5613. Lineage (GTDB taxonomy): Bacteria > Desulfobacterota > Desulfuromonadia > Desulfuromonadales > UBA2197 > UBA2197. Next base: position 23,675 of record DIKR01000138.1, read on the forward strand.
CTACAAAGCGCTGCCGAAAGGAGAGACCACGGCTCTGGGGAGCGGCATCAACCACAGAAGCACCCTTCCGGCATCAGCAACACCGCCGCCGGCTACGATGAGTCAGACGAAAACAGCTATGCCAACTGTCACTACCACCGAAAGGTCAAATGAACCGTCGCCGTCGACCCCGATTCAAAAATCCGGCAAAGAAGAAGGCCAGACCTCCTGGATTCTCCAGGCTTCTGCAAGTTCGCGCGAGGCGGATGCACAAAGTCTCGGCAAACGATTGCGCAGCAAGGGTTATAAAACTGAAGTCAAACCCGTTCAGGTCAAAGGAAAAACCTGGTTTCGCGTCTATGTCGGTCCCTACGCGACCGCTGCCGCCGCAAAGGAAGCAGCAGCCAAGCTCTCCCGCCAGGAAGGCCTGACTCCGATCGCCAGAAAAATATAGCTTTCCCCTCCCCCATCAACTCTCCCTCTCTTTTTTATTAAAATATATTGAATTTGTCAGATTTTTATAAGAAGCGGGGACTAGAATTCTTCAGTGACAACTTTTACTGGAGGACTTCATGCAAAAAGACCCCTGTCAATTTGACGGCGTTTGTGAATTTCGTCCCAGGTGTGCGTGCAGCGGCAACCACCATCTCCTCTGCAAAATCACCTACCAGGTTAGCGGCATTTATTTTGTCGAAAAAGAAACCCACCCGACCTGCAACGCCAAGACCTTCTTTGGCAATGCTCATATTTGTCTCTGCCCGGCGAAAACCAGCGAACCTTGACCTCCTTCCCCGCCTCCCGCGAACGCTCAACTCATGTCGATATGGCGAACCCCCTCGGGGCGCCAGGCCGGTGAAATGACGTGTGATCCCTTATCAAGCTTATAAAGTAATGAAGCAAACGTTACGGTAAAATCTCCCAACTTGTTGTTAACACTGTCCATCGCCGCTGTCAGCCGCAGCTCTCGCTCATTTCCGTTAAAAAGGGAGAGTTGCTGCACCGCTTCGTCCCAGCCGGACAAGGAAATACCGAGAAGTCGTACCGGTTGTTCAAGGACAATAGCATCAAGGATTTTGAGTGCAGCGAGATAAATATCCCCACTGAGTGTCAGGGGACGTGGCTGTTTCTGTTGCCGGGTGAAGGTGGTGAAGTCGGCATAACGAACCGTCAGGGTGAGAGTCCGGCCGGCCAAAGCATAGCGCCGCGAGCGCCGTCCGACCATCTCGGCGAGTTGCAGCAGGACCACCGAGATGGCGGAACGATCGCTCAGATCCTGTGCCAGAGTGGTGCTGTGACCGATCGACTTGACCTGTCCTTCGTCCGCGGCAGCGACAACCGGAGAATCGTCTATCCCCTGGGCCATGCGCAGCAGCTGATCACCAACCATGCCAAACTTGCGCCGCAGGATCTCCTGCGGGAAAGCGGCCAACTGCCCGCAGGTGATGATGCCGAGAAGCGCCAGCTGTCGACTGGTCTGCCGGCCAATACCACAAAGATCACCGACGGGAAGATCCCGCAGAATATCCGGGACCAGCTCCGGCATGATAACAGTCAGACCATCCGGCTTCTTCATCTCCGAGGCGAGTTTGGCGAGCAACTTGTTCGGGGCAATACCGATGGAACAGGTCAAACCAAAGCGGGTCTTGATCCGCGATTTGATCAGATAAGCGATACGTTGCGGAGTAGTGAAGAGGCCGAGGGAGCCGCTGATGTCAAGGAAGGCTTCATCAATGGAAAAGACCTGAACAAGGGGAGTGTAATCCGCCAGTATCTTCATGATTTCTGCGGAAACGTGGGCATAAAGACGATTACTCACCGGCACCTGAATCAATTGCGGGCAGAGGCGACGTGCTTCGAAAACCCGCATGCCGGTTTTAATACCAAAGGCGCGGGCTTCGTAGGAAGCGGTGAGAATCACTGTGCGCGCCGCACTGCCGACGACCACGATCGGCTTGCCGCGCAGCGCCGGATTCGACTGTTGTTCAACCGCAGCGAAAAAGGCATTCATATCGACATGCAGTATGATGCGATCCATCACAGGGCCTCAATGCGTAGCAGCTGCCAGGTTGCAGCGCCCGGGTTAAAAATCAATTCAAAGAGAGCGCCGTCATCAGTGACATGAAAATGCCACAGAATCGTTTCTCCCCGCCGATCCCGCCAGCTGTTGGTGATCGACCGCACGTCATGCCGGCGGCGCTTCAGCTCAAACCAGACCGGACGGATGCGCCCCTCCGGACCAAAGATCACGGCCACGCGGATATTGGAACAAGGCTCTCCCATTCGGACTAAAATTCCCGCATCAAGCCGGTGACCTTGCCGACGATCACCACCTCTCCTCCAGTGCTGTCCATAAAGATCGGTGCCATATAACGGTTTTCCGGCTGCAGTCGAATTCGTCCTTTCTCCCGATAAAAACGCTTCAGGGTCGCATCGCCAGCGATCAAAACCACGACAATCTCCCCGTTTTCGGCAGAGGGCTGCGGCCGTACCACCACCAGATCGCCGCTGCAGATCTGGGCATCGATCATCGAGTCCCCCTGCACCCGCAGCACAAAAGAATCCGGGGAACGGATCAGGGACGGATCGACAATCACCTCCCCTGCCCGCTCCTGCTGCGCCAGTTGCGGCACCCCGGCACGAATCACGCCGAGCAGCGGCAGCGATTGGCCACCGCGTAGCGCTTCGGTCAGAACAATCGCCCGGGAATTGCGGGGGGTGCGACGCAGCAACCCCTGGCGTTCCAGGGCCGCCAGATGACGCAGTACCCCGAGGTTACCGGTAATTCCCAGGGCACCGGCAATCTCCTGCAGGGTCGGCGAAAAGCCGTACTCACCGATAAAGTTCCGGATAAAATCGTACGCTTGACGCTGACGGGCGGTGAGCATCGACAAATCTCCTTCCTAGTTACTTTAAGGTAACTATCATGGGCAAAAAAAAAGAGTCAATGCTTTTACTGCATGACGCACAAGCGTGTACCGAGCGGTGAAAAGGACCGCCCGGTACACGTTAAAGATCAGTTTTCAGTGAGGAAATGCGCTTCGTAATCATCTTCCAGCGAGCGCAAATGCCGGGCTTCATCATTCGCCATCCGGGTAAAGATCGCTGCCATCGGCGCGCCGGCGCAGCCGCTTGCCATACTTAGATAAAAATCGAGAGAGATCTTTTCGAGGTGGATGGCGTAGGCGAGAGCTTCCCGCGCATCGGCATCAGGGCTTAAAGTCTTTTGCGCGAGAAGATAATCGAGATCCATCGTCGGCACCGGATAATCGAAGTGCTGGTGGTCGATCACCCCTTCAACCAGCGCTTTTTCGAGTTGATACTTATGCTCAAGCTCGTCGAGGGCCGCATCTTTAAGGATCATTCGGGTGGCGGGTTGACGACAACTGCGCAGCGCCGCCAGGTAGTGGCGAAAACCGCTTTCCTCCATCGCCACCGCCATTTCCAGGGCCGCTTCAAAGGTAAAACAAACGTTGGGACTGTTCATGAGCTTCTCCTTCCGTGTCCTTAATAGATGACAATGTAACCATGTCTTCCGGCAATGGCACTGATTTCAAGAACATCGTCAATCTGGTAAACCGAGCCGTCGAGGATAAATTCAAATCCGCCCTCTGGTTTCGGCTTCGCCAAATCGATGAGATATTCAAAGCTGGCGGTCTTGATCGTCTCCATCGTGACTCCCTGCAAACATTTTACTGAAAAGATTAGCACACGAATCTGCAGGCGTCTAACGATTGCGGATACGCGGGTCGGCAAAAGCATAACAAAGATCAGCCAGGAGATTGCCAACCAGAGTAAGGATGGCCCCCATGACCAGAATTCCCATTATCAGGGGGTAATCGCGCATCATCACCCCGTCGTAAAAGAGTTTACCCATGCCGGGGATAGCGAAGATCGTTTCAAAGATGACACTCCCGCCAATGAGGCCCGGCACTGAAAGTCCGAGGATGGTAATCACCGGCAACAGGGCATTACGCAGCGCATGACGATAGATAACACTCTGTTCCGTAAGTCCTTTAGCGCGGGCGGTGAGGATGTAATCCTGACGGATAACTTCCAGCATATTCGAGCGCATGTAGCGCGAGAAGCCAGCGAGGCCACCAAAGGTGGAAATAAAGACCGGCAGAAGGAGATGGCGACCAAGATCCAGGACTTTGCCGACAGAACTCAAGGAGTCGTAGTCCAGAGACTTAAGTCCGGCTATCGGCAAGATCCCCAAGCGCACCCCGAAAAAATCCATGAGGAGCAGCGCCAGCCAGAAAGAGGGGGCAGCAAAGCCGATAAAGACCAGAATTGTTGTGAGCCGATCAAAGAGAGAACCGCGATGCGTGGCCGAATAGACACCAATAGGAATAGCGGTGGCGAGGATGGCGATGATCGACAGAAGATTAATGCTGATGGTGATCGGCAGCCGTTCGATAATCTTATCCAGAACCGGACGCCGATCCTGGGAAAAGGAGTTGCCAAAGTCGAGACGGATAAAGCGTCCCAGCCATTCGCCATACTGAACAACCAGAGGCTTATCGAGACCGTACTGGTCGCGCAAGCGATTCCGCAGTTCAGTACTCACCTCGGGGTTGAGCTGGGTCTGCATGTCGGTCGGCTCGCCCGGTGCGAGATGGATCACCACAAAGGAGATCAGGGTAATCCCGATCAGAAGCGGGATCATCATCAAAAAACGCCGGGCCAGGTAATTCAGCATAAAAGGCTATCACTTCCAGGGAATAATCATTAAAGGGGCGACACAAGGTCGTTAATTACTGAGTGTATTTCCATTCATCCTGCGGCACATGCCACTTGATGAAATTATGCATGATCCCGGCGGCCGCCGGCTCTATTCCTTTGAACCGGGTCGCGACCACCGGCAAAGCATCGGGAACATAAAGGAAAGTATAGGGCTGCTCTTCGGCGAGAATCTCCTGAAAACGATCGTAATATTTTTTCCGTTGATCTTCATCCAGGGTTTCTCGCCCTTTTTCGAGGAGGGCATCGACTTCGGCATTCTGGAAACCGATAAAGTTCAACTCGCCGGGACGGGTCTTGCTCGAATGCCAAACGTTATAACTGTCGGGATCGATCGGCACGGTCCAACCAAGAATCGTCGCCTCGAACTTGCCGGGGTTGATAAACTCTTTAAGGAATGACGCCCACTCGATCACCCGGATTTTGACATCGACGCCGACATCGTGGAGGCGCCGTTGAATAATCTCGGCACTCTTGATCCGGGCTTCATTCCCCTGGTTGGTGACAATGGTGAAGGCCAGGGGACGGCCATCCTTGTCGACAATCCCGTCGCCATTACGATCACTCCAGCCGGCATCGGCCAGAAAATTTTTGGCGAGCTGCGGGTCGAAAGGATACTTTTTGACCTTCGGGTTATCCGGCCAGGTGCCGGGCTTATAGGGACCGGTCGCTTCCTGGCCGAGACCAAGGAGAACGCCGTCAATCAGCTCCTGCTTGTTAATCGCGTGGGACAGGGCCTGCCGCACCCGCTTATCCTGAAAAAGCGGATTTTTAAGATTGTAGCCCAGATAGGTGTAAGCAAAAGAGGGGTAGCGATATTTACTGAATTGGCGGCGAAAGGCGGCCGTATCGGTCTGCCGGGCATACTGAAGCGGTGTCAACCCCATCTGGTCAACCCCGCCGGCCTGGAGTTCGAGAAACATCGTCGATTCGTCGGGAATCACCCGATAAACGACCCGGTCGATATAGGGAGTTCCTTCCCAATAATCACGGTTTGCTTCAAGGACCATCTTCTCACCGCGCTTCCACTCCTTGAAACGATAAGGACCGGTGCCGATTGGAGCGCTTGCCAGAGGACTTTTACTGAGATCCTGCCCGGCAAGAAGATGACGGGGATGAATCGAGAAGCCCCAGCTGATCAGCGCCGAGGCCAGCGGCTTGGCGTACTGGACACGAAAGGTCAGAGGGTCGAGGACTTCGGCCTTGGTCACAAGTTTATAGCGATCGGCATAAGCCGTCGGCACCGCGGGATCGACAAGGAGCTGGTAAGTAAAGAGGACGTCTTCGGCGGTCAAGGGGGCACCGTCGTGCCACCTCACTCCCGACCGCAGATGAAAGGTGATGGTCAGATTATCAGGGGAGATCTCCCACGACTTTGCCAACTCCCCTTCGAGTTTCAGATTCTTGTCGTAGCGCACCAGTCCGTTATAAACGAGTTCACTGACTTCCGAAGAAGCGCTGTCCGAGGAAAGGACCGGCAGCAGATTGCTGGCGTCGCCGATCATCCCCGAGATCATGGTATCGCCATGGACCGGCAGAGCCGCAGGCTGGTTGGCACTCGGCGGCATCACCGCACTTTCCTGGCGATTACAGGCCGAAAAGAACGCAGTGCTGAGAAACAGGAACAAAATCAAAAACCGCTGCATGGATAAAACTCCTTATGACAAGACCAACAGACCTGCAACCGCACAGATGACTACGGCAGGCTTTGCACTTTCATCCCGGCCGGGACCTTTAAAACAAAATTGTGCGGGGGGATCGGCACATTAATGACGCTATCGCTAAAAGTCATGGTGGCGACGACCTGACGTTCCGGCATACTGACCCGCAGTTTTTGCGGAAAATTCGCTGCCTGTGCATCGAATCCTGAATAATCGGCCTGTAACTGTAAGTTTTCTCCCAGAAAATAGGCCGCCTGCAATAAATTCCCGGCAGCATCGAAGGTGAAACGCTGCTCGACGCCGCCGGCGGCAACCAGGACGAGACGATCGCCGGCAGCAATCCGAAAGACAGAAGATTTTTCAAAGGGGAAGCGCGGCGGAGCCACCAGGATCATCCCGACGAGATCTTCAACGCGCAACGGCATGCGGGTATAGCGGACAATATTGGCGACGCTGGCGCTCCCTTGGGCGAAAGTCCCTTGCAGCGGCTGGTAGACCGAGATCTGGTCCTGATCGGCACTGAGACTCATCACCGGCGTGGCAAAGGGGCCAAACAGGATTTCACTGCGCAGCTGGGCAGGACGCTGCACAAAGAGGACCTGGCTGGCGGCAAAAGACTCATTGCCGGTGACGACTTCGATCCGGGCTGAGGACTGCAATGATTGGTAACGACTGGTCACCATATCAAGATGAGCCTGGAGCTGGCTTTCATTCCTGGAGGGTAAAGGCAGCTCCGGAGGCAGGGGATGAGCACAGCCGAAGAGAAAAAGCAAAAGGAGGGAAAGACCCATTTTCATTCGTTTTGATAACACGTTTGTATTATTTCCCATTCATCGGCAAAAGTGCCTGTAATTTATCGCGCAGAGCCAGATTGTCGGGTTGCACGGCGAGACTGCGCTGGTAGAAGGTAATGGCTTCTTTGTCGGCCTTGATCGCGTGGAGCACATCGCCGTAGTGTTCAAGAATGGTCGGATCATCACCACCCTTTTTGACGGCTTGCGCCAGGAATTTCCGGGCGTTGTCGAAATCGCCCCGGACAAAATAGACCCAACCCAAGGTGTCAAGAATATGTACTTCAGCTTTCAGAGCCAAGGCCCGTTGAGCCAAAAGAAGCGCCTCATCAAGATTTTCCCGTTTCTCGGCATAATAGTACGCCAGAAAATTGAGGGCCTCGGCGTGGTTCGAATCAATTTCTATGGCCCGCCGCATCTCGGCAAGTGCCGTTTCGGGTTGTTGATATCGCTCAAATAAAAGACCGAGACGATAAGCTGTTTCCGCATTATCAATAAAACGCGTGCGGGTCTTCCGCAGCGTTTCCAGAGCCTGCTCCCCCCGCCCGCTCATCTCGTAAAGAGACGCAAGATAAAAATAGATCTCCGGAGAAGCCTCAACACGGGTCAGCCGCGCTTCCAGTATTTCTGTCGCCTCATCAAGACGCTGCAGTTTATGCAAAATTAAGGCACGGTGCATCAGGGCATCGTTATAAATCGCGGCACTCTCTGAGACCGTTTCGAAATGGTGCAAAGCCTGTATCATCTCGCCTTGCTCCTCGTAAGCTGTGCCAAGATAAAACCGGACCTCCTCGAGTTCGGGAGCAGATTCGATAAGGGATTTGAAGACCAAAATGGCAGCGGAATAGTCCTTACGTTCCAAATGAATTAGACCGATTTTACGGCGGGCTTCCAGATCGCCGGGATTTTGAAACAGGATATCGCCAAATTCCGCCAGCGCCGAAGCAAGATCGTTCTTCTCAATATAAAGACGGGCAAGATGATGGCGGACGGCCATGTTTTCGGGATTCAGATTGGCGGCTATCCGGTAGTAACCAATAGCGCTATCCCATTCCTGGCGACTTTCAAAAAGCGCCCCCAGTTCAAGAGCAGGAGTATCAAGTTCAGGCTCACGTTGTGCAATGCGGTGGAGGATCGCCTCGGCCGCCGGAAAATCTCCCTTTTCCCGGTAGATTCGCGCCAACATCAACTCGGCTACCGGGTACTCTGGCTTGCGCTCAAGCATTTCGCTGAGAAGCGTTATCGCCCGGTCAAGATCGCCACTTTTGATAATGGCGAGAACGAGATGAAACGCTCCTGCTTCCTGATCGCGATCAACATCGTAAGCGCGTTGAAAATAAGTGACGGCAGCGGGAAAATCCTCCCTCTCAAAATAATAACTACCAAGAAAAAGGAGGAGATCCGTATCCTGAGGGGCGGACAAAACCGCCGATTCCACGACGTCAAGAGCTGCGTCCTCTTCCCCGGCACGGAACAAGGCCTCGGCCTGTGCCAGGATCAGGACGGAATTCCCCGGTTCAGCGGCAGCTGCCTCGGCAAAGAGCCGGGCTGCCCCGGCATAATCCCCATCATCAAAACGCAAGTGCCCTTCGATAAACGCCCGGTAAATAAGAGCGTCTGCCGGGAGATTGATCTGCTCAGGAACCTCGAGACGTGCAGGCAGCACCTGACAGGCAGAGATGAAAAGAAGACAACTGAAAATAACCGAGAGAACGGGCATCAAACCCCCAGAAAATTATGCGTATAAGGTAACATGACAATAAAAAAGGGTGTCAATCCTTGCTAAGATGTCGATAATTATATCGTTTTTCTGCCACGGTCACTCCTCGCTCATATCAATATTGAGACCCCCGGCAGCAAGGACCTCTCGCCATTCACTGGCCGTCACTTCCTGCACGGAAAGACGATTCCCGCGTTTCAAGACCGCCATGGCCCCCAGCAAGGGGTGTGCTGTCAACATCTTACGCGTCAATGGAATCGGTAACGCTGCGACGGCCTGAACATCAATCATATACCAGATCGGCGCCGCATCCGTTGCCCGCGAATCAAAGTGTTCATAATTGGGATCACGGGCGGTAAAATCCGGATATCCTCCCCGGACCACCCGCGCCACGCCGACAATCGCCGGTTCGGCAATACTGCTGTGATAAAAAAGGATGCCGTCCCCGACCTTGATCTCATCACGCAGGAAATTACGCGCCTGAAAGTTGCGAACACCATCCCAATGCTCCACACCGTTCGGACACGCCTGCAAATCAGCAAAAGAAAAACAGGACGCTTCCGACTTCAGCAACCAAAACCGTTGCTTTTTCCCCTGCACAGGGACCGTCATATTTTCTCCTCATATTCTTATTTTTGATCTGCGTCAATGATTGCGCCATCATAAATCGTTATTGTCCCCTTGCAAAGCAGAAAAATTCATGGATACTAGGCAAGAGATACTCCATCTTCTCACCCCACAACCAAAGGAGAGCAACCAATGTTTTGTTATCAATGTGAACAGACGGCACAGGGGACAGGCTGTACAAAAATCGGCGTTTGCGGCAAGCAACCGGATGTCGCCGCACTTCAGGATCTGCTCGTCCATCAACTTAAAGGGATCGGTTTCTGGGGGAATATCGCGCGGAAAAACGGCGCCAAGGATGCGGAGATTGATCGTTTCCTTCTGGAAGGACTTTTTACTACGGTCACCAATGTCGACTTCGATACGGAAGCGATTGCAAAAATTCTCCGCAAAGGCGCGGCACTTCGCTCCAAAGCCCAGGCCCTGGCCGGACCTTACTCCGGAGCAGTTCCTGATGCGGCCAGCTTCTCCCTGGCAGCCGATACCGCCGCCATGGTCAACCAGGCGGAAGCCTGTTCCATTGCCAATGTTCATGCTGACCTCGACATCAAATCGATGCGCGAACTGATCATCTACGGGCTCAAAGGGATGGCCGCTTATGCCGACCACGCCCTGATCCTGGGCCTGGAAGACGAGTCGATCTACGCGTATATGCACAAAGCCCTTGCCGCCACCCTCGACGACTCCCTGGGACTGATGGATCTGGTCGGACTCTCCATGGAATGCGGCCAGGTCAACCTGACCTGCATGGGCCTTCTCGATAGCGCCAACACCGGCGCCTACGGCCACCCGGTCCCGACCCCGGTCCAGCTCGGCACCAAGGCCGGCAAAGCGATTCTTGTCTCGGGCCACGACCTGAAGATGCTCGAAGAGCTCCTCAAGCAGACCGACGGCAAAGGGATCAACATCTACACCCACGGCGAAATGCTCCCGGCACACGGTTATCCCGGCCTGAAAAAATACGCGCACCTCGCCGGCAACTTTGGCGGCGCCTGGCAGGATCAAGCCAAAGAATTTAGCGATTTCCCCGGTGCGATCATCTTTAACACCAACTGCATCCAACGCCCCAGTGACAGCTACAAAGACCGCCTCTTTACCTGGGGACTGGTCCAGTGGCCGGATGTCGCCCATGTGGAAGGCTGGGACTTCTCGGCGGTCATCGCCAAGGCGCAGGCCCTCCCCGGCTTCACTGACAACCCCGGCAAAGAGATCCTCGTCGGCTTCGGTCACAACGCGGTCCTCGGCGTCGCCGGTCAGGTGATCGACGCGGTCAAGGCCGGACAGATCAAGCACTTCTTCCTCATCGGCGGTTGCGACGGCGCCAAGAGCGGCCGTAACTACTACACCGAGTTCGCCGAAAAAGTGCCGAAAGATTGCGTCATCCTCACCCTCGCCTGCGGCAAGTATCGTTTCAACAAGCTCGACTTCGGCGATATCGGCGGCATTCCGCGCCTCCTTGATGTCGGACAGTGTAACGATGCCTACAGTGCCATCCAGATCGCTGTCGCCCTGGCCGGTGCCTTCAAATGCGGCGTCAACGATCTGCCGTTGTCGATGATCCTGTCCTGGTACGAGCAGAAAGCGGTGGTTATCCTCCTCACCCTGCTCCACCTCGGCATCAAGAATATCAAACTCGGACCGTCACTCCCGGCCTTTATCTCGCCGAACGTCCTCAACTTCCTGGTTGAGAACTTCAACATTGCGCCGATTACCACGGCTGAAGCCGATCTCAAGCAGATCCTCGGTTAAGCTCTGGTTCTGCAAGTCATCACGCCGCCAGCGATTATTTTCGCTGGCGGCGTTGTTGTTTAAGCTCACGCATGATAAATTCTAAAATTATGACTGAAACCCCTGCCACCCCTCTGGTTCATGCCCAGAATTTACGGAAAGAATACGGCGCGATGACTGCGGTCGACGGGGTAACCTTTTCCATTCGCCGCGGTGAATGCTTTGGTCTGCTCGGCCCCAATGGCGCTGGCAAGACGACCACAATTCGTATGTTGTACGGCTTTACCCCGCGCACCAGCGGCTCCCTCGAACTTTTCGGCACCGACTGCGACGGTTCCTGGCGAACGATCAAATCACGCATCGGCGTCTGCCAGCAGGACAACACCCTCGACCCCGATCTGACGGTTGTACAGAATCTTAATGTCTTTGGCCGTTACTTTAATCTCTCCAGAGCACGTTTACAGACCCGTATTGATAACTTGCTGCGTTTTGCTGCCCTTGATAATCGTCGGGATGCCGACGTCCGCGGCTTGTCGGGAGGAATGGTGCGCCGTCTTGTCCTGGCCCGCGCCCTGATCAACGAACCGGAACTGCTCATCCTTGATGAACCGACGACCGGACTCGATCCGCAATCCCGCCACCAACTTTGGAGCCGCCTTGAAGATCTCAAGGCGCAGGGACTGACCACCCTCCTCACCACCCACTACATGGATGAAGCCGAGCGTCTCTGCGACCGCCTGGTGATCATGGATCAAGGCCGCATCCTCGTCGAAGGGGCGCCGAGTGAACTGATCAATGCCCATGTCGGCCGCACTGTTATTGAAATCATGGCGCCAGGCAACAACATCCGTACACTATTACAGGAGAAATCTGTCGCTTTTGAAGATCTTGGCCACCGCCTGATCGTTTACCACCGTAATGGCGAAGAACTCTATCGGGAGTTGATCTCCGGTGAATATCGTGAAGGATGCATGCTGCGCCCAGCAACTCTGGAAGATGTCTTTTTACGGCTGACCGGAAGGGATCTGCGCGAATGATCCGATTTGACCTGAGTCGCCGATTTTTCCGGGTCTGGCAGCGCAATTTCGTGGTCTATCGCAAGACCTGGAAGATCGGCTTCATCCCTCCCCTGCTTGAACCGCTTTTTTACCTCGCCGCCTTCGGTGTCGGCCTCGGCGTCATGGTCGGCAGCGTCAATTACGCCGGCGAGAAGATCCCCTACACCACCTTTATTGCTCCGGCGCTGATCGCCGTCAACATCATGCAGAGCGCTTTTTTTGAAACGACCTTCGCCTCTTTTGTCCGGATGTTTTATCAAAAGACCTTTGACGGCATGCTCGCCACCCCGCTCAGTGTCGATGAAGTCATCACCGGCGAACTCCTTTGGGGCGCAACCAAATCAGCCATCGGCACCTTCCTGATGATGCTGGTAATCAGTGCTTTCGGACTGCTGCACTATCCGGGCGCCCTCCTTTTGCTGCCGATTGCCTTTCTCGGCGGTTTGGCTTTTGCCTGCGCCGGCATGGTCTGTACCGCCATCGTCCCGACGATTGAAGTCTTTAACCTGCCGATCTTTCTCTTCATTACGCCGATGTTCCTCTTTGGCGGCACCTTCTTCCCCCTGAGCAACCTCCCCGCCTGGGCACAGATTGTCGCTCACACCCTCCCCCTCACTCATCTCGTCGAACTCTGCCGCGGCGTGAGCCTGGGAGGATTGCGCAGCCATCTTCTCTATTCACTCCTTTACCTCCTTTTCTGGATCGCTCTCTTCTACCCCCTTGCCATTGTTCTCATGCGCCGGCGCTTAATCAAGTAGCTTGCAACGGTGCATGAGAAGTGACCCCCGCGGCAAAGGCGGGGCTTTCAAAATCGGCCATCGTGTTTCACTACATAACGGACGCGACAATCGGTTGGCGCCTGACACCGATCAGGATAATGCCTTTTGAGTTGACCAGAACTCGAGTCCGTGAGATTTTACACATGAAGTATCACTTATGCTAAATATAACGTCCTGATTTTTATCGTAAAAGGTATTACTATTTACATGTCAGCCGGTCTGCGATGTGGTCGTTTTTGCGAGTGCATTAAATTTATTTATTCAAGGATTCACTCATGTCCATCCTGACACGTTATACAATTGCCACCAGCGTGATTCTCCTCCTCACTTTCGCCCTTTTTGCGACGGTGACCTTGAACTCAATTCGTCGCTTCCATGACCGCGAAGCGGTGGTCCTTGCCGAAATGATCAGCGCAACTATTATCAGTACGACCTATCACGGCATGCTCAACAATGATTCAAAATCTGTCGACAAGATGATCGCCGAGGTCGGTCGGCAACCGGGAATTGATCATGTTCGCCTGCTCAACAAAGACGGGGTGATTAAATATTCGACCCATCCCAAAGAAATCGGAAAAAAAATCAATAAAGAAGAAGAATCGTGTTCTGTCTGTCATCACGGCAACTTTACGAAGGTCGATGCACCATCGATGAATCGCAGTCGACGCTTTGACAACGAGCAGGGGATGTCGTTCCTCGGCCTCGCCAAAGGGATCTACAACGAACAGGTCTGTTCAGACGCTGCGTGTCATTTCCATTCGCCCGAAGATAAACTGGTCGGGGTGCTCGATGTGACCATCCCTTTAGGCCTTAGAGACGAACAAATTGCCATGGTTAGAAATAATTTTATGATCCTTTCTTCAGGGATGCTGTTCTTCCTTTTCTTTTTTCTGGTTATGCTTACGCATAAATACATCAAGGAACCAATTCGAAAGTTAATCGAGTATACGCAGACAGTTTCAGCGGGAAATTTATCCAAAGGGATATCGCCGCTCCTTGCTTCCAAAGAGATGCAGGAACTGGGGAATTCCTTTGAGACGATGACCCGCTCGCTGCATATGGCGCAACAGCAGCTGCAGGAAGCCAATATTACCCTGGAAGAACGGGTTGCCAAGCGGACTGAGGAGATCCACATCATGCAAGCGCAGCTGTATCATTCGGAACGCCTCGCCTCGATCGGTGAAATGGCCGCCGGTATCGCCCATGAAATCAACAATCCATTGACCAGCGTGACGATCTTCACCTCGCTCCTCCTCAACAACCCCTCCCTTGATCCGCCGGCGAAATCCGATCTCGAAACTATCCTCGGCGAAACGAGACGTTGCACAACCATCGTCAATCGCCTTCTCGAATTTTCCCGGGCGACAATCCCGAACAAAGGGTTGTACAGGGTAGAAGAGATCGTCGATGACACCCTTCATCTATTAGAGTACCAGGAAATCTTTCACAATATCCAGGTGATGCGTCATTATGACTTGAAATTACCGGAGCTACCCTGTGATCGCGATCAGCTCAAACAAGTTTTCACGAATATTGTAATTAATGCAGCCCACGCAATGAATGGCGGCGGGGTATTGACCGTCAATATTTCTCTGGACCAGACTGAAAACTACCTTTGTGTCGCAATTGCGGATAACGGCGGGGGGATTGCTGAGGAACATATGAGCCGGATCTTCGATCCGTTCTTTACCACCAACGGTGTGAACGGCACCGGGCTTGGGCTCTCTGTTTCGTTCGGGATCATCTCAAATCATGGGGGGAGAATTGAAGTAAAGAATCGCCCTGGCGAAGGGGCGACGTTTGTGGTCTGGCTCCCCCTGTCGGTCACTGCGGCAGGAGTGGAGGAGCAGATTGGCGGCTGAGGGGGATTACTCTAATTCTCTCCCGGTAATCCCCTGCTTGCGCAGCAATGCATGAAAATTGGTACGCTGCATACCGACTTCCTCGGCAGCACGAGTAACATTACCATCATTGCGGCGCATGGCATCGACGAGAAAGGCCCGTTCAAGAGGTTCAACCGCCTTCTCGCGGAGGAGACGTTTCTGTTCGCGCAACTCATCAACACTTTGCGGAATCGAGCTGGAAATCGGTGACGGTTCCTTATTTCCTGACTTGGCATTCAATTCAAGGTCATCAATATTGATGATATTGTCCTCAACAAAGACCATCGCCCTTTCGATCAGATTCTCCAACTCACGGATATTACCGGGAAAAGAGTAATTCTCCAACAGCTCGACTGCCGCATTGCTGATCAAACGCACATCCTTGCCGATTTCATCAGAAAATCGTTGCATAAAATGTTGAATGAGAATACGGAGATCACCTTTGCGCTCACGCAGTGGGGGGAGATCGATCGGAATAATATTGAGACGGAAGTAAAGATCTTCGCGAAAGGTTCCGGCAGCCACTAGCTCGCGCAATTGGCGATTGGTCGCAGCAATGAGACGGATATTGATGGGAATCGGTTGGGTGCCGCCGATGGGGGTGACTTCCCGCTCCTGAAGGACACGCAGCAGCTTCGCCTGGGTCGTCAAGCTGATATTGGAAACTTCATCGAGAAAGAGCGTGCCGCCATCTGCGACCTTGAAAAGACCTGCTTTAGATTGGACCGCTCCGGTGAAGGAACCCTTGACATGCCCGAAGAGTTCACTCTCCAGCAGGTTTTCTGCCAGCGAGGTACAGTCGATAGCCACGAAAGGTTGATCCCGACGAGGGCTGCACTTATGAATAGCTTTCGCGACGAGTTCCTTGCCGGTGCCGCTCTCTCCGGTAATGAGGACGGTGCTGGTCGTCGGCGCAACCTGCATGATACGTCGATAGATCTTCTGCATTTCTGCGCTATTGCCGATAAAGTCCTCAAACCCCTGCGTCACCTCATCTTCGTGAAGCTGGGTCTGCTGGGCCCGAGCTTCGCTTTGATCCAGCGCTTTTTTTATACGGAGACAAAATTCATCGGGTATAAAGGGTTTTGCCAGATAATCAACGGCCCCGAGTTTCATCGCCACCACAGCGGTTTCGACAGTGGCGTAACCGGTGATAATGATAATCGGAATGTTCGGTTGCAGGATGCGAATGCTGGCAAGAACCTCCATGCCACTCATCCCCGGCATCTTCAGGTCGGTGACGACCAGATCAAAACTGCTCTGCTGCAATCGCTCGATGGCAAGATGTCCGCAGGAAAAATCTTCGACCAGACAATCACGTTCTTCAAGAATGCGTTTGATGCCATGCCGGATAAGCGCATCATCATCAACGATCAGAATCTTTTTCCCATGCATGGGGCGATTATCTCCTCTTCCGCCGAGAAACAAGGCAACATCTTGTCACACTGTCAGATGCAGCATGACCGCCAGAAACGCCAGCGCACTCAAAGATATCACAACTAACAAATTCAATTAACTAATTTCAAATAATTAAATTCTATTTTCTGCAGACTGTCAAGACCCTGCCAAGGTGTCGGGCAGGGTAATCTTTAAAGAGTTTCTTCCTCTCTACCTCCCTGGTGTCGTCCTTTCTTATCTCATCTGTATAAATTTTCTATACACCCGACAATAAATTGGATAGTTGAATAATTTCAGAGCATTAACCAAGAATACGCGGTTCATTTCCGATTTTTCTCCATCCACAGACACAAATCCCTTCACCCTCCTTCAAGTCAATAATTCATATAAAAATCAATAAGTTATAAAATATTAAATTTAAATAATAAAAGTGGCATGCTGACTGCAATCAATACAAACAAATCTAAACGGTCAGGCCATAACGTCACTCATGAAAGGGGACAGATCATGAAAAACATCACGAGAAAGGTCTTGTTAGCGTTGGCGGCAGGAACGACATCGGCTTACGCTGCCGCAGGAGCAGAGTCATCCGGACCGGGTTTTTTTACTATTGCCTTCCTCGCTTTTCTGGCAGCGATCATCGCAATCCAGTTTATTCCAGGACTCATCCTTTTCTTCGGATTGCTGCGCGGCATCTTCTCGGCAAGCACCAAGAAGAAGGTCTCTGCTACTGCTGAAGGGAACCGCGACCACGTCGAATAGGACAATTTGCGATAACAGGGAAACAACCGCTCAATGTTTGTGGCCCTATCGTTCCGGAAACAAAACCCGATAGGACGTTGCCACCAAACCATAACCGCTCAAGGAGGCTACCATGAAAACACTACACACTCTGATGTACGGCACATTCTTCACCCTGTTGGCCAGCCCGGCTTTTGCTGTTGACACGACCCGTGTTTACAACAGCGGGATCCTGATCTTCGCTTTCCTTGGCTTTCTGGCTTTAATTCTCCTGGTGCAATTAGTCCCGACGATCATCATGTTTGTCGGCATGATCAAGGGATTGATCAACGGCGTTCAGGAGAATCGCAAAACGGTCGCCACTGAAACGAAGAGAAACTAAAAACCAGAACCGACTTCATTCATGGAGGACACAATGTTAGACACCCTGTTTAACTCAATTGGCGAGGTTAGCCAAGTATTCACCGTTGTCGACTACTATCAGTATATTAAAGGAATTGAATACCTGATTTGCGTCGCTTTCTTCATCATCTTTCCGATGTTTTATCGCTACATCCACAACGGGAAGCAAGATTAGCGCTGCGCCTGATTGTCGCACATGGGGTCACCGTTACGGTGGCCCCATGTTGCTCTTTCATCTGCACAAGGAGAGATTACTCATGAGAATCAAAATGATCGTTCCGGTCATCGTCGCAACCTTCGTTCTCGTTGCCGGTTTTACATCCCTTCCGGCCGAGGCCGCGCCGCCGGCACAGGTGCGGATTGACCAGCTCAGCAAAGACTTTGAGCCAGTTTTGTTTGATCACGCCAATCATATCGAAATGGTTGGCGATTGTGGTGAGTGTCATCATCACACCACCGGTACTGCGGCAAAGGATCCGGATTGCATGCGCTGTCACAACAGCGGGAGCAGCGGTGAGCGCGTCGCCTGTCGAGACTGCCATGCGGCAGAACCATTCTCCGCCGACCATCTCAAGACGACAACAGAAGATCGCAAGCGCTACCATCGTGATCTCCTCGGCTTGAAAGCCGCTTATCATCGCAGCTGCATGGGGTGTCACGAAGCAGGGGGCGGCCCCACCGGTTGCCTTGACTGCCATCTCCGCACGGAATCCGGGGATGCGCTCTTCCGTGCCGGCAAGCACACCCCCACCCCCACGGAAAAGGCTGCAGGGCATCATTAATATGATCGGGTTTCGTCGGCATTGCCGTCTGTATCCCCATGTAAGGAGATGAACAATGAGTGGAATCAGCCGTAGAAAATTTCTGACCTGTACCCTGGTCGGCGCCGGCGCGACGGCATTGTCGCTCAAAACGGATGCATTTGCATCGGCCAAGCTCGAAGGTTATCCGGACAGCATGGGCGTTTTGGTCGATTTGGGACGTTGTGTCGGTTGCCGGAGTTGCGAAGCCGCTTGCAACCGTGAGCAGAATCTGCCCGCTCCGGCCCAATCATTCGAAGATCAATCGATCTTTGACCAGACCTTTCACAATGGACAGAAGCGTCGAACCGACGAAAATGCCTATACCGTGGTCAATCGCTATGAGCCGGAGGGCACCGAAAACCCGGTCTATCGCAAAGTCCAGTGTAACCATTGCAACGAACCGGCCTGCCTGACCTCATGTTTTGTCAATGCCTATACCAAGACCAGTGAAGGCGCGGTCATCTACAATCCGAACATTTGCGTCGGTTGTCGTAACTGCATGATCGCCTGTCCCTTCAACGTGCCGGCTTACAGCTACAGCAGCGCCACCAATCCAATCATCAAGAAGTGCATCTTCTGCTACGACACCCGACTGAAGAACGGTCAGCCACCGGCCTGTGTCGAAATCTGTCCGCAGCAGGTCATGACCTTTGGTCACCGCAAGGAATTGATCGAGATTGCTCATGAACGGATCAAGACCCATCCGGACCGTTACATCGATCATCTTTACGGCGAAGACGAAGTCGGCGGCACAAGCTGGATGTACCTTGCTCCGGCTCCCTTTGAGGAAATCGGCTTTGATACGACGATGAACAACGAGCCGATTATCTCCAATGTCAAAGATTTTCTCGGGACGGTGCCGATGGTTCTGGCCATCTGGCCGGCACTCTTTACCGGTTTCCATCTTTTGGCCACCCGCAAACATGACATTGAACATCATGGCGATGATCACCAGAAGCACAAAGATGAGGAGAAAAAATCATGAAAACCCATCTGGCCAACCAGGGGAAGGTCGTTGATTCCCACAAGCGCTCTGCCGATGGCGCTCCATGGACGCTGAAGGAAAAGCTCCTGCTCGGGATGACCATGCAGCAATATATCGTGCAGGCCGTACGCAATCCCTTTAACTGGATCCTTGCGTTAATCTTCGCGGTCGGTCTGCCCCTTATCGCCGGACGCTTCTTCTTCGGCTTGAACTGGGTGACGCACAGCTCCAACGATTATCCCTGGGGACTTTTCCTTGGCTTCGGACTCTTTGCCATGGTGCCCCTCTCTGCTTCCGGATTCATGCTCGGCACTACCGTTGAAATCTTTGGCCGCCACGACTTTAGACCGATTGAACGGTTGGCCCTCCTCAACGGACTTCTTGGCTATTTATTTGCCGTCATCTATCTGCTCGTCGACCTCGGGCAACCCTGGCGTCTCCCTTATCCCATGGTTGTCTCTTTCGGCCCGGCTGCCGTCCTCTTCCTTGTTGCCTGGCATGTGGCGACCTACCTCTCCGTGCAGGTCGCCGAGGTCTCCAGCTCCTTTTTCGAGTGGATCGGCTGGCCGGCGGCGAAGAAGTTCATTCGTGAGATCACCGTCGGTCTGACCGTCTCCGGCATCATCCTCTCCACCCTGCATCAAGGGGCTCTGGGTGCTCTCTTCACGTATGCCCCGGGGAAGGTTCACCCCCTGTGGTATTCGGCGTCGTTCCAGTGGCTCTTCTTCTTTGTCTCGGCCATCCCCGCCGGACTCTGCATGGTTATTGCCGTCAGCACTATTGCCCGCAAGACTATGGCCTGGCGCTGCGACGAGGAGTTCAAAACCAACCTCGACAAATTGACCATCTCCCTGGCCAAAGGGGCAAGCATGGGTCTGGTCACCTACTTCACGATCAAGACGATCGGCATCGCCCATGACAATGAATGGGGTTACCTGGCCACCGGTTGGGGAGCCTGGTACATGGTCGAAATGGTCTTTGGTGTCTTGCTGCCGATCGCTATCTTCGCCTGGGCCATTCGCAACAGGAGTGCTTCTCTGGCCCGGGTCGGCGCATTTTTAACCGTAGCCGGTATCGTCCTTAACCGTTTGAATACGGCGCTGATCACCTTCAACTGGCGCCTTTATCAAGAGATTCCCCATTGGCGGGAAGTGATCATCAGCCTGACGATCTTTGCTATCTACATCGTCACCTACCGCTTCATCCTTTACCGGTTACCGATCCTCTTTGAGTGGAAGGAGGAAAAGGTGTTGGTGCCGGAAACCGTGGCCGCAGCGGTCCGGAGTAATGAAAAGTATCAGGGGGCGCCTGAACCGGTCGCAACCTACCGCACCACTGATTAATCCGTCTGTTCTCCCTCCATCCCTCATTCAGGCCCACTGGGTGCTTCGAATTGAGGGGTGGAGGGGATTTTAACTTTTTCCCTGCCTCCAGATGGAACGAGGTGCCGCCATGCTGAAAGATATCTGCGCCAGAACCGTCATACCCGTCGCCATTGCCGTAACCGGATTTGTCATCGTCTGTTGTCTCCTGCTTTATTCCATGATCAGACAAGACATGGTCAATGTCTCGACCATCCATGGAACCAATCTCGCGGATACCCTGACGCGATCGGCCCGCTATGCGATGTTGAATGATGATCGCGAAGCTCTGGGCAATCTCATTGCCAATGTCGGGGCCCAGGAAGAAGTCGAGCACGTCAGAATCTTCAACAAAAAAGGGCGGATTGCCTTCTCTTCCGATCCCCGCGAAGTCGGACGCTTTGTTGACAAAAATGCCGCGGGGTGTATCGCCTGTCACTCCGGCGTGGTACCAAAGCAAACGCTTGAAGGGATGCAGCAGGCCCGCACTTACGAAAACCTGCAGGGAGAACAGGTTCTCGCCGTGACGGCATCGGTCTTCAATGAACCGGTATGCGCCAATGCCTCCTGTCATGCCCATGGTGACGATCAGGCCATTCTCGGGATCCTTGACGTTGGCCTTGATCAGGAACCCCTACGACATGCGCTGTCCAGCTTGGGCTGGAGAATGTTGATCTTTACCCTGATGATCCTGTGCCTGACAGTCGGCGGGGTCGTTGCGATCCTCAATCTTAATCTCATCGTCCCCTTTAGAAAATTAATGCGCTTTACCGAAACAACGGCTAATGGTAATATTCAAAGTCACAAACCAAAACTGGCTGGAGAACTCGGTATTCTTGTTGAAAAAATCTATGATCTGCAAGAAGAGAATCGCTCGCTCCGCCGAAAGTTCAACATTCTCCTTTCCGCTACAAATATCGACAAACGCAAGGAACTGATCAGTCATTTCCCAAGAGAATTCAATGAGAGCGATTTTCCGGAAAGCCTGACAGGTCATGACAGAAAACGGAGTAACCAGCTTGCGCCAGAAGATCCAGGAGCAAATTCGTCTCTGTGAGCAACGCAGCAATCACGGACTATGGGCGCTGGCACTCTTTGTGGCGATCAGCATCGCGGCAAATGCCAACTTTCAGTCCCTTGCAACGTTGGCAGAACAGTGGCGCGATCTTCTCGGTCCACCGCCCCCCACCAGCTGGATCAACGGCGCCCTCTTCATCTACAGCTTTTCGGCAGTGATTCAAATCTTCACCCGCATGATGCAGGGGACTGAGCCGAAGGGTGCCTTCTTTCCCGTTATTTACCTCCTCCTTTTTTATCTCTTTTACGGAGCTTCCGGCGCACAGATCGAGCACTTCTGGGCGGTTCTGGCTTCAGGACTCACCATCCTCGGGCTTGAAAGCTACTCCTGCTGGAACTATTACCAGGCAGAGATACGCGGCGCCCGAGAAGAACTCGATCGCCTCAAGCGGCTGGAAAAGCTGTCGTGAATTTTGCATTGCCCCTTGAACGACTATAAAGCGGAGGAAAGTGATGATTGTTGGCGTCGCACGGGAAATCAAGACTCAGGAATACCGGGTCGGAATGACTCCCGCCGGAGTGCGCCAGCTTGCCGGGGACGGGAACATGGTCCTGGTCGAGTACGATGCCGGAACAGGGAGCGGCTTTGGCGATGACGACTACGCCAGCGCCGGAGCGATGCTGGTAACGCGGCTCGAACTCTTTGCCCGGAGCGAGCTGCTGATCAAAGTCAAAGAGCCCCTCCCTGCAGAATACGAATTGCTGCGACCGCAACAGATCCTTTTTACCTATCTCCACCTTGCTCCCAACCGCCCCCTCGTCAACCTCCTCCTCGAACGCAATCTCACCGCCTTTGCTTACGAAACCCTGGAGGAAGGAGGACGAACCCCCCTTCTCACGCCGATGAGCGAGATCGCCGGGCGCATGGCTCCGCTGGTAGGTGCCTTCTATCTGCAACGCCCGCATGGCGGCAGCGGACTCCTTCCCTGCGGTGTCCCCGGCGTCCCCCCGGCGCGAGCCCTCATCCTCGGTGCCGGCGTCGTCGGCCAGGGGGCAGCGCGTATTGCTCTTGGCCTCGGGATGGAGACCATCGTGCTCAACCGCGGATCGGAACGGTTGCGACAGCTTGATCGTCAGTTCTCCGCAACGATCCAAACCCGCATCCTCAACGACGATACTCTCGAAGAGGAGCTCAGCCGTGCAGATCTGATCATCGGCGCCCTTTACAGCACCGGCGGCCGCACCCCGCTGCTGATAACCCGTGAGCGCTTGCAAACTCTGCGCACCGGCACGGTGATTGTCGACGTCGCCATCGACCAGGGCGGGTGCGCCGCCAGCAGCCGCCCCACGACTCATGACAATCCGGTCTACGAAGTCGACGGCATCCTTCACTACTGCGTCGCCAATATGCCCGGCGCCTACCCCCGCACCTCGACTCTCGCCCTGACCAACGCCACCCTCCCCTACGCCCTGCAGATCGCCGACAAGGGCTGGAAGCAGGCCTGCCGGGACAACGAGGAGATCCGCCCCGGAGTCAACGTCGTCGGGGGCAGGATCACCTTCAAGGGCGTGGCCGAGGCCTTCACCATGGAGTACACGCCGATTGAGACCTTCCTCGGCTGATACCGGCGCGGCAGCGCTGGAACAACGAGCCCTGCTTCAACAAGAAGGGCGCCATCCCCGAATGGGAGCGGCGCCCTTCTCCTTTACCGGCCGCGGCCTTATTTTTTCAAAGACCGCAATAGCGGCGACCGGCGACCTTCCACGTAATCTCCCGCAGTGATTCGGCCCTGATCGGCTTGGTCAGGTAGTCGTCCATGCCGGCGGCCAGGAAACGCTCCCGGTCGCCCTGGATCGCATGCGCGGTCAGGGCGATGATCGGGATGTCGTGGCGGTTGCACCCGGCGTGCTGCCTGATCGCGGCCGAGGTCTCGAGTCCATCCATCTCCGGCATCTGGATGTCCATGAAGATGCAGTCGAACACTTCGTTTTCCAGGATCTCCAGCGCCAGCCGGCCATTCGGCGCCACCACCACCCCATGGCCCTGGTTGCGGAGCATCGCCGAGACCACCTGGGCGTTGATCGCCTCATCCTCGACCACCAGGACATGGAGGGAGACGTCGCCGGGATCATCAGCTTCAAGCGCGTCGTTCATCGCCATTTCCTGATCGCCGCAGATCTGCACCGGGATCGAAAATCGCACGATCGTCCCCTCGCCTTCGATGCTCGACAGCCTGATCTCGCCGCCGAGCATGCCGACCAGGCGTTTGACGATGCTCAACCCCAGCCCGGTGCCGCGGTACCGGCGGCGGAAAGAGCCGTTGGCCTGGACGAAGGGCTCGAACAGGCGGTCGGTGAGATGAGCGGGGATGCCGACCCCGGTATCCCGGACCTCGAACAGCAGGTTCGCGTTCCTGCCGTCGTCGTGGTATCGGGCCTCGAGAGACACCGTGATATCCCCCTCCTCGGTGAACTTGACCGCGTTGCCGAGGAGGTTGAAGAGAATCTGGCGCAGCCGCGAGCCATCGCCCACCACCCGTTTCGGCGGACTGCCGTTGACAAGGTAGCGGATATCGACCCGATCCCTGTCGACCATGCTGTCAAAGGAGCGGAGCACCGATTCAACCAGGGGACCGGGGGCGAAGGGTTCGCTGACCAGGTCGACCTTGCCGGCCTCGATCTTCGAAAAATCGAGGATATCGCTGATCAGGCGGAGCAGGCTTTCCCCCGCCACCAGGGTGGTGTCGACAAAACCTCGTTGCTCCCGATTGAGCGGTGTATCCCGCAGCAGCTGCATCATGCCGAGGATCGCATTCATCGGCGTGCGGATCTCATGGCTCATATTGGCGAGGAACTCGGACTTGGCCCGATTGGCAGCCAGGGCGATCTCCTTGGCCTGCTTGAGATCGCGGAGCACCCGCATGTGGCTGGTCGTATCGCGGCTCACCCCGATCAGCCCCCGGAACGACCCATCGTCGTTCCTGAGGATCGAGATCAGGCTCTCGACCCAGATCACCGAACCGTCCTTGCACTGCCACTCGAATTTCCACAGCCGCGGCGATTCGTCGCGGATGCCGCGGGCCTCCCGGGCCAGCCCCCTGCGTACCACATTCTCGTACATCAAGCGGGAACGCGGCGCCAGATAGCTGTCTGGCGACAGGTCCAGGAATTCTTCCGGGCTGTATCCGGTCAAAGCGGTCACCGACGGGGTGACGAAGGTGAAGCGGAGGTTTTCGTCCATGACCCAGAGCGCATCGCGGATATTGTTCAGCAGCAGCCGGTAGCGCTCCTCGCTCTCACCCAGGGCCTGCCGGGTTCTGCAATCGACGGTAACGTCACGGCCAACGCCGACCGTACCGATCATCCGGTCGGATTCGTCGAACAGGGGGGTCTTGTAGACATCGAGGATCAGGTTTACCCCGCGGACCAGCCCCGACTCGACAAAACGCCCGGCCTCCCCGGTCTGCTTGACCACCGCATCGGAATCGACGCAACCGTCGCCGAAGGTGAAGCGCGATCCCCGCTGTTTTTCCCGTTCGGCAAAGTAGCGGAAATCCTTGCCGATCGGTTCGTCGACGGTCTCGCTCATCAGCAGCCGCAGGCAAAGGGCCCTGTTGGCGAAGAGATAGCAGTCCTGAAGGTCCTTGACCCAGATGAAATCAGGAACCGTATCGGACATCAGCCGCATCAGGTTGTAGATATCGAGGGCCCTCGTCTCGCTCGCGATCAGGGCCTCTTCGGTTCTTTTCCGGTCGGTGATATCGGCGAAGAGGGTGAGGGTCGCCACCTGGCCGGCAAAGATCACGGCATGGGCCGAGAGGAGGGCGTGGAGGATCCGTCCATCCCGTGAGCGAAAACAGGCCTCGAAATCCTTGGCCTGCCCCCGACGGTCGATCTCGGTCACGAACCGGACCCGCTCCTCGGGGACCAGCCAGAAATCGAGGATGTTCAAGCCAACGGCGTCCTCCGACCTCACCCCCAGGTAGCGCGAGGCGTAATCGTTGAGATAAAGTATCCGCCGGTCAGCCATCGCGGTGATGACGACGGGGGCCATGAAATCGGCCATCAGCCGCTGCAGCAGGTCGTCGCCGTCGGGCTTCGCCGTTGCCGCGCCGAGCATCTGTCGCAGGGCCGCCAGTTCGGCAAGGAGTTCTTCTCGGGTCTTGAGATCGTCCGTAACCATCAAAGTCTCCATCCCATTGCCAGATTCCATGCCTCCGCTGCCTGCCGCCCACCGGACGGGCAGCCCCATGGCACCAGTATATACGCTTTATGGAGACGAAATGAAGGGAAATCAGGCAGGAAAAACGCCAGGGGCGGCGGCCAGACGCAGCAGTTCCGCCAGGTGCATGACCGCAACCGGCGACCCGGCGGCGGTCAGCGCCGTTCTCCACTGCATCAGACAGCCGGAACAGGTGCTGGTGACGATGTCCGGCTGCAGGGCCAGGACCTTCGCCGCCAGGTCGTCGCGGATCAGCGCCGCCAGTTCGGGGGCGCCAAGGTGGAACAGCCCGCCCTGGCCGCAGCACTGCGGCCCGCCGGGCAGTTCCACCAGTTCAACGCCCGGCAGGCGCTGCAGCAGCCGTCGCGGCTCCTTGACGATAGCGACCTCATGGCGGAGGTGGCAGG
>DIKR01000046.1:0-6608 GCA_002424625.1 Desulfuromonadaceae bacterium UBA5613
TTTCTCCCCGGCAGGACAGTTGCCAGACAGCTGAATAACGAATTTTTTGCTCTGACCTGCTATTTCAGGGTTGTTTTGCGCGCCAGAGGGGTTAATATAAGAAAAAGTTTTAATAACTTCACCACGGGAGATCAGAATGCTGAAAAAGATCGGTTTTTTGGGACTGGGAACCGTTGGCAAACATATGGCTGCCAACCTGCTCAAAGGAAACTATGCGCTGTCCGTTTACGATTCTGACCCGCAAGTCGTTGCCGAGCTGGTCAAACTCGGAGCGACCGCCGCAACCACGCCGAAGGAAGTGGCCGCGGGAAAAGATCTCGTTATCTACATCCGCCCCGAAAAAGAGCGGCTGCGCCCTGACCTCTACGGTGCGAATGGCATCTTCGCCGGCATTAACCCAGGCACCATCCTCGCCGACATGGGGACGCATTCACTGGAAAGCACAATGGAAATGGCGGCGGAAGCAGAGAAACACCGGATCATGTTCCTTGATGCGCCGATCTGGGGGACTAAGGAGCATGCCGCCAACGGCCTGCTGACGATTCTGGTCGGCGGCGATGCGTCGGTGCTCAGTCGCTGCCGTGAAGCCCTCTCCATGTTTGGCCTCAACATCCTCCCGGTCGGCGGGATCGGCGACGGGACGCGCATGAAGTTTGTCGTCAATCTGGTGCAGGCGGAGTTGATGCAGGCGCTGGCCGAAGGGTTGGTCTTCGGTGAAAAACTCGGACTCGGCTCCAGCAAGGTTCTTGAGGTCCTCGAATCCGGCGGCGTCGGCTCCCCTCTCTTTAATTCCAAGGGACGGAGCATTGCCCGCGGCGACTTCACCCGCAACCTGGCCCTCAAGTACGTGCACGAGCAACTCGAACTTGTTCTCGAAGCAGCAAAAAAGGCCGACCTGAAGCTCCCCGGCGGGGAGTGTGCCTGCAACCTCTACGCGCAGGCCGACCAGGATGGCCGCGGTGAAGAGGACTACTCGGCGGTAATCAAGGTCTTGCGCAAGTAAAATTTCCGCAGGAAAAACGATACGCAAAAGGGCGACCAGTGATGGCCGCCCTTTTTTATAATCAATAGCCGGTGAGCTCCAGATCATCCGTCGCGATCCGCTCGCAGCGCTGCCCCAGCTTCTTTTCAATCATCTGGAAATGCTCGAACTCCTCCGGCGCCAGGAGGGTGATCGCCAAACCGGCGAAATGGGCGCGGCCGGTGCGGCCGATGCGGTGGGTATAATCGCTGGCGGCACGGGGGAGTTCGTAGTTGACCACATAAGGGAGACGCTCGATGTCGATGCCGCGGGAAGCAAGATCGGTCGCCACCAGGACGCGCACTCCTCCCACTTTAAAGTCGGCCAGAGCCTTGGTTCGCGCCCCCTGGGTGCGATCACCATGGAAGGCCTCGGCGCTGATGCCATGATCGGTCAGCTTCTTGGCGACATTGTCGGCGCGCTTCTTGGTGGAGACAAAGACCAGCACCTGCGGCCATCCCCCCT
Source organism: Desulfuromonadaceae bacterium UBA5613 (assembly GCA_002424625.1). Taxonomy (GTDB): domain Bacteria; phylum Desulfobacterota; class Desulfuromonadia; order Desulfuromonadales; family UBA2197; genus UBA2197. Next base: position 1,487 of record DIKR01000046.1, read on the forward strand.
TTTTGAGAAGATAGCGCAACAGCGGCCCCTTGCGTTCGGGGGTGACGGAATAGATCTTCTGGCTGATCTGCCCCTTTTCACTGCTCGTCGCGCCGAGATCGATGCGCTGCGGATCGCGCAGCAGCGGCGTGGCGAGGGCGTGGAGGGACTCGCCGGCGGTGGCGGCAAAGAGGAGATTCTGCCGCTGGCGCGGCAGCAGGGCAAGGATCTTGCCCAACTCCTCGGCAAAGCCGAGATCAAGGAGGCGATCGGCTTCATCGAGGACCAAGGTCTCGACAGCGGTCAGTTGCAGAGCTTTTTTGTCAAGGAGATCGAGGAGGCGGCCGGGGGTGGCGATGAGGAGATCGACGCCGTTGACCGCCGTCATCTGCGGATTGATGGCGACGCCGCCGTAGACGGCCCGGACCTTCAGCCGGGTCGGGAGATAGTGACTGATGGTCTGGGCAAAGTCGGCGATCTGCATCGCCAGCTCCCGGGTCGGTACGAGGATGAGGACTCTCGGGGAGCGCCGCTCCGACGCCGGCGATTCCTGCAAACGTTGCAGCAGCGGCAGGATGAAGCACGCGGTCTTCCCCGAACCGGTGCGGGCAAGGGCGAGGAGATCCCGGCCGGCAAGGATGGCGGGAATCGCCTGGGTCTGAATCGGAAAGGGCGCAAGAAACTGCCGGGACGCCACCGCTGCAAGCAGGAACGGCGATAAACCGAGGGCGGAAAATGACATGCAATCTCCTGAAGTGCGATTAACCTGCAAAACAATTAAAAAGTGAAGGAGCTGCAGCTAAAATCTGCGAATCTTGAAGAAACGTCCCTTGATCTTGTGGGCGCTCAAGCGGGCCATGGCGAGATTGGCACTGGCCATGCGAATCGCCACATAGGTGTGAAAATCGAAGACGTCAATCTTGCCGACTTCGCTGCCGGGAATCCCCATCTCGCCGGTGAGGGCGCCAAGGATGTCGCCGGGGCGCACCTTGTTCTTGCGACCGCCGTCGATACAGAGCGTGACCATCGGCGCTTTCAGCGGCGCGGCCGACGGCATGGTCAACGCCTCCAGTTCGGCGCGGGGAATTGTCGTACCGAGATACTCTTCGATCGCGGCGATCCGCCGGTTTTCGGCTGCCGTCACCAGACTCAGCGCCAGCCCTTCCTCGCCGGCGCGGCCGGTACGGCCGATGCGGTGGATATGGATCTCCGGGTCGCGGGTGAGTTCAAAATTGATCACCGCGGTCAGTTCCTTGATATCGATACCACGCGCCGCAACATCGGTGGCAACAAGAATGGAGACGCTTTTGTTGGCAAAGCGCGCCAGCACCTGGTCGCGCTCGCGCTGCTCCAGATCGCCATGAATCGCCAGGGCCGAGAAGTTCCGCTGCGTCAAGGCATCGGCGACCTCCTGACACTCCTTGCGGGTATTGCAGAAGACCAGGGTCGACTCCGGGCGATAATGGCCGATGATCCGGGCCAGCGCCGCGACCCGCTCGTCCTTCTCGACCAGAAAGAAAAGTTGCTTGATCTGCGCGCCATCGTGGAGCGCCTCGACCTGCACCGTCACCGGCTGATGCTGCACGGTCGCACTCATGGCGGCAATCGACTCGGGGTAGGTCGCCGAAAAGAGGAGGGTCTGGCGGTTGCTCGGGGCGGCGGCGACGATGGCCGCTAGTTCCTCCTGAAAACCCATATCGAGCATGCGATCCGCCTCGTCGAGGACCAGCATCCGCAGCGATTTGAGATGAAGACTGCCGCGGCGCAGATGGTCAAGGATGCGGCCGGGGGTGCCGACGACAATATGGACGCCATGTTCGAGGGAGCCGAGCTGCGGACCGAAGGGGACGCCGCCGCAGAGGGTGAGGATCTTGATATTGTCAGTAAAGCGGGCAAGCCGGCGCAGCTCCTTGCTCACCTGATCAGCAAGTTCGCGGGTCGGGCAAAGGACCAGCCCCTGGACGCTGAAGGTCGTCACCATCAGTCGGGACAAAAGTCCGATACCGAAGGCGGCGGTCTTGCCGCTGCCGGTCTTGGCCTGGGCGATGACATCGCTCCCCGCCAGGATCAGCGGCAGGCTCTGCGCCTGAATCGGCGTCATTGCGCTGTAGCCGAGGGAATCAAGGTTTTGCAACAAGGGACTCTTGAGCGGCAGGGTATTAAAGGCAGTCGGGATCATGGCTCGCTCTTCTTGTTGGGGGAGAACAGTTGCAGAAAATTGTCCCAGGTCGATTCTGCCCCGGCGGACTCTTCGCTCTCCGGCAGCAGGGCCTCCGGGTCAAGCGGCGGCGCGGGCGGCAGAGGATCGCCGCCGTGCTCGGGACAAAGGAGAGTCGGCTCGGTGCCGGCGATGTAAACCTCGTCGTGCGTCTGCGGGCAGTCGATCGTGGCGATGTAGCCGGTGGTCGGGTCGATATTGACGCTGACGACGCTCTCCGGCACAGCAAAGTCAACAACCTCTTTGCCGGCCAGGGCCGGGCGCATGAAGCCCTCCCAGATCGGCGCGCAGATCGCCCCGCCGGTAAAGCCCTTGCCGCCCGGTTTCGGCTGGTCATAACCGACCCAGACGCCGGTGACAAGCTGCGGGGTATAGCCGATGAACCAGGCATCGCGATAATCATCGGTGGTGCCGGTCTTCCCGGCCGCCGGGCGCTGCTGGCTGAAGTTCGCCAAGGACTTGGCGGTGCCGTAGCTCAGGACATCCTGCAGCATACTGGTGGTGATATAAGCCGCCCTCGGATCGATGACCGGAGCAAGGATCGGGGCAAACTCCGTCACTTCATTACGCTGCCGGTCAACGATGCGGAGGATGGTGCGGAGATCAGGCCGCAGGCCGTTATTGGCCAGAGGGGCGTAGGCCTGCACCAGCTCGACGAGGGTGACCTCTTCGGTGCCGAGAGCGAGAGAAAGATCGTGCCGGGCGCGCAGCGGCAGTCCGAGTTGACTGGCAAAGTTGACAAAGGTCGGCACACCGATAGCTTCAAGCAGCTTGACGGTAATGACATTATTGGAGTGGGCCAGGGCCTGACGCAATGGGAGGTAGCCAAAGGCCTCATTGCCATAGTTGCGCGGAGTCCAGTTCTTACCATCTCCCCGCGGGTAAGTTACCGGGGTATCATCCCAGAGATCAGAAGCGCTGTAGCCTGCTTCCAGAGCCGCGGCAAAGATCAGCGGCTTGATCGCCGAACCAGGCTGACGCTGGGCAAAGAAAGCGCGGTTGTAGCTGCTTTTGGCGTAATCAACACCCCCCACCGCCGCCAGAACATTGCCGGTCACAGGATCGAGGCTGACCAGCGCCCCCTGCAACGCCGGGTCGCGCCCCTTCATCTTCTCGCGCAGGGTCTTCTCCGCCAGCTGCTGCAGATCAAGATCAAGAGCGGCGGTAATCTCCATTCGTCCTGTTTCGATGACCTGCGCGCCGTAACGCTCGATCAGCTTGCTGCGGATGTGATTGAGGTAATAAGGCGCCTGGCCGCGCGGGGTCACGGTCACCCGCTGGGCGCGCAGCTGCTGCTGCTTTTGGGCTGTGATAATTTCGAGATCCGCCATGCGCTTGAGGACGACATCGCGGCGGCCGTTGACACTGGCACTCTCCCCGGCGGGATTGTAGCGACCCGGATTCTTCGGCACTCCGGCGAGAAGGGCGCATTCGGCGTCGTTCAACTCCTCGGGATTCTTGTCGAAATAAAGTCGGGCGGCGGCGGCAATCCCCCAAGCGCCATTGCCGTAATAAATTTCATTGAAGTACATCTCGAGAATCTGCACCTTGCTGTACTTCTTTTCATACTCCACCGCCATCAAGCCTTCCTGGACCTTGCGATCAATCGTCTTCTCGCCGGAGAGGTAGCGGTTCTTGATCAGCTGCTGGGTGATCGTCGACCCCCCTTCGGCGAGATTGCGATTGATCACATCTTTGACCAGCGCCCGGGCGATGCCGCGAATATCGATGCCGCCATGCTCGTAGAAACGGGTGTCCTCCACCGCTACCACCGCCTGTTGCAGGAAGAGGGGGATACGCTGCAGAGGAGTCCAGTAGCGCTGTTCCGGCAGCAGGCGACCGACAAACCGCCCGCGGTTGTCGAAGACCTTGATCGAGCGGTAATCCGTTGCCAGCAGGGGATAGGTGACAAAATCGTCCGCGGCCTGCGTTGCCGAGGCGAGAACAGAAACAACGAGCAGGAGCAGGAAGGAGGAGGCTAGTATTTTTCTGTACATCGAGACAAAAGCAGAGAGCAAGACGCTGGTGACTCCTTCAAAGGTGGGGGAACGATGGTTGGCCGGGATCACCGGACGTTGCAGGATATAGTCAATTGCCCGTCAGGACAAAGAAATTTTTTCTCAGGGAGGAAGAGTAGGCGTTGTGAGCGCTAACACGACCTCATAACGGCAACAAGAAGATTATCCTGCCTTCATCCCCCTCCCCCTCGCCTGTTCGATTGCAAACCTTCACACCCCATTCCAGATCAACTATTCAAATGCAACATCCAGGCTTTCAACCCCTGCATAATCATTTCGACGGAAATTGTCCCGATCACCAGCGCCGTCACCCGCCCCATGATCTCGATATAACGCTCGATCAATTTGGCATTGTGCGGCCGCACCACGTCATGCAGCCGTTTCAACAGCAGCAAAGTCGTCACGGTGATCACCATAGCGACAATTATGGCGATGACCGCCCAGAGAGCCGGCAGACGACTGCCGGCCAGGATGCTGGCGCTGACAGTGCTCGGGCCGATCATCACCGGCATGGCGATCGCTCCGGCAATATGTTCCGGCTTGCCGCGCATCTTGCGAATCGCTTCGGGGCCGGTGAACATGAACTGGATGCCGATGAGGAGAAAGATGATGCCGCCGAAGATCTGAAAAGACGCGAACCGGACCTGGAGAACATGGGTAAAGAGGGCGTCGCCGACCAGGGCGACAACGATGAAGACCGCGGTGCTGATCAGTCCGGCTCGAATCATCACCTGCGAAAAGGCCCGATCATCAAGTTCCTGAATCAGATCGATGAGGTAGATAATCAGCAGAAACGGGTTGAGCAGCATCAACAGCAACAACACCGAGCTTATGAAGTTATGAAAGACTACGGCAGTCATGGCAGGAGGCTCTTATGCCACACATTCATGCTCTCCAGGGTGCCGGA
>DIKR01000046.1:6716-12195 GCA_002424625.1 Desulfuromonadaceae bacterium UBA5613
CGCCTGCGCCAGGAGGTAGTTGGCCAGTCCGCGGCCTTGGCAGTCGGGACGGGTGGCAAAGTCGGTCATCTCCGCATTCTCTCCCTTGCGGTCCATCTCCGCCGAAGTCAGGGCGATGAGCTCAGATCCTTCCCAGATGCCGAAGTAGATGACATCCTCCGCCATGGTCTGGCGCAGATAGGCCTCGTCATGGATGGGAAAGGGGTAAGTGGCAAAGACCTGGCGGTAAAGGGCCGCCATCGGGGGCGTATCGGTTGGACCCATCTGCCGGCAGTGTAGAGAGGCGTCCAGGGTCGGCTGACCGCCGGGCGCAGCTTTTTTATGGGCGAGTTCCAGTCCCTGAGCGACGCTTTCGGGGTGTTTCTCCTCCTGCCGCTCCGCAGACAAATATTTCCCGAGGAAGAGGGCGGACTCCTGTCCCCGGTAAAAATTCGGAATCGACGCTTCGACGGCGTAGCCATCGGCGAGGAATGCGCTTTCGGCGGCAGCGGGAATCTTGGCAAAGATCTTCGAATAGCCGCGGTCACTGGCGAGCGCGCGAAGATGCGGGATAATCCCCGGCAGATCCGCCGCTGCCAGATGCATCAGATAGACCCGGTCACTATGTTTGCCGTGCTGGATCTTCGACTGGCCAAAGGTTGTCATGATATCAGTCATCACTATTACGGCGCTCCATGCGAGAGTTATTCTCCGGCGTCAGGGAGATCGTTTCGTCATAATCAGACAGGAGTTTGACAATCCCGGTGGCCTCGCATTCTTCCGCCCCCTCAAGTTTAAGATCGAGTTTGCAGTCATCGCATTTGCGATCGCAGAAGATCGCTTTATAACTCTCTGGTTCGTGATAGGTGGTGATGACCCCTTCGTAGTTGCGCAGCACCACCTTGTTGGTCGAAAGGGAAAGGAGGTAGTTGGGGGTCAGCGGGATCTTGCCGCCGCCGCCGGGGGCATCGACGACATAAGTGGGGATAGCGAAGCCGCTGGTGTGGCCGATGAGGTTCTCCATGATCTCGATCCCCTTGCCGACCGGGGTACGAAAATGCGCCAATCCTTCGGCCATATCGCATTGATAAAGATAATAAGGGCGGACCCGGTTGGCGACGAGTTCCTGTACCAGCGACTTGATGATACGCGGACAGTCGTTGATGCCGGCCAAAAGGACGGTCTGGTTGCCGAGGGGGATGCCGGCATCGGCGAGCAGGCGCAGCGCCGCACGGGATGAAGCCGTAATCTCGCGGGGATGGTTAAAATGCGTATTCACCCAGAGGGGATGGTGCTTTTTGAGCATGGCAATCAACTCAGGGGTGATGCGATACGGGAGGACGACCGGCATGCGCGTACCGATACGGATGACCTGGACGTGGGGGATATTCTCAAGTTCGGTGAGAATCCAATCGAGATAATCATCGGAGAGCATCAGCGGATCCCCTCCGGAAAGGAGGACATCACGGATCACCGGGGTCTGACGGATATAGTCGATCCCCTGCATAATACTGGCGCGGTCGGGGATGGAGTCGACGTCGCCGACCTTGCGCTTGCGCGTACAGTGCCGACAGTACATCGAGCAGATATTACTGATATGGAAAAGGACCCGGTCAGGATAGCGATGGGTAATCCCCGGCGCCGGGCTGTCCTTATCCTCATGGAGGGGGTCGGCCATATCGTTGCGCTCGATCTCCAGTTCACGGGGCGAGGGGAAAGCCTGCATGAAGATCGGGTCGTTGCGATAATCGACGGCGTTGATCAGGGAGAGATAGTAGGGGGTCACCGAGAGGGGGAAACGATCGAGAGTTCTCTCCAACTCGATCTTCTCCTCGGCGCTGAAGCGGATATTCAGAAGTCTTTCCACCGCGGCCGGGGATTGAATGGAGTGCTTGAGCTGCCAGCGCCAATCTTTCCAGTCAGCACGGGAGACCCCTTTGGTTGAAAGTTTTTCGGCAATTTCCTGTTGGTTTGGTGTGTAGATAGACAATGTTAGCTCCTTTGTGGGCGCAGGTAAAAAAGTGATCATCCCGCCGCAGCCCGCTAACCGGGTCTGCGCTGCGCGTTTATGTCCTCCTGAAAAGGATGGTTAAGATCGACAGGGCAACACATGGCCGCCCGTGAAAGAATGCTCAGGGAAGGTTCAAATCGGTCGGGAGCAGAAGCGGGCCGGTCTCCAGGATCGGTGCAGCCGAGATCTCCCCGGCCTCCATCAGGTTGACCAGCTTGTCCAGAGCCAAAGTAATCGAGACCTGCTCCAGGGGCGGCAAATTTTTCAGGCTGCTGGAGAGGGTCTCCTGCAACGGGGACGGAGCACTTTCGGCAAGAAGATCACCGGCTGCGGTCAGGCAGATCTGCACCTGGCGCCGATCCTCGGTGCTGCGGATGCGGGCCAGAAGTCCCTTTTCTTCGAGGCGATCGACGATGCCGACCACGGTGCTGGCACTGAGAAAGAGGATACGGGCAAGACGCGTCGGCGTCATCGTCCCGTTTTGTTTGATCGCCAGAAGGCAACCGAGTTGCGGGCCGGTAATCTGGTAGGCATGACTCAAGTGCTGCGAATGGATTTCGATGGCACGGATGATGCGGCGCAGCGATTGAAGGATGCGCAGCTCATAGTTCCCCTCGGGAATGGGGGGCGCAGCGTTCATGGCAACAAGCTCTTTCAAGGCCGGATCATGATAACTGCCAGCCGTCTTGTCGTGTGTTTTCTTTTCGTCACCTACTGCCGCCATAACGACATCATCCTTCCTCTGAGGAAAATGAGCTGCCCAACTATTTCGCACGAGAATGTTTCGGATAAATATAATTAGCATACGAATTAATATTTGTCAAGACGGATGGCGTCACAATGCGTTGCGGCAGAGTCGCGTTACCGACGGCAGAAAACAGGTGTGACGACAAAAATTACCATTGACGGTTGACAACTCATTTGTCGGCGGTAAGCTTGAGACATATTAACATCGCTGAATCGAAATGTTGGCGATGTAGAGGCAATCTGAAGTTATCCGCCCATCCCCTCCCTGCCTCTTTAATGGCATCACGACAAGGGAGAACGGGATGATTTATCGCCAGTTCAACCAGGACACACTTTTCGTATGGAGGCTAATTATGTGGCGCAAAATCTTCGTGGTAGCACTTCTCGGCTTTCTCCTTGCCCCTTGCGCGGCTATGGCGCAATTCCAAATGGGGGACATGGAGCTGACTCTCAACGGCAATGGTTCGAGTGACAATGATTTTGACTCTTCCGTTGCGTCCGTCGAGGCGAGTTTAGGCTATTTCGTCAGTGATAATCTCGAAGCACTGGTTCGCCAGGGGGTCTCCGTTGTCGATGTCCCGGGTGAGAACGTCTGGAACGGATCGACACGTCTCGGTCTGGATTACCACTTCGATCTGGAAATGTGGCAACCGTTTGTCGGCGCCAGCATCGGTTACATTTACGGCGACAGTGTCAAAGATCAATTTATCGCCGGGCCTGAAGTCGGCGTAAAAGCCTTTGTCAACACCACCACCTTTATCCTGGCCTCGTTGGAATACGATTTCCTTTTCGATGACGCCGATGAAATCGATGACCAGTTCGAAGACGGCCGCTTCGTTTACAATCTCGGCGTCGGCTTCAGATGGTAAAATTTGGGACAGACCAGTAGCACGAAGGGCCGGCAAAGTATGCCGGCCCTTCTTTTTTGGTGAATCCCCGAAATTTTGTCCGACAGGTGATGAAATCAGCCCGGTACCAGCAAAAAATTGCTGAGAGGGTTATGCTCGGCGCCGTGCGGGGTTAAACGGCTCTCAAAGAGGATGAAGTCGTGCACCGGAAAGGCGGGAAAGGCCGACAGGGGTTGAGCGAAAAACTCCTCCCTCTCCCGGCCGGCGGGATGCTTGAGCCGGGCAAGGGTGATATGCGCGGAGAAGGGGCGCTCGTCCAGCGGGAGGTCGCAGGCACGGAGCGTCCTCTGCACGGCTGTAACGAGCGCCAGCAGCTGCGGTTGCGGTTTTAGCCCGACCCAGAGCACCCGCGGCTTCTGCCGATTAGGGAAACAGCCCAAGCCGGTCAAGGTGAGGGAAAATGGGGGAAGATGAATCAGGGCAAGTTCGGCGCGCAGCTGTTCGACACGCGCTTCCTCCACTTCCCCGAGAAAGGCCAAAGTCAGGTGGATCTGCGCCGCCGGCACCCAGCGGGCACCGGGAAGATCACGGTGCAGCTTGCCGAGAGCCTTTTTCAGCTCCAGCGGAAGCTCAATGGCGATAAAGAGCCGCACAGTGCGTGCTCCTACGCCTCGACCTGCAGTCGGTTCGTCACCCCATCGACGCCGAAGACATACCAGGCATCGGCCTCTGCCAGTCGGCGCACGCTTTCGTTCTTGACCAACCCCTCAAGGGTCACCCAGTCATTGGTGCAGCTGACCTTGACCTGGGACGCGTTGACAAAAGGGTCCTTTTCAAGGACGAGACGGACTGCGTCGATGACTTCATCGGCGGTATCCTCCTCGGTCGGCACCTCTTCGATGCCGTTGACCACGTCGCGACTCCCCGGCACCCACCAGGCGAGGACTCCGGCCAAACGTTTGGCCGTCAGGTTAGAGACCGCGCCATTCAGAATAACAATGCCGTCCGCCACCTCGACATCGATACTGCCGTCCAGCCCCTGTTCCGCTTCACGCACCACCTCCGGCTTCCCTTTGACGATCGCCCAAATGGCGCACGACCCGAGCATCTCCTCGGCTAGGAGCGCCTTGCAGACCCGCTCGCGGATCTCCCCGTCCGCCATCGCCTCTGCCGGGGAGAGGTGGATACGGTCAACGATGCTGGCAACGCCGGGGATCGCCGCCGCCACCTCCAGCGCCCGCTTTTTCGCCATGATATGCTCCACCTCCCCCTCCATGGCCAACACCCCGGCATCGAACTCCAGCTGCAGAGGTGAATTATGGAGATTAACCTGCTTCTCCCGCTCCAGGGCCGCCGCCACCGCCTTGACAATCCGCTCTTCGTTACGCATGCTCGCCTTCCTTTCTGTCTCTTGTTCACTAAGTATAGCAAGGGGCGACGGTGATGGCGGATGTAACTTCATTTTCTCTATTACTTCACCATCTCTCCTGAGTTGACCTGGCTCGCGCCCCTGTTATGCTCTGTTAAACATTGGCATTGAAATATAAAAACAAAGGAGAGAGTTCATGTCCCTGCCCCCGCAACTGCGCAAAGTCTCCGATACCATCTGGGAACTGCCGACCTCCTACAAAAGCGGCATGCGGGTGCCGGCGCGGATCATCGCCACCGAAGCCCTCCTGCACGGCATGGAAGCCGGGGTCTTCGAGCAGACCGCCAACGTCGCCTGCCTCCCCGGTATCGTCGACTACGCTTACTGCATGCCCGACGGCCACTGGGGCTACGGCTTCCCCATCGGCGGCGTCGCCGCTTTTGACCCCGCCACCGGCGTGATCTCCCCGGGCGGCATCGGCTTCGACATCAACTGCGGCATGCGCCTCTGCCTGACCAACCTCAC
>DIKR01000046.1:12241-16667 GCA_002424625.1 Desulfuromonadaceae bacterium UBA5613
GGCTTTGTCCGCTCCTCGCGCAGCGAATTCCGCCGGGTGATCGAACGCGGCTCGCGCTGGTGTCTGGAGAACGATTTCGCCCTCCCCGAGGATCTGGAGATGACCGAGGAAGGGGGCTGCTTTGCCGGCGCCGATGCGGCGGCGTGCAGTGACAAAGCGATCGAGCGCGGTTACGACCAGATCGGCACCCTCGGCTCCGGCAACCACTACTGCGAAATCCAGGTGGCGCGCCCGGAGAATATCTTCGATGAAGCGACCGCCCGCGCCTTCGGCATCACCATCCCCAACCAGGTGGTGATCATGTTCCACTGCGGCAGCCGCGGCTTCGGCCATCAGGTGGCGACCGACTACCTCCAGACCTTCCTCAAGGTGATGACCAGCAAATACGGGATCAAGCTCTACGACCGCGAACTCGCCTGCGCCCCTTTCCTCTCCCCGGAAGGACAAGCCTACTTTGCAGCGATGAAGTGCGCCGCCAACATGGGTTTCGCCAACCGCCAGGTCATCCTCCACCGCATCCGCGAAGTCTTTGCCCACCTCTTCCACTCCTCCCCCGAAAAGCTGGGGATGCGCATGGTCTACGACGTCGCCCACAACACCGCCAAGCTGGAAAAGCATCGCATCGCCGGGGAAATGACTGAGGTTCTCGTTCACCGCAAAGGGGCGACCCGCGCCTTCGGACCGGGGATGGCCGGCCTCCCTGACGCTTACCAGGAGACCGGCCAGCCGGTCATCATAGGCGGCAGCATGGAGACCGGCTCCTACCTTCTCGCCGGCATGGCCAGCGCCGCTCCCACCTTCTACACCACCGCCCACGGCAGCGGCCGCACCATGAGCCGCCACCAGGCAAAGAAGCTGGTCAAGGGGCGCCAACTGCTGGACGATATGGAAGCGCGCGGCATCCATGTCCGCACCGCTTCCTACGGCGGCCTCGCCGAAGAGGCCGGCTTCGCCTACAAGGATATCGACATCGTCACCAAGGCCACGGAAATCGCGGGCCTGAGCCGCCGGGTGGTAAAGCTGGTGCCGATCGGCAACATCAAGGGGTAGTGATGCCATTTCGCTTTGACGACCAAATCTCCCCTGCCGATGTCGCCTTTGAAGCCTGGGGCGCGACGCAGGAAGAGCTCTTCATCGCCAGCGCCGCCGCCCTGCTCCGCACCATGGTCGAAGTCCCGGAAGCGGTGGCGCGGCAGCAGCAGGTCACCTTCTGCCTGGAGGATGAAGCCCTCGATATGCTCCTCTGGTCCTTTCTTCAAGAGCTGGTCTTCTACAAGGATGCCCGCCGACTGCTGCTCCATGCCGATACGGTGGAGATCAAGGAAGGGGATGCTATTTTCCAACTGGAGGCAAAGGTCAGCGGCGAAGCGATTGACGTGGATCGCCACCAATGCCTCGTCGATGTCAAGGCGGTGACGCTGCACTGTTTTCGGGTGGCGTATGAGGATGGTTGTTGGAGAGCAGTGGTAGTGCTGGATGTCTGATGAGGGATTAACTCCCCCTCCCGGCGGCGGCGCAAATTTTGGCCAACACCGCAATTTATGCTACGAACTAAGCAGGCAGGGACGGTCAGCTTCCTCACTTTCATAGTAACGAACTTCAATCACGTTTTCATCAGGGTCACGAAAATAGATAGACACACCGGAACCGTGAGCCCCCCAGCGTTTAGCAGGTCCTTCGTCAATTGAAATTTCGTGTTCTTTAAGTCTTTCCTGTAGCGATTCCCAATTGTTTTTACTTGTAGAAAAACAAAAGTGATTGAGGTTTGGACGGCAAACATTTTCTGGATTTGTCTTTTCCCAAAGCTTTTTAGGAAAAAGATCAATGATGGTATCCTTCGTTATCCGAACAGAGGGAAACGGCACTTGATCATTTTTAAACTCCTCTATCCGTTCCCCAGCTAATTTGAGAATTTCCGTATAGAAATGGAGGGAGCTATTAATGTCTACTGCGTTGATAACTATATGATCCATTTTGAAATTCATGATCTCTCTCCGTATGTTGGCTAAGAGGGGGTCGAGGGGCCCGCCGCATTCGTTCGCCGAATTTCCTCGCGTAAGGCGATCACGTCCTCCCGGAGGGCGGCCAGTTGTTTGGCACCCGCAAGCTCGGCTTCTTCATCCACCGCGTCGCGACCGATGAAGAAGGTTGCGAGCGTCGCCGTCACGTAGCCGAAGACGGCAAAAGCATACAGCGCCAGGAAGACGCACAACACGCGCCCCTCAACCGTCTGCGGCCAGTACTGCGAGCCCATCGTGGTGAGGATCATCGCGGTCCACCACAGCGCTTCACTGTAGCTCTTCAGGCCGTCGGGAGCCACGTTCTCGAAAGCGTACATCCCGGCCGCGCCGGTGAACGCGACCAGTACCGTGAGGGCGATAACGTAGCCGAAGCCACGCCGATTCAGGCTGGCACCGAGCGCACGCATGCCGCGGTTCAGCGAGCTGATGACGCGGAGCAAACGCAAACTCCGCCCGACGCGGGCCAGCCGAAGCAGTCGAAACACCCGGAAGATGCGAAAGATGCGCAGCGCCGGTATCAGTAGCGACATGGCAGTCAGCCAATTGTGCTTCAGGTAAGCGGCCTTGTGCGGTGCCAGGGCGAATTCCATCGCGAAATCGAGAATGAAGATGACCCAAATGATCGTACCAATGGTCTCAAACAACCGGCTCTCGCCCCAGATCAACTCCACGACCAACAGCGCCAACCAAACAAAGGCGAGGGCCAGCATCGGCGTTTCCAGCGAGTCCTCCAACCGCCGGAGGAGCTCGTATCGCTCGTTTTTCAGCGCCTCGTCGATAGGGGCGGTCTCATCTTGCTTCTCGCTGGCGCTCACGTCGCTCATCGGGTCTCCTCGCCTCAGAACCGCCGGAATCCTGCCGTCAAAGCCTGAATTTAACCGCGCCGCGAAGCAACGTTGCTTGAATGAATTGATATACGCCACAACTCAGAGTTGCAGACACAGCGATCATCAAGATGAAATTCTGTACGGATGCATTGATTTCTCCTTCACGAGCGTAACCGACAATCCAACCAAACAGAACATTTCGCCTGTGCACATGAATATCAGAGATTATTCCCCTGTCAACTCCCACACTCTCCAATAAAAAACCGCCCGGACGGCTTAGGCCGTCGGGCGGTAGTAAGAGGTATCCCGCATTCTCTCAGATTGTATATTCCGGCTGAGGAGCTTCGCGCCCGTAGGCGATCTTGTTCCAGGCCCGCTCATGGAGGACATAGACGGCGATTTTGAAAACCGTGTCTGTCAACCCGATGGCAGCGGCGACTTCCAGTTTGCCGACCACCGCCAGCACGATCCCGGTGGTGGTCAGTGTCCCGATGATCCGATAGGAAATGGCTTTAACAATGCTGCGGCGGGTCGATTCCATAGTGGGTCGTGCTCCTGTTGATTGTTAGTGTCAAAAGAAATATCATTTAAGCATCTTTCTTGTCAACAATAAAAAACAACAATTATACAGCAGCCAAGTGTAGTACATGACAACAAAGACGTAATCTTTGGTGCACACTCTTTGGAAAGCGCGTAGTTGCAAAGATACTGCTCTGGACCGCCTTGCCAACAACTTGCGGCAGACCGCCGCCTTGAGCGCCATTCTCCTTGCATTCATCCCCCGAATAAGCTAATTTTCCCACTCCGTCACCGGCTCTGCCGCTGCGATTTTCCCCCTTTTCGAGGTCTGATTCCCATGCGCTATTCCCAATACTTTATCCCTACCCTCAAAGAAACGCCGGCCGATGCCGAAGTTATCAGCCATCAGCTCATGCTCCGTGCCGGACTGATCCGCAAAGTCGCCTCGGGGATCTACAACTATCTCCCTCTCGGCCTGCGGACGATCCGCAAGGTGGAGAAGATTGTGCGGGATGAGATGGATCGCGCCGGCGCCCTGGAGATCCTCATGCCGATGGCGAATCCGGCAGAACTGTGGCAGGAATCGGGACGCTGGGAAAAGTACGGCAAGGAACTGCTGCGCTTCAAGGACCGCAAGGAAGCGGAATTCTGCATGGGGCCGACCCATGAAGAGGTGGTGACCGATATCGTCCGCCGCGAAGTGCGCTCCTACCGGCAGATGCCGCTGAACCTTTACCAGATCCAGACCAAGTTTCGCGACGAGATTCGCCCCCGTTTCGGGCTGATGCGCGGCCGCGAATTCATCATGAAGGATGCTTACTCCTTCGATGTCAACGAAGCCGGCGCCATTGCTGCCTACGACAAGATGTACCAGGCCTACCGCCGCATCTTTGCGCGCTGCGGTCTCAACTTCCGCGCCGTTGAAGCTGATTCCGGCGCCATCGGCGGCAACTACTCCCATGAATTCATGGTCCTCGCCGATTCCGGTGAAGATGCCATCGTTTCCTGTAACGGCTGCGAGTATGCCGCCAATATCGAGAAGGCGGAAGCGCGCCCCTT
>DIKR01000046.1:16803-42364 GCA_002424625.1 Desulfuromonadaceae bacterium UBA5613
GCTGCTGCGCGGCGACCACGAACTCAACGAGATCAAGCTGAGCAAGGTCCTCGGCGCCAATGAACTCGCCTTGGCCGACGAAGCACTGGTCAGCAAGGTCACCAGCGCACCGGTCGGCTTTGCCGGGCCGATCGGCCTCTCCATCCGCGTCGTCGCCGATTTCGCTGTCGAAGGGCTGCGCAATGTCGTGGTCGGCGCCAATGCCGCTGATCTCCACTTCAAGAATGCCAATCCCGGCCGCGATTTTACCCCCAACCTCTACGCTGATCTGCGCAACGTCGTCCACGGCGATCTTTGCCCGCGCTGCGCCGGCGGTGTGCTGGAAATGTGGCGCGGCGTCGAAGTCGGTCATGTCTTCAAACTCGGCACCCGCTACTCCGAAGCGATGAAGGCGTGCTTTCTCGACAGTGACGGCAAGGAGCAGTTTGTCTACATGGGTTGCTACGGTATCGGCATCGGCCGCACTGCCGCAGCAGCGATCGAACAGAACCACGATGCCAACGGCATCATCTGGCCGATGGCGATCGCCCCCTTTGAAGTCATCGTCACCATGCTCAACCCCAACGACGCAAGCGTGCGGACGACGGCCGAAGCCCTCTACGCCGAACTGACAGCCCTCGGCGTCGACGCTCTTCTCGATGATCGCGACGAACGGGCCGGCAGCAAATTTGCCGATGCCGAACTCATCGGCATCCCGTTGCGCGTCACTGTCGGAGCGCGTGGCGTCAAGGACGGGGTGCTGGAGTTACAGGAGCGGCGCGGCGGCGAAAAAGAGCTGGTTGCCATCGATGCGATGGCGGCGGCTGTGGCCGAGAAGGTGCGTCTGGCCAAGGCATGATCCGCATTCCACTCGACAGCGCTGACCGCATCGCCCTCCCCGCTGCCATTGCCAATGGCCTGAACAGCCGGGAACTGACCCTCGCCTCGCGCTCGCAACGCCACCTCCTCCTCACCACCGAAGGGGGGGGTGAAGGTCAGATCGCCCTCGCCGGCTCGATCGGTGACCTGCAGGTGGTGGAAGTCCTGTCGATTATCAACATGTTCCGCAAAAGCGGCCTCCTCCATTTCAATCTGGAAGGGGGGAGTAAAGATCTCCACTTCGACGAAGGCGAGCTGGTCTCCGCGACTTCGACCTTCCCCGAGGAAGAGCTCGGTGAATTCCTCCTGCTCGCCGGCAAGATCGACCGCGACACCTTGATCAGGACGCGCCAGGCCGCCGGCAACGATCCCCAAGCCCTGCGGCTGCAACTGTTACAGGGAGGGCGGCTTAGCGAGCAGGATCTGCGCGATGCGAATAGCGCCCAGATCGAAGCGATCGTTTATCATCTCATCCCCTGCCAGCAAGGGGATTTCATCTTTGTGCAACGTCGCAACACCGAAGCGCCGACCGCCAGCCTGGCCCTGCGCACGCAAAATCTCATCATGGAGGGTTTACGCCGCTCTGATGAACGGCAGCTCTTCATGCGCACCCTGCACTCCCACAATGCCATACCGGTTGCAACAGGACACAGCGTCGACGAACTCCCGGCCAAGGAAGAGCGTCTGCTGGCCATGGCAAGCAGCGGCAAGCTGACCGTGCGCGATCTCATCGCCCGCAGCGGCCTTGACGAGTTTCAAACCTTGAGTCTGCTGCACCGCCTGGCCGGCCGAAAGCTCCTCACCTTTCCCGCGCCGGAAGCGCTGGAGCTTCCGGCGGATCTGGCTGAAATCCTGGCAGTTGCCAATGGTGTCCTCGCCGCCCTGTATCAGAAGATCAGTGAAAAGAATCATAACTTCGGGCTGGAAATGCGGCTGTTCCTCCGCGATCTTCCGCAACCCTTTGCCTCGGTGTTGCGCCATGTCACCCTCACCGACAAAGGAACCATCGACCCCGGTCAGATTGCCGCCAATCTCGCGAAATCCCCCGCCGACGAGCAGCGCGGCCTCCTCGCCGAGACGCTGAGCGAGCTGGTCTTTATGGCCTGCATGGCGGCGCGCCGCGATCTCGGCGATTACCATAGCGACTCTCTCCGCCTGGTGCAGCAAGCCCAGGAGATTGCCATCCGTATCAACCAGCTCAAGGAAAGGAAGAATCCATGAAACAGGCGATTGAACGCCTTATCTTTGCTCTCGATGTCGACGAATTTGCCCAGGCCCAACGCTGGGTCCGGGAACTGCGCAACCACGTCGGCGTCTTCAAGGTCGGCAAACAACTCTTTACCCGCTGCGGCCCGGACGTGGTCAAGATGATCCGCGACGAAGGGGGCGAAGTCTTTCTCGACCTCAAGTATCACGACATCCCCAATACCGTGGCAATGGCCGGCATCGAAGCCTGTCGTCTCGGCGTAAAGATCTTCAATGTCCACGCTCTCGGTGGCCGCGAAATGATGAGCGAAACCGCCAGGAAGGCCGCAGAGAGTTGTCTTGCCGCCGGCATTCCCGTCCCCCTACGCATCGCCGTGACCATCCTCACCTCCAGCACCGACGCCACCTTGCGCGAAATCGGCATCGATCGACCGGTCGCCGAGATGGTACCGCGCCTCGCCAAACTCACCCAGGAAGCCGGCTTTGACGGCGTCGTGGCCTCACCGCTGGAAGTGGTGCAGATTCGCGCCGCCTGCGGCCCGGAATTCAAGATCATTACCCCCGGCGTCCGTCCCGCCTTTGCTTCGGCCGACGACCAGAAGCGGATCATGACCCCCGGCGAAGCGATCAGCGCCGGTGCCGACTACCTCGTCATCGGCCGGCCGATCTCGGCGGCTGCTGAGCCGATGCGCGCCGCCCAGCTGATCCTTGATGAAATCAGCGCCGCTCTGGAGCAGCGCTCTTGAGCGACGCCGATCTCGTCTACGGCATCAACCCGGTGGTTGAAGGGCTGCGCGGCACGCTGCGCGCCCCCCTCGAACTCCTCGTCCTCAAGGGGGTTTTACCGCCGCGCCTGAGTGAAGCGGTGCAACTCGCTAACGCCAAAGGGATCGCGGTACGCCTGCGCGATCGCCAGGATCTCGACCGCCTCGCCGGCCACAAACACCATCAAGGGGCGATCCTGCGTGTCACTCCCTTTACCTACTGCGATCTTGAAGATCTCATCGGCTACTGGCGCAACAGCGGCAAGCCGGCCTTCTTCCTGATCCTTGACGGCGTCACCGATCCCCACAACTTCGGCGCCATCCTGCGCAGCGCCGACGCTGCCGGCTGTCACGGCGTCATCGTCGGCAAGGACCGCGCCTGCCCGGTTTCGGGCGTTGTTGAGAAGAGCGCTTCCGGTGCCCTTGCCCATCTCCCCCTGGCGCAGGTCACCAATATCTCCCGCGCCCTCGAAGAACTGAAGAAGGAAGGGGTATGGATCTACGGCCTCGCCGGCGATGTTGATTCAGAACCCCTCCATGCCGGCGATTACCGCGGCCATGTCGCTCTCGTCGCCGGCAGCGAAGGCGAAGGCCTGCGGCCCAACGTCCGCCGCCACTGCGACCACCTCGTCGCCATCCCGATGCGCGGTCAGGTCCCCTCCCTCAACGTCTCTGTCGCCACTGCCGTCGCCCTCTTCGAAGTGGTGCGGCAACGTTCTTTGTAAACGAACAAATGACCCAGAACAAATGACCAATGACAACAAAAAAGGACTTAACCGAAATCGGCTAAGTCCTTTTTTGCAAAGCTTCCTGCGTTGTGCTCAAGCGGCCTTGGGCCAGGTCAGCGCCTGTTGCGGACAGGCGGCATGGCAACTTGAGCACTTGATGCAATCGCCGTGCTCCAATCTTCCCGCTTCCCGTTGCGTTGCGATCGAAAGCTCCATCGGGCAACTTTGCTCGCACAGACCGCACGATTTGCAACTTGCCGCAATCTGCAGCGGATACTTCTCCTCACCGATAGTGGCAGTCAAGGTGCCGATCGGACAGACAGCACACCAGGTACGCGGCTGCCACACCAGTCCCAAAACGATGGCAACAGCGGTGGTGACGGCGCAGGCCAGCCAGAAGACCGAACCCCAATGCTCGGCACTGCCGGGATCCTGCATAAGCTGAAAGCCCATGAATCCCATGAGTCCGACAAAGACGCTCCAGCGCATTGGCAACGAACGCAGCCACGGCGGAATCGTTCGGCTCCCCCCGACAAAGCGAAAAAAGGTATCAAAAAAACTGCCGCGCGGGCAGATATTGCCGCAGGCATAACGCCCTTTACGCAGACTGTAAAGGATGGCGGTCAGCATCACCACCGGGACGACGAAGCCGATCAGGGGGAACTTCCACCCCAGCGCCAAGGTGGCAAGCATCACCACAGCCAGCAGCCATCTGTATAGTTCAGGCTTCTGTCTCTGCGGGGCAATCTGTACTACCTTCTTTTTCAAAGTCATCAGCGTCTCCCTGATTATTTATTTATATGTTTATTCATATATATTATTTATAAATTTTTGTCAAGTGGTCAAGGGCCGCTTTTGCTTCCCCCCAGGGCTGATCGATTCATGTTTACAAGGTCCGGACGCAAAACAAAAGGACCCAGCGAAAAAACGCTGAGTCCTTTTGTTTTGCAAAAATGCCGGAATTTAAGGCTTATAGGTTTTTCCCAGATAGTCGACCAGAACCTTCTTCTCTCCGGCGGTCAGCTGTGCCCCCTTGCCGATCATACGGGAGACAGTCGATTCCCACTCCGCCGGGGTCTTTTGGGCCGCCTTGGGCCTGGCCGCCGGATGACAAACCGAACAGCGCTCTTCAAGGAGACTGGCGCCATCCTTAGCCGGAGCGGCAGCAATACTGATACCGGTGAAACCGAAAGTAAGAGCCAAACCGAACAACAATCCTCTTTTCATTGTGTACCTCCTCGCGTGAATTTTTCCTGCTGATTAGCAGCTAAAAAATTATATCATAAAGTTGAGATCGTCCAAAAAGACCTGCCTGAAAACTTGCCCAAAAGTCATTCTCCCCTGCTCTTTTTTTCATCAACCTTGTCCGCAGTGCAGCAGCCAACCGACATTTACGACACGTGGAAAGTCGCCAACCGCGCCCCTTTTCCCCTTGGCATAGCCCGTGCTTAAGAAGCAACCAACCCCTTCCGGCATTGCTGCCGGACCCTTGGCAACGTCGCCCCGTGATCTTTTGATCGTGGGGTTTTTCTGTTTACGGAGACCGTCATGACTGATTACAGCGCCTGCCCCGTCATCATCGACGATACCACCCTGCGCGACGGCGAACAGACCGCCGGCGTCGTCTTTACTCGGGAAGAGAAGAAACGCATCGCTGCCATGCTCGACGAAATCGGCGTCCACGAACTGGAATGTGGCATTCCGGCGATGGGGAGCGAGGAGCAGGAAAGTATCCGCGCTCTCGTCGACATGGATCTCAACTGCCGCCTCCTTACCTGGAACCGGGCGCTGATCCCGGATATTCAGGCCTCCCTGAATTGCGGGGTGCGCGCCGTCGATCTTTCCCTCTCGGTCTCCGACCTGCAGATCAGCCGCAAACTGCGCAAGGATCGGGCGTGGGTCAAGGAGCAGCTGAAAGTCGCCCTCGGCTTTGCCAAGGAGCACGATCTCTATGTCTCCATCGGCGGCGAAGATGCCAGCCGCGCAGATCTCGACTTTCTCGTCGAGCTCATGGAGATTGCGCATCACATGGGGGCGGATCGCTTCCGCTACTGCGACACCCTCGGCATCCTCGACCCCTTCAGCATGTACGACAATATCCGCACCCTGCGCCGCCGCGTCCCGGAGTTGGAGATTGAAGTCCATACCCACAACGACCTCGGCATGGCGACCGCCAACGCCATCGCCGGCATTCGCGCCGGCGCGCGCTTTGTCAATACCACGGTGAACGGTCTCGGTGAACGGGCCGGCAATGCCGCCCTCGAAGAAGTGGTGATGGCGCTCAAGCACAGCTGCCATATCGACACCGGGGTCGACACCCGCCGCTTTGTCGAGATCTCCCGCTATGTCGGCACAGCGAGCTGCCGGCCGGTACCGGAGTGGAAAGCAATCGTCGGCGAAAAGGTCTTTGCCCATGAATCGGGGCTGCATGCCGATGGCGTCCTCAAATTTCCCGGCAACTACGAAGGCTTTGATCCCCGCGAGGTCGGACTCCGCCGTCACCTTGTCCTTGGCAAACATTCCGGCAGTCACGCTCTCCTCCACCGCTTGCAGCAGCTCGGCATTGCTGCCGACCTCCCTTTTGCCGACAACCTCCTCGGCGAAGTGCGGGCTCTGGCGCAGGGGCGCAAGCGCCCGGTGAGCGATCCGGAACTCTTCACCCTTTGTGCCGCGGCCCGGCAGGTGGCGTCGTGACAAAACCCCGGACAAAAATCGCCACCGAAGTTCCACCCGTAGGGGCGCCGCATGCAGCGCCCGATTTTGACATTGCAACGGTCAAGGACGGACGCAGCATGCGGCGCCCCTACAAGATCTCCGCTGATGTTCAAGACTGGCAGGCGTTCCAGATCATGGCGCAGCAGGAGGGATGGCGGGTGCCGCAGAATGAGTTGTCCCTGCATCGCCTGGGAGGATGCAGTCAGGCCTGGGCACTGCGTGATGAAAGCGCCACCATCGGCTTGGTTACTGGCGTCCGCCATCAGCACAGCGCCTGGATCGGCAACCTGATTATCACCCCGACGATGCGGGGACGCGGCCATGGTGCCGCCCTCTTTGACCATGCAGCCGGGGAACTACGCGCTGCCGGAGTAACGACGCTGTGGCTGACCGCTTCCGCCGCAGGCGCTCCTCTTTATGCAGCGCGGGGTTTTCACTCCGTCGGACAGATCGAACGCTGGGTACGCCAGGAAGGGAGGCACGGAGAAGGATTTCTTGCTGAGGAAAGAGTTCATGGCGCCCACACCGATGCCGCTATCTGGGGTGATGATCGCAGCAACCTTCTGCACCACCTCGAAAGCGCAGGGACCTGGCTGCGACACGGGGAGAGCCTCGCCCTGCTGCACCGGGGTGATGATCTCCAGATCATCGGGCCGTGGTATAGCGCCGGAGAGCGTCAAGACGATGCCGTGTTGTTGGACCGACTGGTGGCGCTGGCCGCGGCGCAGCAGGAACTGGTCATCGATCTTGTTGCTGACTCGGGGCGGCAAAGCCTCCTTGCGGCTGCCGGTTTCACCCCCGGTGGCCGTACCGAACTGATGGTGTCCGGACCGATACAGGTGCAATGGTCACGGCTCCTCGCCCTCGCCACCCTGGGGAGCTGCGGCTGATTCTTTGCGCAATTACGCGGCAGCCCTGCCTGTTTTTTTGGCAACCCTATTGCAATCACCTTACACCTCCAGCGCAACCCACTGATTTTGAACATTATTTAAACAGAATATCTGGCACATATTATGCGAATGTGAAAGCCAACCCCTTGAGTGGAGAAAGCTTCACACATGACTGCCGTATCCCGTGAAAAACTCCTCAATGCCCTGATCAACATCGGCCAGGATCTCGCCTCGACCGTCGATCTCCGCGAACTCCTCGATCGCATCCTCCAGGTCTCGCGGGACATCTTCGGCTTTGAAAATGCCATTATCCGTCTCCTTGATGCCGAGGGGGCAACCCTGAGCACCGTCGCATCCTACGGCTATCCAGCTGAGGTGACGACGCCGGCGCTGCCGGTCGATCAGGGGATTATGGGGCGCGTCGCCCGCAGCCGCCAGCCACTGCTGATCAACGATCTTCGCAGTGTAGTTGACTACTTCCCCGGCATTGCCGGCGCGCGTAGCGAACTCGCCGTGCCGATGCTGGTGCACGATCAGCTCATCGGCGTCTTTAACGTCGAGAGTCCCCGACCCGACGCCTTTAGCAGCACCGATATCGAACCCCTCCTTGCCCTCGCCGGGCAGGCAGCGATCGCCATCGAGAATGCCCGCCTTTACGACAAACTCCGCCAGGGCTCGGAACGCTATCAGCGTCTGCACCATCTCAACGAACGGATTCTCAACAGCGCCAGCCTCGGCATCTATGCCCTCGATGCCGATCTGATCATCACCGCCTGGAACCGGCGCATGGCCGAAATCAGCGGCGTCAGTGGCGAAACCGCGGTCGGCCGCCAGCTCTTCAACCTCTTCCCGGCCCTGCGCGATGAAGATTTTGACGAGCGCTTGCAGCGGGTGCTGACCACCGGGCACAGTGAAAAGCTCCAGCTCAGCCACCGCGATCTGAGCGGCACCACCCGCTTCGAGAAGCGCCGCATCACCCCGCTCAAGGAGGCCGATGAAACCATCGGCATCGTCGTCATCGTTGAAGATATCACCGAATTCCGCCAACTCCTCGATCAGACCGTGCATATGGAAAAACTCGCCGAAGTCGGCCGCCTCACCGCCGCCCTGGCGCACGAAGTCAACAGCCCCCTGGCGATCATCGCTTATGCCGCACAACTCCTTGCGCGCGAAGAGCCCCTCTCTGACTTTCAGCAGGAGATCATTGCCCGTATCGCCGGCGAGACCGAACGGCTGAAAGGACTCACCGGCAGCCTCCTCTCCTTTTCGCGACCGCAGGACGAAAACTTTGTAGCGATCGACCTCAACGAGCTCCTCGCCGACATCCTCCGCCTGCTCCGTTTCGAGATCCTCCGCCACAGCATAAAGCTGCGCGAAGATTACGGCGAGATCCCCTTGGTCGAAGCCGACGCCAATCGTCTTAAACAGGTACTGATCAACCTGGTGATGAATGCCGTGCAGGCGATGGGGACGAAAGGGACGCTGACCCTGACGACGCGAACGCATGCAGAGGATTATGCTGAAATCCTGCTGCACGACAGCGGCCCGGGCATTCCTGCCGAGCTGCGGGAACGGATCTTCGACCCCTTCTTCACCACCAAAGCCGATGGCGAAGGGACCGGTCTCGGCCTTTATGTCTGTCGTCACATCATCCTCGAACATCAGGGAACGATCGAGATCGACTCCAGCAGCGAAAGCGGCACCACGGTCAAAGTGACTCTGCCTGCCAAAAGATTGAATAAATATTAGGCAATCACTGATATTTCGTCGCTGTCGGTAGCGAATAAAAACCAGGATAATCAATTAAGTCACTTAAGTTATTAATAAAATAATTCTGGCACAGCCTGTGCTAAAGAAAAATAGCAAGACCGACAGCATGACGACGGTCGCTAAAAAATAAAGCAACGAGACCTCCTGACAACGGCGTCATGGAATCGTACTTACAGGGCAAAGGCGCCCCGTTTCCTGACAGCAGAGAAGGAAATCGGGCGCCTTTATTTATTTCCAGAACCTCACAACCGGAGGACAAAACGATGATGAAAAAAGTGGAAGCGATCATCAAGCCGTTCAAGCTCGAAGATGTGAAGAGTGCGCTGACCGAAATCGGCATCACCGGCATGACTGTCAGTGAGGTACGGGGTTTCGGTCGGCAAAAAGGCCATACCGAGCTGTACCGCGGTGCCGAGTACCAGATCGATTTCCTCCCCAAGGTCAAGATTGAATTGGTCCTCCCGGAAGATCTGGTCGAAAAGGTTGTGACCCTCATTCTCAAGGAAGCCTGCACCGGCCGCATCGGCGACGGTAAAATCTTTGTCTCTCCGGTCGACCAATCGATTCGCATCCGCACCGGCGAGACCGGAACCGACGCCCTTTAACAGCGATAAACACAGACAACAGTCACCATAAACGGGAGGACACCATGAAACGGTTTAACCTGCTTACCCTCACCTGCTGTGCGCTCCTGCTGGCGCCGGCCCTGGCTCTGGCCGAAGAAGTACCGGCACCGGTCTCCGAATTTTCTTACATCCTCAACACCTTTGCCTTTCTGATGAACGGCGCCCTGGTCATGTGGATGGCCGCCGGTTTCGGCATGCTGGAAGCCGGACTGGTCCGCTCCAAGAACGTTGCAACGATCTGCTTGAAGAATATCTCCCTCTTCGGCGTCGCCGGCATCCTCTTTTATGTCGCCGGCTACAACTTGATGTACAACGGCGTCGACGGCGGCTGGATCGGCAGTCTCGGGCTCTGGGGGCCGGATGACGCGGCGGCTCTTGCCGGTGATTACTCCGGCAACTATGCGGCCGGCTCCGACTGGTTCTTCCAGATGGTCTTCTGCGGCGCCGCCTGTTCGGTCGTCTCCGGCTGCGTGGCCGAGCGCATCAAGTTCTGGCCCTTCATGATCTTCTGCGCCGTCCTCACCGGCGTCATCTACCCGATTCAGGGTTCCTGGGTCTGGGGTGGCGGCTGGTTGACCGGCATGGGCTTCAAGGACTTTGCCGGCTCAACTCTGGTCCATTCGGTCGGCGGCTGGTCGGCCCTGACTGGCGCCATTATCCTCGGCGCCCGCAAAGGGAAGTTCAGCAAAGACGGCAAGGTCAACCCGATGCCCGGCTCCAACCTGACCCTGGCGACCCTCGGCACCTTTATCCTCTGGATGGGCTGGTTCGGCTTCAATGGCGGTTCGGTCCTCTCCCTCGGCAGCGCCGGCTCGGCCATCAGCATGTCGAACGTCTTTGTCAACACCAACCTTGCCGCTTGCGGCGGCATGATGGCAGCGCTCCTGTTATTGCAGGCCGTTTATAAACGGGTCGATCTGACCATGGCCCTCAACGGCGCCCTCGCCGGTCTCGTCGCTATCACTGCCGGTCCCGACACCCCGACACCGGGGGCGGCTATCCTCATCGGTGCCGTCGGCGGCATCCTCGTCGTCCTCGCCGTCCCCCTCTTCGACAAGCTCAAAATCGACGATGTTGTCGGCGCCCTCTCTGTCCATCTCGTCTGCGGCATCTGGGGAACCTTGGCCGTCCCCCTGACCAACCCGGACGCCAGCTTCGTCACCCAGCTGATCGGCGTCGCCGCGATCGCCGCCTTTGTCCTGATCAGCACCACCATTGTCTGGATGGCCCTCAAATTCACCATCGGCATTCGCGTCTCGGAAGAAGAAGAATTTGCCGGCAGCGACACCACCGAACTTGGTCTCGAAGCTTATCCGGAATTCGGCCGCGGCTCACAGGGTCTGCGCTAAAACTTTGCCGCCGGGAAAACCCGGCATGAATGTCATCAAACCATTCCACCCAAGGAGAAGAACGATGAAGAAACTAACCGTATTGCTTGCTGCTGCCCTGCTCTTTTCCGGCGCCACCTCGGCCCTGGCCACCCCCTCGACCCAGATCTGGATCCCGTCGACTGATATCCAGGCATTCGGCTCCTTCCACCTCGGCATCGATAACTATGTGGCGGCGGAAGGCGAAGGACAAGCACCTTTTTACGTGCTCGGACTCACTGCCGGCGTCCTCCCCTTCGAAAAGGTTCAGGCCGAAATTGGAATCGACTATATGGCTTCTGGCGGCGATCCGTACGATGACTACCCCCTCTACTTCAACGCCAAGGTAGCCACCCCGGAAGGGGCCCTCTTCGGCGGCAGCCCGGCTCTGGCAGTCGGCGGCTACAACTTCGGCACCGAGTCGGACCTGACCAACCAGAATATCGTCTATGGTCTGATCGCCAAGACCCTGCCGGTGATCGGCCGCCTCTCCGTCGGCTACTTCACTTCCAATGAAGACGTGATCGGCGACGATAACAGCGACATCCTCGCCTCCTGGGACCGCACCCTGAGCGAAATCTCGCCAAAACTCTGGGCGGCAGTCGACTATCAGGGCGGCGACAGCGCCCTCGGCGCCCTCAGTTTCGGCCTCTCCTGGGCCTTTGCCGACAACGTCTCGGTGATCGCCGGTTACGACATCTTTAACAACAGCGATCTGAACGACACCTTCACCACCCAGCTCGACATCAACTTCTGATCTTCACCGTTGTTTCATGATTATCGGCCAGGTTGCCTCCTGCCGAGAAAAGGCCGCCATTCCGAAGCTGGGATGGCGGCCTTTTCACTACAGACGACCGCTGCCTCTGCCCAATTAAATGGCACAATCAACTTCAACCAGAAAAATTAACAGATTAATCAGGTAGATAGCTTTTGGCATCGGCTCTGCATAAGAAGATACTACCCCTACTACACGCGCAGAAGCAGCGCCCCACCGGCCCGCAAAGCCGCACCCGAAAGGAAATCGCGATGAAGACCGCTCTGATTGCCGATGACGAACCGTTGCTGCGTCGTCAGGTCCGTGATGTCCTGGAACGCTACGGTTTCGACCAGATTATTGAGGCGGCGAATGGCCGTGAAGCTGTCACCCTCGCCCTCAAGCTCGAACCGCTCCTCATCGTCATCGATTACACCATGCCTGAGCTCGACGGCCTCTCGGCCTGCGATCAGATCAACAAGAAGTTCCCGACGCCGATGGTCCTCATGACCGGCGCCACCGATCTCGAAACCATCGAACGCGCCCGCCTCAGCGGCATCCTCAGTTATGTCGTCAAGCCCTTTCGTGACGAGCAGATGCTGGCGGCCGTCGATCTCGCCATCCACCAGTTTGTCGAGCTCCACTCCCTGCGCGAAGAGGTCTCGACCCTGCGTGAAACGTTGGAGACCCGCAAACTTATCGACAAAGCCAAGGGACTGTTGATCAAGAAGGGGATGACGGAAGCGGATGCGTATCGCAAGATGCAGAAGCTCTCGATGGACAAGCGCAAAACCCTGAAAGAGGTCGCCGAGGCTATCCTCCTCATGGAAAGCTGAGGGGAGAGACGATGGCCTCGTCCCCCTTCAACCGCTGCAATCTCCCCCCCTGGGCGATCGCCTCGCGCCATTTCAACCGGAGTCCGCAGCCGATTGAAATCCAGGGGGTGCGCAGCGCCAATCCCAACCTTTTCCGCCGCCTCGCCGCACTCGATGAACCACTGGCGCGGGCGGCCCTCTTTAACGACTACCTCGATGTCTCCTTCCAGCTCCATCAGTGGCAGCAGGAAACCTCGGAGTCGGGACGCAAGAGCCTGAAGAACAGCTATCTGCGCTTTCTGCGCGGCTGGATGTTCGATGCCAACTCCGTCGAGGGGGCGGTCCTCAAAGGCTGGGTCGAGAGCCGCATCGGCCTGGCACCGACCTTTCACCATCAGCCGATCGCCGGCCCGGACGACCCGGCGATGCAGCGCTACCTGCTCGACCGCATGCACGGTTCCGCCCGCACCAGCGCCATCTATGCCCAGCTCGACCTCCTTTACGAATATGTCCAGTTCGAAATGGTCTGCCGTTACCCTGACAACGCCCCCCTCACCCTTTACCGCGGCATTAACGACTTTGCCGAGCACCAGGTCATCGAACAGTACGACAAACGCCGCTATCTCCTCCGCCTCAACAATCTCAACTCCTTTACCAGCGATTTCGAACGCGCCTGGGAATTCGGCAGCCGCGTCCTCCAGACCGAGGTGCCGCTGGCGAAGATCTTCTTCAGCGGCGACATCTTCCCCTCCTCCCTGCTCAAAGGGGAAGGAGAGCTGCTGGTCATCGGCGGCGAGTTCGAAGTACAGCTTTTGAGTGGCGGATGAATATAGTCACTGACCGCGCCCGCGCCGCCTTTCTCGGCCTCGCCCTTGGCGACGCCCTTGGCGCCACCACCGAATTCATGACGCCGACGGAGATCCGCAATCAGTACAAGGTGCATCGGAATATCATCGGCGGCGGCTGGCTCCATCTCAAAGCCGGCAAGGTCACCGACGACACCGAGATGTCGCTCTGCGTCGCCCGGGCGATTGTCGAGCGGGGCGGCTGGCAGCTCTCCACCATTGCCGACAACTTCGTTTCCTGGATGAAGGGAAAACCGATCGACATCGGCAGCACCTGCCGCAAAGGGATTCGCGACTACCTGCTCAGCGGCAATCTTGAGCAGCCCTACAGTGACAACGACGCCGGCAACGGGGCACTGATGCGCCTGCTGCCGACCGCCCTTTTCACCCTCGGCGACGAAGCGTTGTTACAACGCTGCGCCATTGAACAGGCGCATCTCACCCACCATCACCCCCTCTCCGACGCCGCCTGTCTCACCTTCGGCAAAATGATCCACGCCGCCCTGTGCGGTGCTGACCGCTTCTGTTTGCACGCCCTCGCCCGCGACCTCATCGCTGCCTACCCCAAATTCCACTTCAACGATTATCGCGGCCATGCCGGGGGCTATGTCGTCGAGACGATGCAGACGGTCCTGCACTTCTTCTTCACCACCAGCAACTTTGAAGACTGTCTCATCGGTATCGTCAATCAGGGAGGGGACGCCGACACCACCGGCGCCATCGGCGGCGCCCTGGCCGGGGCGTTTTACGGGATGGAAGAGTTACCGCGCATCTGGACGAAGAAGCTCGACCCGGTGGTGAGCGAAGAGGTGCAGCGACTGGCGGTGGCGCTGGTTGGGCTTTCGCCATTCGCGACCTGTCCCCCCTCACCCGGCCTGCGGCCACCCTCTCCCTCATGGAGAGGGGAATCATAGCAGCCCTTCTCCCAGAGGGAGAAAGTGCCCCGAAGGGGCGGATGAGGGGGAAAGGCCACTTTGGCCCACTTCATGCTAAATAGATGAGTGAAGAACCGAACTCACCGTCGAGTTCCCATTGCGAGCAACGGCGCCCGCAGAGAATCATCTCTGTGGGCTTTTTTACGCGCAGATTCAAACTGCGCCTAGGGAGTTGAAGATGGAAAATCTGACTGTAGCAGAAGCCGCCGCCGCCCTGAGCACTACCCCGACAGCCATCCTGATGTTGTTGCGACGTGGAGAACTGATCGGTCAGGAAGTAGCCGGGGGATGGGAAGTTAAACAGGAAAGTCTGAATGCGTTGCGCGGCGCCCGAAAAGAGGATATGCCCCTCGTCGAATGCCGCAGCAGCTGCGCCGCCAAAGCCGGCGGTTGTGCATCCTGCGGCTCAACTGCTGAATAATCAGGCATCAGGAGGTCAGCATGGCTATCGAGATCAAACCCTCGGATCTGTACTATCGCTATCCGCGCAAAAAAGAGACCCGGGAAGCGCCAAAATTCACCGGCCTGCCGGATCCCCTTCCCTTTGATCGCAACGATCTCTACGAAGTCATCCCGATGTTCGAAGCGGTGATGGATGAGCTGGAAAGCGTCGACGGCGCGGTGTTGCAGCGGATTGAAAAGATCCTGAACGACCAGGTTCCCGCCTTTATCCGCAGTCGCGAGGAGATCTATCGTTGTCTGGTCGCGATGATGCAGGAGGAGTTTGGAGGATAGAATCTACCACCCCCCGACCCCCTCCTTAAAACAAGGAGGGGGAGAAGACAATATGAGGGGTCAGGCCTTCTAATCTCACTTTCCCAGGATTGCTAATCGACAAATGAATGTCCCCGGAGCCTCTCCTCTCCAATAGCAAAATAACAAGCAGCGTCCCCCATGAGGCTCTTTAATGTGTAGGCATATCTTGATTTTAGGTGGAACTAGTTCCGAGACGTTTCTGGCAATCTGACGATTCGAGCGAAACCGACGCCGCCTCATAAGGATCTGCGCATGGTTGCTAGGTGTCAAAATGCCCGCGCCATTTACATAAAATCCATCTCCAGGCCCACGTGCCGACTCAACTGCGAACTCCCACCTGCAAAAATTATCTTGACAGATTGATAGCTCGCTATTTATTTTACATAGCGAGCTATCTACCGGTGAGGCGCTATGAAAAATCCACTCAATGAATGCCTGTGTTATCAGTTGCAACATCTGACCCGGTTGCTGATGGTGCGCTTGAACGATGAAATCAGGCCGCATGGTGTGACCCAGGGACAACTACCGGTACTTTGCTGTCTCAGCGAAGCTGACGGGCAAACCCAGGCTGAACTCTGCGACAAAATCCAGGTGGAACAGCCGACTATGGCCAACACATTGCGGCGCATGGAACGGGATGGCCTGATCCATCGAACCGCCTGTGAAAAGGACAAACGCCAATCACGCATATTTTTAACCGAACAGACCCGTCCAACGGTTGAAACATTAGAGAAGAAACGGGACGAAGTTATCGCCCGGATGACGCGTCACATGCAGCCGAAAGAGCTGGCAACCTTTCAGCGGCTGCTCACGAATGCCCTGCAGGCGCTTGAAAACCCGGAAGCAGATCAATCAAACGAAATACAGGAGTAAGAATGAAAACCTTTGATGTTGTTGTTATCGGTGGTGGTCCTGGCGGAATGACCGCAGGGATGATGCTGAACCAGATGGGCAAAACGGTGGCATTGATCCAGGAAAGCCAGGATAGTTTTGGTGGTGTCTGCCTTAATCGTGGCTGCATGCCGACCAAATCGTTACTCAAAGCGGCAAAGATCCACCGCGATGCCAAGCAAGCATATAAGTATGGATTGGACCTACAGGTCGCTCCGGTTGACTTAAAACGCCTGCGGGCGGTCACAGATGAAGATCTGAATACGCTGCGAATGATGATCCAGGGAATGATGGGCAGTGCCCAGGTCGCCACCTTTCGCGGCAAAGGCTGTTTCCAGTCTGCTCACGAAATCCTGGTCAGCAACCCAGACGGTAGCACTGAGCTGGTGCGTGGCGGGCAAATCATCATCGCGACGGGCTCGGAATCGGTCGAATTGCCATTTGCCCCTTTTGATGGTCAGCATATCCTGTCGAGCGACCAGATGCTGAGCAACACCGATTTGCCAAAAAAACTGCTGATTATCGGCGGTGGCGCAATCGGCTGCGAATTCGCCACCCTCTACCATTCTTTCGGTAGCGCCGTTGTCTTGGTGGAAGCGCTTGAAACACTGCTCCCTCGCGAAGATCAAGAGGCAGGCAAGGCGCTACAGGCAGCTTTCGAGAATCAGGGCCTCGAAGTAAAAACCGGAACAATGATAGAGCATCTGACGGTCGAAAACGGACAGGTCAAAGTTAAATACAAGGATATCGACGCAACCGTTACGGTCGACAAAGTTCTGGTCGGCGTCGGTCGCAAACCGAACGTTGCTGGACTGAACTTGGAAGCTGCCGGGGTAAAAACCGAGCGAGGTGCCGTCAGCGTCAATCAATTCATGCAGACCAGCGTTCCGCATATCTACGCATTGGGTGATGCCATCGGTGGCCTGATGCTGGCCCATGCTGCAGAAAAGGAAGGTCAACTCCTGGCGATGAACATGGCACAAGGAACCAATATCCCGCTTGAGGAGTCGGCCGTGCCCCGGGTTGCTTTTAGCTATCCCGAAGTGGCTGCCGTTGGCGTCAGCAACGCCACAGCCGGCATCAGAAGTTTCACCATGCCAGAAGTACCCAATGGCCGTTCAGTGGTCGACAAGGTTACCCCTGCTTTCGTGAAACTGTTTATCGAGGAGGAAACCACTGTGATCGTCGGAGCGATCATTATTAGTGAAGCGGCAACCGAAATGATTCATGAGATGGCCCTGGCGGTTGAGAATCGCCTGACCCTGGGGCAGGTCGGCAAGACCGTCCATGCTCACCCGACTCATTCTACAAGCGTAGTCAAAGCTGTGCACCATTTCAACTAGGGCCCCATATTCAAGAGATAGCCGCAGCCAGAATAGTCCACAGGCTGTCTTAGTTGATTCGTTTTGTAGTTTTTTGGTGCGTTTCCTCGATAGTTGTTCGAGACCATCACACAGGAGCAGAAATGACAACGACCTACGCCACACAGGGAACATGTGCCCGATTCATCGATATAGACACCACGATCCGCACGAATCGTCTGAAAGGGGATACGGGCGGTCTTGAGCAGATCGCCGTAGATCCCGGCCGGAACATCCTGATGGTTCTGAATAATATAAATCATGATACTCCCCCGTTCTCAATAAAGACGGGGAAAGGCCGGCAGTCTATAACTGTCGGCCTTCCCCCTGCCCTCTCGCACCTCACTACAGCAAAATCAACTTGCTTCCGGCCAGCAACAGTACCAGCGACAGCGCCGGAATGAGCACCCGCGTCGGCAGCAGCCGGCAGCCGAGGCTGGCGCCGAGGAGGCCGCCGGCAAAGGCAGCGGCAGCGAGGAGGGGGGTAAAGTCGGGAATCCGGGAAAGAACGCCGACATGCCCGAGGAGGCCGGCGCTGGAGTTGACGAGGATGAAGAGGGCGGCGACGCCGGCAACCTCGCGCGTCTTCCCCCAGCCGCAAAGAAGGAGGAGAGGGCTGAGAAAGATACCGCCGCCAATGCCGGTCAAGCCGGAAAGGAGGCCGAAGAGAGCGCCGATGAGCAGGGACAGGGACAGGGGCGGAACCGTTTGCGGGCGCCCATCATCGCGAATTTTGAGGACAAGGCGGAGCGCCGCAAAGAGGAGGGCGGCACCGAGGAGCGGGCGAT
The DNA here is from genome assembly GCA_002424625.1 of Desulfuromonadaceae bacterium UBA5613. Taxonomy (GTDB): domain Bacteria; phylum Desulfobacterota; class Desulfuromonadia; order Desulfuromonadales; family UBA2197; genus UBA2197. The sequence goes on from DIKR01000046.1 coordinate 34,873, forward strand.
AGATCTCCGGCGGCAGGGTCAGAGCGCCGCCGATAAAGCTTGCCGGAATCGAGGTCAGAGCAAAGGGCCAGAAGAGGCGCCAGACAAAGTGGCCGGAACGGATAAAGCACCAGGCCACCGTCGCCGAAACGACGATATTCAGGGTCAGGGCGGTCGGCTTGAGCAGCGCCGGCGCCAGGCCGCAGAGGGCCATGAGGGCGATGTAGCCCGAGGCGCCGCCGTGACCGACACTGCCGTAAAGGATGGCGACGACGAAGATGGACGCGGTGAGCAAGAGCAGCATATCCGGAGCCATGACCTACCTCCTTTCTCGCGATTACTACGCGATGCGTGCTTCCAGCGTTGCCAGATCAAGATCCTGACCGATCATACCGACGGCATCGGCGCGGCACTGTTTGCAATGACGCGCCTGCGACAGGATCGATTCGGCCTGGTTGCGCACCAGCTCCATCACCGCCGGGGAAGGCTCTTCCCAGCCTGCGAAGCGGCCGATGGGGATCACCGGGATAATATTCATCATCGCGGCGCCGAGCTGGCGCATCTTGACGGCGAGTTCAAAGGTTTCGTGATCGTTGACGCCGGGGATATAGACATGGTTGATCTTGATCAGCAGCCCGGTCTTCGCGGCGGCCTCGATGCCGGCGAGCTGTTTTGCGAGGAGAATACCGGCGCCGGCGACGCCGTCATACCTTTTCCCCTGATAATTGATCCATTCGTAGACCCGGGCGCCGGTCTCCGGGGTCAGGGCATTGACCGTCACCGTCAGGCTGTGCAGGTCGAGATCGACCAGCTCCGGCAGCTTCTCCGGCAGCAACAGACCGTTGGTCGAGAGGCAGAGGGTCATCCCCGGATGCGCCGCCTTGATCAGGCGGAAGGTCTCAAAGGTACGGGGATTGGCGAGCGGGTCGCCGGGGCCGGCGATGCCGACGACCTTGAGCTTCGGCCCGACCGTCGGGTGCCGCAGGACAAGATTGACCCGCTCCAGCCCTTCCTGCGGCGAAAGGATGCGGCTGGTGACGCCGGGACGGCTTTCGTTGGCACAGTCGAACTTGCGCTCGCAGAAGCCGCACTTGATGTTGCAGCCGGGGGCGACCGGGAGATGGATGCGGCCGCTGGCGCTATGATCGCCGCCGAAACAGGGGTGATCGCTCAACTGTTTTTTCATCATCGGGCAGGCTGAAGCCATAATAACCTCCTCGTCGGAAGAAAAAAGGCGCTCTCCGGATAACCGGAGAAGCGCCTTTGCTGGTGGATCGTCAACGGAACAAAAAATCCCCGCACGGTGCATAACCGTCGGGGCGTCGTTGCCGTATTCTGATTGTAGGAGTACATCTTTGTACTGACTGCGGTTATTGCATCGGCTGTGCCAGCATGAAAAGGGCGGAGAAACGGGGACTGCAAAAGAATAATCGTTAAAATCTGCCGCCCCGGTGGGCAAGTACGCCGTCAGCGGTTAATTATTAAGCAGCGAACCACCAACCCCTCAACAAAAAATCGGGCAGAGGAGGGCCCTCACCCATCCATCTGCCCGTGCCATCGGCCATTACACCCTGGAACAGTTTTTCTTATAACTCCCCTGCTTCCTTACGGACAACCGGCACAAGCGCAACCGCAGGCGGCGCTGTGGGCCGCTTGCAGCGCCGCCGTGATCGGCCCGCTGGCGGTGACATGCTTGAGGCCGGCCTTCTCCAGTTCGGCAAGGGGATATTCGCCGATCATGGCGGTGACCACCACCCGGCATTCGGCCAGGGCAGCGACGATGGCGTCGAACTGACGGTGGCGGAAGGGATGCTCGGGATCGTAAGAGCAGTACTTCTCCACCACCACCTCGCCGACGGAAACCGGATTGCCACGGTTGTATTCGTAGAGGAGAAAGCGTTCGGCATGACCGAAGTGCTGATCGACCTCGCTGCCGGATTTTGATGCCACGGCGATACGCATAAGAACCTCCCCCCGTGTCAGATCGTCAGCGGCTTGAAGGTGAAGCAGTTCTTCGGGCAGGCGACACCGCAGCTGACGCAGCCGGTGCAATCGTCGGCATCGATGATGGTCATGATCATCCGCGTCGAATCGGTCTCTTCATCGACAAAATCTTCAGGGCCGAGAACCTTGCGTGCACAGGATTTGTAACAGCGGCCGCAGCCGATGCACTTCTCCGGGTCGATCGCTTCAGCGAAGGCCGGGGTCCATTCTTTGCCGCCGCGGGTTTTTCCGGTGAAATAGGCCATGGTGTTTCTCCTTGTGGGTGTGGTTTGATGTGTCTGGTTCGTACAACGATCAACGTTCCCCCCTCATCCGCCCCTCCGGGGCACCTGGCCCCGCGGGTCCTCATGGAGAAGGGATTCAGCTTCCCCTCTCCATGAGGGAGAGGGTGGCCGCAGGCCGGGTGAGGGGGAAAACTCTGTTATATCCCTCACTTTTAGCGTTCAACAAATCCCGGCCGTTCGCCTTTAAGCATCGCCTTCTTCAACCACGGCGGCGGATTATTGCGCAGCACTTCCTGCAACTTGACGATAACTTCGGCAATCGGTTCACACTCCTTGCTCTTGATCGGGTGAATCTTCTTGGCGACCAGCCTTGCCGCCGCCGGGCCGCCGATCTGGGCGACGTAAACCAGGGCGCAATCGGCGAGAGCGGCGCCCCGCGCCTCGATGCGATTCTCTTCATCTTCTCCGGCGCTATGCACCTGCAAAACACCCGAAAAGGCCGCTTCCTCCGGGCCGATCTCCCAGATCAAAAAATTCTCGGCCCGACCAAAGTGTTCATCGATATGGATTTTGTCGGTACTGGCGAATGCGACTTTCATGGTTAATCCTTTCTTGAGACGGTGACAGGTGACGCGTAACGCGTGACATAAACGCTTTAGTCACCCGTCACGCGTCACGCGTCACGGATTTTAATTATGAATTTTCTGCGCTTCCTTGGCGCTGGCCATAAAGAGATTGCCGACCTCGAAGATCAACTGCATCGAACCGCGATAGCCGACCCAGGTGCGCTGATGCGCACCAATGCGGTCAAAGACCGGGTAACCGGCACGCAGATGATTAGTGATATTGAGCGCTGCGGCCGCCTGACGGCCGTTACTGTTGGCGACGAGGAGATCGACGCCGCCCGCCTGCTCTTCAAGATCTTCGAGATCGCCGACCAGCACGTTGCCACAGGGCAGTTCGCCGAGGCCGATGACACGACTGGCGCTGATCGCCAGCTGGATATCGCATCCCATGGAGTGCAGGAAGGGGGTCATGGTCTTGAGGAGATCCCCTTCGAGGGCGAGGGCAATCTTCTTGCGGCCGAACTGGTAGTGGGAATCGACCATGGCATCGCAGAGGCGGCTGCGCTGACGCAGATACTTCTGCGGAATCGGCGCGTTGGCGAGCTCGGCCAGGACGATCATTAGCTTGTCGACCTCCGCTAACCCGGTGGCCGAGGTGAAACCGTAAGAAGGCATGCCACAGCGCTCACTGAGAAGGCGCGCCGCCTTGGCAAGGGAGTCGCCAAAGAAGACGGTGGCAGCGCTGCGTCCGGCCTGGCGGATACGCGCAACCGTAACTCCGCCGGTGGAGAGGGCCGAAACCGTGGCATCGATATGACCGTCGAGGGCACAGGAGGGATCAGGGATGACGACCGGATCGAGGCCGAAATCCTCGCACATCATCTTGATCTCTTCGACATCCGCCGGACTGAGATGGGCACCGGGGAGGATCGTCACCTGGCCGGGGATGATGTTCCCCGGCTCGGGGATGGTGCGGACGATCGCTTCGACTGCCGCCGCATACCCTTCCTGCAATGAGCCGCAGTAGTCGGGGGTGCTCGCCCAGACCACCGGCACAGCATCATGCTCGGGGTGCTCGTTCCGGAACTGGGCAATGGCGCTGCGCACATCGTCTCCCATCGTCTCGGTGAGGCCGGTGGTCATGACGCCGACGATTTCGGGGCCGAACTTCTCAATCACCCGACTTATGCCGGTCTTGAGATTCTCCCAGCCGCCGAAGATCGCCATATCCTCGCTCATGCTCGTCGAGTTGAGGGCAATCGGCTCGCGGAAGTGGCGGGAGAGTTGCAAACGTATAAAGGTCGAGCAGCCCTGGGCGCCGTGCAGCAGCCCGAGCATGTTGTCGATACCGAGATAAGCAAGGGTGGCGCCGAGAGCCGGTGAATTCTTCTGCGGATTGACGGTGCCGCATTTAGACTTTGTAGGGGCGCTGCTTGCCGCGCCCTGATCTTCGCTGTCATCTCCGGCCAAGGGCGCAGCAAGCGGCGCCCCTACGGATTTCCCCAAACATCTCGCGCTGTGCGCCGCCGCCAGCGCCAGATCGCCAGCGAGCTCATCCGGACTCTTCTCCAGGGGGCTCTTGGCGTTGAGGATCGGCCAGATCGGGTTATTCACCGTCATGTCGAGCTGGCGGGCAAAGGTGACCATCCCTGCGTAACCAGCATAGGGATGGGCGCGGCCGTGGTTGATGTCGAGGAAGGGGGTGCGGGTCTTGAGGGCGAGGTACTTGGTCTTGCCGCCGGCGACGATCATATCCGGCAGCTTCTCGTACATGACCGACAACAGGCCGGCACTGGAGGTGTCCTCGATGATCGTCGCGTCCTGGTGCATCAACGCCTTCATGCGGTGGAAATCGTCGAGGGTCGAATTCTGGGTGCCGGCGGCGAGGATCTCGACCCCGAGTTCGCGCAGGGCGCTGACCATCGACCAGGTCTTGACCCCGCCGGTGAAGAGGACGCAGCGCTTCCCTTCCAACCCTTTTTTGTACGGTTCCAGGGCGGCGCGGCACTTCGGCTCTTCTTCGGCAAGGAGGGCCTCCACCCGTTCCGCCATAACGCTATTGCCGTGGATCAGGTCGAGTTCGCGGGCGATATCGCGCAGCGCCTTGGCCGTATCGGTCATGCCGTAGAAGGATTCTTCGAGATAACTGATCCCCCAACGGATCTTCATCTTCTTGGCGAGATTGGTCAGGCTTTTCGAACAGATGATGACGTTAAGCTTGGCGCGGTGGGCGTAGCACAGCTCGGCAAACCTGGCGTCGCCGCTGATGCAGGAAAGGATACGGATGCCGAGGCGGTCGAAGAGAGGGAGCATCCCCCAGAGATCGCCGGCAATATTATATTCACCAATGAGGTTGATGTCGTAGTCCGTGAGGTAGTCGGGCTCGGCGGTGCCGATCACCGAATTGTAAAGGACTTCGCCGGCGAGGCGGTTGCCGATATTCTTGTCGCCGATAAAACCGGGGGTATTGACGAGAATGACCGGCATCGTCACCTTTTTGCCCGCGGCAACGCAGACCTTTTCGAGATCGTCGCCGATCATCGCTGTGACGCAGGTGGCGTAGACGAAGATCGCCTGCGGCTGATATTTCGTCCCGAGGTCGATGATGGCGTCGTAGAGCTTCTGTTCGCCGCCGAAGACGACGTCGTTGTGCATAATGTCGGTGGTGAAGCCACGCCGGTAGAGCTGGCTCCCCGAGGAGCGGGCGCCGCGGTTGTCCCAGGAGTTACCGGCACAGGCAATCGGGCCATGGACAAGGTGGATGACATCGGTGATCGGCATGAGGACGACGCGGGCGCCGTCATAAGCGCAACTCCGTTCCGTCCCTTCCCCCGGTTCCGACTTCTTGCAGAACTTGGGAGCGCCCTTTTCGTTGGTCTCGCATTCGGAGACTTCGTAGTAATCGCGTTTGGACATGGTTTTTACCTCGTGAGGGCGAGGGGTTCGTAGGGGCGAAAAATTTTTCGCCCCTACATGGACATCATCAGCGCATCATTTCAAAGAAGCGGTCTTCACAGGTGTCATCCTTGATATCGATGAACTTGTTACAGATGGTCGTAACCATATTGATCACCCCCTGATAACCGATGATCGGCGAACGGTGCAGGTTGACCCGATCAAAGACCGGGAAGCCAAAGCGGAAGAGGGGAACATTGGCATCCCTTGCCGCAAATTTACCGTGGGTGTCGCCGATAATGGCGTCGACCGGATCAGTCATCAGCAAGCTGCGCAGATGCCAAAGGTCCTTGTTCATGTAGATCTTGCACCCTTTACCGTAGGGAGACGCGTCGATGAGACCCTGTAACTCTTTCTCAACCTTCTTGGTGCCGCGGCTGCAAAGGATGTGGTGGGGACGAGCGCCCATTTCGAGGAGAAAGGAGACGTAGCCCATCAGATAGTCGGGGTCGCCGTAGACGGCAAACTTTCTGTAGTGCATGTACTGCTGGGCATCGGTCATGGCGTCGACGGCGCGACCGCGTTCAGCCTTGATCGAGGCCGGAACCTCCTTGTTGAAGAGCTCGGCGATCTTTTTGATCAGAGCGTCGGTCTTGACAATCCCCATCGGCATCGACAGAGAAACATGCTTGCCGGCGAAGTTATCCTTGATCCAGCTGAAGGTCTTCGGGGTGGCGTAAGGCCCCAGGGAAAGCGTTGCCTTGCCGTTGATCGCATCGGCCGCTTCTTCGAGCTTGGTACCGCCGGCATAAAGGCTGTAGGTGCCGTCGCAGGGGGAATCGAAGGTCTCGGAGATATCGGCAATAAAGGTATAGGCGATGCCGAAAGCGTCGAGAATCCGCTTGTACTCACGGTAGTCACCGGTATTGAAGTCACAGCCGGCGATCAGGTTGAGCTTGCCGGTGCAGCGCCCCTCGATCTTCTTCCCCTCGGTCAAGGTCTGGAGGATGGAGGTGAGCATCGAATCGTAACCGTGAATATGCGTCCCGTTGAAGCTCGGGGTGTTGGCATATGGGGTCGGAAATTCAGCAGGGAGAATCGCCTTGTTCTTGGCGTTCTTGATGAACGCCGTCAGGTCATCACCGATCACTTCCGGCATGCAGGAGGTAAAGACCGCGATCATCTTCGGATGATAAAGTTTGTAGGCGTTCTCCAACCCTTCGTGCAGGTTGGCCTGACCGCCGAAGACAGCGCCATCCTCGGTCATGGCATCAGAGACCGCCGGAGCCGGCTCTCGGAAATGACGGTTGAGGGTGGAGCGGTAATAGGAAGCACACCCCTGTGAGCCGTGGACAAAGGGGAGGGTCCCTTCGAAACCGTGGGCGACAAGCTGTGCACCCAAGGGCTGACAAGCGTGGGCGGGATTGATCACCAATCCCTGGCGGGCGAAGTTCTTCTCTTTATACTCCTCACTGTTGATCCAGTTTTTGACCCGATCAACTTCTTCGGAGGTATATTCAGTGACCGGTTTGACGTCCAGTCCGAGGGCATTGGCCATGATTGATCTCCTTGCGGCCGGGAACCAATCTGTTCACCGGTCCGGGATTTTTGGGAAATTATCACCACCCCTAGCCCCTCCTTAACAAAGGAGGGGAATTTCATGCTCCCCCTCCTTGGCAAGGAGGGGGTCGGGGGGTGGTGGATCTTAAAACGGACTCTTCACCAGCCCCCAGGTCGGGCTGTTCACCGCCATATCGACATCGCGGGCAAAGATCGAAAATCCCTGATAGCCGTGATAAGGACCGGAGTAGTCCCAGCTGTGCA
>DIKR01000108.1:0-3766 GCA_002424625.1 Desulfuromonadaceae bacterium UBA5613
AGAAGTTCGGTCTGCACAGAGAGAAACCGTGATGGAGCGCAGCTCCTTTGTCGCTCTGACAGAGGCGATCATAGCCACCATCCCGTCCGAATATCTGTCGCGGATCGATAACCTCACCTTAATCGTCGAAGAGTGGGCCCCTCCAGAACTTCTCGCCGAGTATGATGATGCCGATCCCCTCGACTTTCTCGGCGAATATCTTGGTTGCCCGCTCCCGGAACGGAGCCAAGGCGATGCCGGTGGCCTCCCCGACCTTATCGCTCTTTATCAGGGCGCGATCGAGGCGTATGCGGCAGAGACTGACGAACCTGTAGAGCAGGTGATTCGCGAGACGATTGTTCACGAAATTGCTCATTATTTCGGTTTCAGTGAGGAACAGATGGATGAAATTGAGGCTCTCTGGAAGAAAAGCGGCGGTATCGTCTCACCTTGACATTTTTTTGGTGGAAGCGTAAAAAGTCGTTTATTCACCTTATATAAGGATATTCAAAACTATGCATGCATTCTCCCGCTTGCTCCTCTTTGCCCTCTGCCTATTACTTTTCGCAGCTTGCAATAAAGAAGAATCTATTCCTGTTGGCAAACCTCTTGCCGCCGATTTTACCCTGCGTGACCTTGACGGCAAGGAGCATAAACTCTCCGATTATCGCGGCAAGGTGGTTTTTCTCAACTTTTGGGCGACCTGGTGCCCCCCTTGTCGTGAAGAAATTCCGTCGATGCAGCGACTCAACGAAGTTTTGGGCAGCAAGGATTTTGTCATGCTCGCCGTCAACACCGATGAAAATATCAAAGATCTCGAAGCCTTTATCAAGGGGACGCCCCACAATTTTACCATCCTCAGCGATGCTGACGGCAAGATTCAGGATCTTTACAAGGTCTTTAAGTTTCCTGAAACCTTTGTGATTGACCGGCAGGGGCGTATTGTTGAACACATTGTCGGCGCCCGCAACTGGTCATCGACCGAAGCCCTTAAGTTCTTTAACGCCCAGATCGCCGGAGAGAAATAGTGGGAGCGGCGGCGGATGTCAGTCTGTGGATTGCCTTTACCGCGGGGATCCTCTCCTTTTTTTCGCCGTGCGTCCTGCCGCTCATCCCTTCCTACCTGAGTTATATTACCGGGCTCTCCTTTAATCAGTTGCAGGAAGAACATCCTGAGCGCCATGTGCGAATAACCGTTCTGCGTCATTCGCTCCTCTTTATCGCCGGCTTCTCCCTGGTCTTTATCAGTCTCGGTGCTTTGGCCGGCGTCGCTTCCGGCGCGCTGATGAGCTCGCTGCAGGAAGGGCTCGGCTGGCTGCAAAAGATCGGTGGGCTGCTTATCTTCGTCTTTGGCATGCATCTCTCCGGCATCCTTCAGCTCGGCTTCCTCCTCGGTGAAAAACGGGTCCATCTCCACGACAAGCCGCATGGTTATCTCGGCACCGTCTTTGTCGGCATCGTCTTTGCCGCCGGTTGGACCCCTTGTATCGGCCCGGTTCTCGGCGCCATCCTGATGATCGCCGCCACCTCCGGCCAGGCCGGCCAGGGGATTTTTCTCCTTTCCGCTTACTCTCTCGGGCTCGGCATCCCCTTCCTCCTTTCCGGCTTCCTTTTTCACGGTTTTCTGGGTTTTTTCAAACGCTTTCGTGTCTACATCCGCCTCTTTGAGATCCTCACCGGCGTCCTCCTCATGCTCGTCGGCGTCATGCTCTTCTTTAATCTTTTGACGGGGTTAACCGGGTGGCTTTATCGCCTCATGCCGGTGAGCGGGTAGAGATTTCTTGACACTGCGGCGAGGCATCGTTAGAGTGCGTCCTATTTAAATCTGGAGTATAAACGCTTGTTTATTAGTTTGGCCTTGCATAAATGCCTGCTGTTTTTTGTCCTGTTGACGTTCCTGTTCTCTGCCAACGCGCTCAGCTTCGGCCATCATGCGGCGGAGGAGATGCACCAGGCGATGAACCAGATCGTCGCCCTTTCGACTCTCCCAGCGCTGTCTGCCGAAGACGCCCACGCTGTTTTTGCCCATCATCACAATCAACCTGACGACGGAGATAACAGCCACGACAGTAACGAATCGCACCATTCGCACGACACAGAGACTGCACCGATAACGTTTGCAGTTGCGACGCTCGCCTCCTCACTTCTCCGTTTCATCGAACCGTCCTCTTATCTCCCCGAAGTTTTCTTCGATCGCTTCATCCCTCCACGAAACCACGCCTGATACTCACCGATCGAGACCCATCCGTTGCATATCGCATTTGCTCAGGATGACGTTGACCCTGCTCCTGCTGAAACGGGATATCCTTGTCCTTTTTCGATCAGTCGGGCGTCGGTACGAAGTTACGGCCACCACAGCGGGCGGAGCTTTGTCGCGTCATTAATTATCTCGAACAACAACCTATCATGGAGGACATGAATGCAAGCCTTACCTGACCGGCAGATCTCCTGGCCCGGTATTCTCAAGCGCTATCTGTTCCCGCTCATGCTGTTTCTCTTGACACTGACCGCAGCAGACGCTTTTGCTCACGGCGTCTCGGATGACGATAAAGCCTTTATCGTTCAAAGTAGCGGAATGCAACTGTTACCGTTTATTTACCTTGGCGCTAAACACATGGTCACGGGTTATGACCATCTGCTCTTCCTTTTCGGCGTCATTTTCTTTCTCTACCGGATGCGGGATGTCGGGGTTTATGTCACGCTCTTTGCTTTTGGCCACAGCGTCACCCTGCTTTACGGGGTGCTGAGTGGAACCCATGTCAACCCTTACCTTGTCGACGCCATCATCGGTCTGTCGGTCGTTTACAAAGCCCTCGATAATCTCGGGGCATTCAAACGCGTCTTAGGTTTTCAACCTAATACCAAGGCCGCCGTGTTGATTTTCGGTTTCTTTCACGGTTTTGGCCTGGCAACGAAGCTGCAAGAGTTTACGCTTTCCCCGGAGGGGCTGGTGCCGAATATCCTGGCATTCAACGTTGGGGTTGAGTTTGGGCAACTCCTCGCTCTGGGCGCTATTCTGATTATTATGGGCTTCTGGCGGCGTACCGAGGCATTCAGGCACCATGCGTTCGCGGCCAATGTCGCTTTGATGACCGCAGGCTTTGTCCTGATCGGTTTTCAACTGACCGGTTACTTTAACGCTTAATTAAAGGATAACATCATGCATACACCTAACAGCCATCATCCGCCCAGCCTGACGCAACTGACCAAGGCCACTGGCATTTCCTTAATCATCGCCACCGCCATCCTGGTCGCCGCCGTCCTCCCAGCCGAATTTGGCATCGATCCTACCGGAATCGGTAAGACATTGGGTTTCACGAAGATGAAAACTCCCGTCACTGAAGCCGCGTCAGTTATAGCTCCTGTTGCTCCTCTTGTAACGTTGCCTGATCCAGTCGTGGCAGCGCCCGTTGCCCCGACACAAACGGTCACGGTGACAAAGAGCGCCGTGCCTTTTCGCAGCGACGAAATATCTTTGACCTTAAAACCGACTGAAGGGACTGAAGTCAAGGCGACCATGCGCAAAGGCGAACAATTTGTCTTTAGCTGGGAAGTCGAGGGGGGCAAGGTCAATTTCGACATGCACGGCGAGCCACCTAATGCAGGCAGTGATTTCACCAGTTACTGGAAAGGCAAGGAACAAGTCCGTGCGCAAGGTACTTTTGTTGCCCCTTTCGATGGAACCCACGGCTGGTTTTGGCGTAATCGTGGGGATAAACCCGTGACCGTCAAAGTTAAAGTCAGCGGGTTTTACGAAAAAATCTCCAAACAGTAGGCAACATAGTTT
>DIKR01000108.1:3833-4202 GCA_002424625.1 Desulfuromonadaceae bacterium UBA5613
TCCGGAAGACTGGCGGCATTCTCACGTCTTTGATGAGGGGAATCCGCTAGCTGAAAGGAACACGCGCTGGGCGGTTGTGCTGACGGCATTGATGATGATCGCCGAGATTGTCGGGGGCTGGGTCTATAACTCGATGGCTCTGCTGGCGGACGGCTGGCATATGAGCTCACACGCTCTGGCACTCGGTCTTTCGCTTGTGGCCTACATCGCGGCCAGGCGTTTTGCCCACGATTCCCGGTTCTCTTTCGGTACCTGGAAGATCGAGGTGTTGGGGGGCTATACCAGTGCGATCTGTCTGGTGCTGGTTGCCGGGACGATGCTCTTTCAGTCTGTGGAACGGCTGATCACTCCCGCTCCGATCCATTATCA
>DIKR01000108.1:4399-6269 GCA_002424625.1 Desulfuromonadaceae bacterium UBA5613
GCTGACTGGCTCGATCCGGTAATGGGTATTGCCGGTGCCGGGCTGGTTGCGGTCTGGGCCTATGGACTGTTGCGGGATACCGGACGCATTCTGCTGGATGCCGACATGAATGCTCCGATCGTGGCTGAAATTCGAGAAGTCATTGCTTCCTGCCCGATTCAGGCAGAGATCAGCGATCTGCACGTGTGGCAGGTGGGGAAGGGGAAATACGCTTGCATTCTTTCCCTGTTTACGGCAGAAGGTGTCAGTCCTGACCACTTCAAGGAAGAGTTAAGCATCCACGAGGAACTGGTCCACATCACCATTGAAGTGAACGGCCGATCGACAGTTATCAAGTGAGCTGAGCCGTTTTCCTGGTCGATTCTCCTTATCTACTTTATCATCGACATCAAGTACAACAGCGCAAGAATTTTTTACAGATGGCGACCGATTTTCGGCCGCCATCTTATCGATCTAGCCGGTTGTAGTTTTAACTGGAACGTAAGCCGAGCCGAACGGAGGTTGAATTGACCGGCATTTAACTTACGGTGACTGGTATCAGTGAGATGTTGAAAACTCAACACTAGTCTGCTGAGTAATAGAATATTTTTTATTGACTGAAATAATAGTATTTGCTAAATATTTTATCCTAGTTATTAAGTCGTTAATTTTTGAAATCCCCCCAGTAAATTCCTCCAGTCAAGGTGTAGGCTATGACCACCAAGTATCACTTTCCCGGTAAGGCTGATGTCCTGGCCCGTACCCCGGACTCCTCTATTCGTACCATGCTGCAACATATGCAGGAAGCCGGCATCGAGACAACCTTTGACCGTTTCGACGCACAAAAACCGCTCTGTGGCTTCGGATTGAGTGGCACCTGCTGTAAAAATTGTCACATGGGTCCGTGCCGGATCACCCCCAAAGCACCCCGTGGTGTTTGCGGAGCCGATGCTCATCTGATCGTCGCCCGCAATCTGCTGCGCTGGACAGCGGCAGGGACGGCGGCGCACGGCGCTCGTGGTCGCGAGGTAATGCTGGCTCTCAAGGGAGCGGCTGACGGGGACTTGAACCTGCCCCTTCTCGGTCCGGAGAAGATCGTCGCCACCGCCAAAGCCTTTGGTATCTTCGACGCAGCCAAGACGACCGAAGCGCTGGCCGGCGAGATCGCCATGATCCTCCTCGACGATCTCTGCCGTACCCTGCCGGGGCCCCACCGCACCCTGGAGGCGATGGCGCCGCCGGAGCGCCTGGCACTGTGGAAGGAACTCGACATCCTCCCTCTCGGCGCCTATCACGAGGTCTTCGAGGCGCTGCACCGCACTACCACCGGCACCGACGGCGACTGGGAGAACGTTGCCCGCCAGATGTTGCGCTGCGGGCTGGCCTTTGCCTGGAGCAGCGTCGTTGGTTCCAGTATCGCCATGGACTGCCTCTACGGCCTGCCCCAACGCAGCCGTATCAGCACCAACCTTGGCGCTATCAGTATCGAGACGGTCAACCTCGCGGTGCATGGTCATTCGCCGGTTCTGGTCGCTGCCATCGTGCAGGCGAGCCGTCGTCCTGATTTGATCACGGCCGCGCAGGGAGCGGGGGCCAGCACCATCCGCCTCTACGGCATCTGCTGCTCCGGACATGGCGCCCTGGCCAAGTTTGGCGAAGTGACGCCGCTGACCAACGCTGTCGGTGCCGAACTCGCCCTCGCCACCGGCGCCATCGATCTCTGGGTGGCGGACGTGCAGGATGTCTTTCCCGGCATCATGGATGTCGCCGCCTGCTTCCATACCCGCGTCGTCACGACCAGCGATTCGGCCCGCCTCCCCGGCGCCGAGCACATCGCCTTCGATCATCACCACAGTAACCTCGATCAGGCCGATCAACTTGCCGAGCGCAT
>DIKR01000108.1:6327-8087 GCA_002424625.1 Desulfuromonadaceae bacterium UBA5613
GCGGAGGTCGGCTTCTCCGTGGAGAACATCTTCGCCACCTTCGGCGGCGCCGAAGTCCTCCTCGAACATCTGCGCAGCGGCCGGATTCGCGGGGTGGTCAACCTGGTCGGCTGCAACAACCCCAAGGTGGTCTACGAAGAGGCGGTGGTCAAGGTCGCCGACGAACTGATCGCCCAAGACATCCTGCCATTGACCAACGGCTGCGCCGCTTACGCCCTGCTCAAGCTCGGCTTCTGCCTCCCCGAAGCGCTGGCTGCCGCTGGGCCTGGACTCACTGTCACTCTTGCTCCCCACCAATTGCCGCCGGTCTGGCACATGGGGGAATGCCTTGATAACGCCCGCGCCTCGGCCTTCTTTCGCGCGCTCTCCAACGCTGCCGGTGAGCCGCTTAAGCGACTGCCGTTCGCTTTTTCCAGCCCGGAGTGGTCGAACGAGAAAGGGCTGGGCGCGGCCATGGGTTTTCGTCTGCTCGGGCTCAACTCCTACCACTGCATCGCCCCGCCCTTCGCCGGCTCGGATAAGGTCGCTCGCTTCTTCTTTGAAGATACCCAGACGCTCCTTGGAGCGGTCATGGTTGTCAATCCCGATCCAGTCGCTCTCGCGCACTGCATTGTCGCCGATTTCGACACCCGCCGTGCCGCCCTTGGCTGGCAGTCGGCCGCCGCACCGACCAACGTGCGCCACTCAACGCAGCAGCTTCAGAACACGACACATCCTCATCACCATCCCGATATGAAGGACCATTCCCATGACTAGCATTCCCAAGCTCCTGGCCACTCTGCCGCTCCTCCTCAGCCTGCTCCTGCCGGCCGGACAAAGCGCTGCCGCCGATCTTCCGATCCTCAAGATCGGTTATTTGCCAATCACTCATTCTCTGGCTGTGGTGGTTGCTGACCAGCTCAATGCCGGCAAATACCAACACCTCAAAACCGAAGTCGTAAAGTTCAGCTCCTGGCCGGAACTCCTTGACGCGTACAACTCCGGCCAGGTTCAGGCAGTCTCCGAACTACTGGTCCTCGCCTTGGCCGGGGCCGAACGCGGCATCCCCAAGTCGGTGGTGGCCTTGAGTCATCGTCACGGCGACATCCTCACCGTGGCCAAAGAGATCAACTCGGTCAAGGATCTCAAAGGGAAGCGGGTGGCGATCCCGCACCGCATGTCGGCGCACAATATCCTGCTTTCCCAGGCGCTGAAAAAGGAGGGGTTGTCCCTCAAAGATGTGGAGTGGATCGAAATGCCGCCCCCTGACATGCCGGCTGCTTTGGCGCGCGGCGATATCAAGGGTTTCATCGTCGCCGAACCCTTCGGCAGCAAGGCGGTCTCGTCCGGCTTCGGCAAGGAATTGCTCAATGCCAAAGAGATCTGGCCTGACTACATCTGCTGCGGCCTGGTGATCAACCCTGCCTTCAAGAAAAAGTATCCGGAAGCTGTGCGCGAATACGTGACCAGCTTCGCCGACGCCGGCAAGTTCATCGACGCCAATCGCAGTGAGGCGATCACCATTGCCCGCAAATACATGAATATCGATGAAAAGACCTTTGCCTTGGCCCTCAGTCACGACGCCACCTACGGTGAGTTGCGGCTCAAGCGCAACGAGGTTGAGGAGTTGCAGCGTTACGCCCTGGAGTTGAATCTGCTCAAGAAGCCGGTCGATCTCGACCGATTTCTCGACCCGACGCTTCTGGCGCCAGCGGTGTCCCAAGGGAAGAAATGATGCCCAAACTGAGCGCGATTCTGGCGCCGGCCGCGACCTTTCTGCT
>DIKR01000142.1 GCA_002424625.1 Desulfuromonadaceae bacterium UBA5613
GGGACGAAGAGGGTGTGGTCGATGCGCAGGCTGTCGAGAATCTTGCCGACAACAAAGTCGACGAGATCAGCGACCGTCTGCGGTTGGCGGTAGAAGGCGGGCATTGCCGGAATGATCCTGGCGCCGCATTCGGCAAGGGTTAAAAGGTTACGCAGGTGGATGGAGCTCAAGGGGGTTTCGCGCGGGACAATGAGCAGTTCGCGCCGTTCCTTGAGGACGACATCGGCGACCCGTTCGATGAGATTGCTGCCGGCGCCACTGGCGATCCTTCCGAGGGTCCCCATCGAGCAGGGAACGACCACCAGCGCATCCGGAGCCGAGGTGCCACTTGCCACCGGAGCGAAGAGGTCGTCATTGGCATAGTACTTGAGGTTATCGCTGGAAAAGTGGGCGCGGATCAGTTCGCGGCTTATTTCGACATCTGTTGGCCAGTCAAGACCGGTTTCGTAGTGCAGCACCTGGCGACCGGCATCGGTGATCAGCAGGGTGACGCGGCAATCCGCTTTTAACAGTTCCTCAACCAGGCGCAGGCCGTAGATCGATCCGGAAGCTCCGCAGATGGCAACTACGATGTTTTTCATGGTTTATTCTCCGTTTGGCCTCCCCCTTTGACAAAGGGGGATTGAGGGGGATTTCTCCTGCGTATCGGGCAAATCCCCCCTGCCCCCCTTTGTCAAAGGGGGGATGAAACATCAAATCAACACATCCGCCAGGGTAAAGCAGAAGATCGTCACGCTGATGTAGCCGTTCATATTGAAGAAGGCGGCATCGAGTTTGGACAGGTCCCCGGGTTTGACGAGGTGATGCTCCCAGGCGATCATCAGGCTGATGACACCGATGCCGGCATAGTAGATCATCCCGAGGGGGAGGCCTTGCGGCAGCAGGAGGAGGAGTCCGACCATCAGCCCGTGCAGAATTTTGCCGAGGAGGATCGCCCCTTTCTCGCCAAGGCGGACCGGGATCGAGTGCAGGCCTTTTTTGCGATCGAAGTCGAGATCCTGCAGGGCGTAGAAGATATCGAAACCGGCGACCCAGAATAGCACCGCCAGTGCCAGCGCGAAAATCGGCCACTCCACCGTGCTGCGCAGGGCGATCCAGGCGCCGAGAGGGGCGCCGGCGAGACAAATGCCGAGGACGATATGCGCCAGGGAGGTGAAACGCTTGCAGTAAGCGTAAAGGATAAAGAAGGCGAGGACCAGCGGCGACAGGTAGAAGCAGAGTGGGTTGAGCTGCCAGGCAACGACCAACAGGAGGAGGGTCGAGCCGGCGACAAAGATCCACGCTTCACCGCGGGAGATGATCCCGGCGGGGATCTGGCGGCCCGCAGTGCGGGGATTTTCGGCATCGATGCGGGCGTCGATGATGCGGTTCAGCCCCATGGCGGCGTTGCGCGCCCCGACCATGGCGAGGCAGATCCAGCCGATCTGGGCGGCGGTCGGCGGCTGGCCGTTGGCGAGGGCGGCGAGGGTCGCCCCCATCAGGGCGAAGGGGAAAGCGAAGATGGTATGGGAGAACTTGATCATCTCCAGCAGATGGCGGATTTTACTAAACATGGGCCTCACGGGGAGCAGGGTAATGTTGAAGAACGGCGGCAGTCTACACCGGCGGGCGCGCAGCTGGCAAGAACTCTGTCGCCAAATCGGGTTCGTTTATGCTATATAGTTTGTCGCAAAATGACTGTTGAAAGGAAGACATAGAATCCATGCCGTTATACGAAGTGACCTACGAAGAAGCCGGCGAAATGAAGAGTGAAGTCATCGAAGCGCCAGGACCGGTGGAAGCGAGCAACCTCTTTCGTCAAGAGAATATTGACCGTCAGATCATCGTCATCTGCGTCGTTCGCCAGTAACGCCCTCCTATTTTTTCTCCGCCGCAAAGAAGTCCCGAATTGCGGCGGGGATCTCTCCCTGCGCCAGCACCCGTGTCTGCACCGGCAGTGAGCGCATGAAGATGCGGCCGTAGCCCTTGCGCACCAGGCGGCTGTCGAGAATCAGCACCACCCCCCGATCTTCCCGGTGGCGAATCAGCCGCCCGAACCCCTGTTTGAAACGAATCACCGCCTGCGGCACTGTGTAGTCCATGAAGGGATCCTTGCCGGCCGCGGCAATTGCCTCGGCACGGGCTTCGAGGACCGGCTCGGTTGGTACTTTGAAGGGGAGGCGGGTGATGATCACCTGTTCGAGGGCGCGGCCCGGCACATCGACCCCTTCCCAGAAGGAGTCGGTGGCAAAGAGGACGCTGGTCGGATCGTGGATAAAGGCGCGCAGCAGGCGGTGGCGGGTATCCTCCCCCTGGCGCAGACAGCGATAGCCGCGCGCCTCTAGGGTCGGGGCGAGTTCGCCATGGATGCGGCGCAATAAAGTGTAGGAGGTAAAGAGGACCAGGGTGCGGCCGTCGGCGGCGACGATCGCCCGTTCGCAAAGATCGCGGAGTTGGTCGGCATAAAGGGTGTTCCCCGGCTCGGGGAGGTCGGCGGGGACGGCGACCAGCGTCTGCCGGGCGTAGTCAAAGGGGGAATCGAGTTCGAGTTCGGCGAGGCGGCGCGGTTCGGAGAGGGAAAGGCCGGTGCGCTGCGCAAAGTAAGAGAAGGAGGTGGCGACAGTGAGGGTGGCGCTGGTCATCACTACCGTCTTGAAACGATCGAAGAGGGCGGCGTTGAGTCCGGCAGCGACCTCGAGGGGGGCGGTGCAGAGGCGGGTGACGATCCCCTTGCCGCGACCGATGCGTCCCAGGGCGATCTCGAACCAGATGCAGCTCCCTTCCTGATCAGCGATAAAGGCGTAGAGATCGGCGGTGACGCCGGCGATGCGCGCTTCGATGCCGACAAGATCGGTGAGGACTGAAGAAATCTTTGGTGCTGCCTCGTCGGGAATCTCCTTGCAAGCCTTAAGAAGTTCACGCAACTCCTTGCTCAGCTGTCCGCTCTGCTGCGCCAGCTGCTGTACCGCATCCCGCGTTTCACTCCACGCCAGCGATTCGCTGAAGGGGGGGATGGCGCGCTGGCGGATCTCTTCCCGTTCTTCGATCTTCTTCCCCAGTGCCGCGGCGAGAAGTTCGCCGATCCGTTCGAGTTCGCTAATGGCTTTCTCCGCTAACTCCTGGCGGCTGACCAGCAGCGTTTCGCAGCGGGCGTAGAGGTCGCGGTAAAGGACGTCGCTGCTGTCCGGCAGTTCGCGGGCGATGGTGTCGAGAAAGCGCGGGATCAATCCCTTCTCGGCTTTACGCGGATGGCGCAGGCGACCCAGGACGCGGGCAAAGGAGAAGCGGGTGACCTGGGTGGAGAAGTAGCGGGTCGCCACATCTTCAAGGTGATGCGCTTCGTCGAGGATGATCCGGGCAAAAGGGGGGAGGACGGCAACCGCACTGTAATTGTCGGTCTCCTGGCGCAGGGCGAGATCGGCGAGAAGGAGGGCATGATTGACGACCAGGAGGTCGGCCTGTGCGGCCTGCCGGCGGGCTTTGTGAAAAAAACAGCGTGAATAGTGAGGACAGCTGGCGCGGCCGCACTGGTCAGCTTCGCAGCAGATCTCTTCCCAGACGCCTTCCGGCGGCAGGAAGGTGAGTTCATCCTTGCCGCCGTCTTTGGTCGCTTTTGCCCACTCCAGCAGGGCGCCGAGATGGGCGACTTCTTCGCTGTCAAAGAGCCCCGGCTCGGTCCTGGCCGTCTCGGCGCGACGCAGACAGAGGTAGTTGTTGCGACCCTTGACCAGGACAGCACGGAAGTCGAGGCCGCTGGCGCGCTGGAGAAAGGGGAGGTCCTTGCGGATCAGCTGTTCCTGCAGGTTGATGGTATTTGTCGAAACTACGACCCGTTCTTCATTCTGTTTTGCCCAGAGGAGGGCGGGGACGAGGTAGGCAAGGCTCTTGCCGGTGCCGGTGCCGGCTTCGATCACTGCCAGTTTGCCGTGGTTGAAGGCCTCGGCAACATGGAAGGCCATGCGCAGCTGTTCCGGGCGGTCCTCAAAGTCGGGGAGGGCGTTCGCTACCGCGCCGCCGGGGCCGAGAATTCCGGCAATCGTCGCCATCTCCAGCGCCACTTCCGTGCGCGGGGCAAAGGGCTCGACCACCCGGTAAACCTTGCTGACGGGATTGTCGATAATAAAGAAACCGACGCCGAGAGCGCCGAGCTGGCCGGCAATGTTCAGATCAGCCTTGGAGGGATGGAGCCGCCCAGAGGGGTGGTTGTGGATAACAACGTCGCCATAGCGGCAGCCTGAAAGGATCGCCGGCACCGCCTCTTTCGAGCCGCGCGCCAGGACCTCGACGGCGTTGACGGTCAAATCCTTTGCTGTGCGGCCGAGAAAGAAGACCTCATTGCCACCGGCTTCGCGAATCGCCATGGCGAGGTCGGCAGCGACGGCGGGGGTCAGGGAGGCACTCAGGGGGGGCGAAGTTGTTTCGGTTCTGGACATCATCAACCTGGGGAGAAGGGGATTTTTACGGGAGAAATCGGGAACAAGTGGCGGCGACTATAGCATTCTGCCCGGCAAGTCACAAGGCGCGCGATTGCCCGCTACCGGCTGCCAGGAACTGACTTTCTCCTCGTGGCGAAAAACATGGTTACATTTGCCGCCTTCCCCCGTTATAATTGGAAGAATTTATTTGCAATGCTTAAAAGGAGCCGATGCCCGTGAGCAGTCCAGAATTCAATCGCCCCCCCAGTCCGCAGGATTACCGGGTCAACTTTTTTCGCCCGAAGGCCGGCTTCATGCGCAGCGAGGTTATCTATATCTGGATTGCCTTGATCGCCTGGGCGCTCCTGACTTTCGGCTTTCAGTTCCTGATCTATTCTGGTCAGGCCGACGTCAACGGCAGCGGGCCCTTGACCAGTCGCACCATCTTCTCCTTCCCCTTCGAGTACTGGTTTACCGGGCAATTCCTCATCGTCTGGTTTATCCTGATCTGTTTCCTTTTTAATCTTATGGTGGATCGCCTCACTGAGCGCTACCGGCAACGGAAGGAGCAGTAATGGAAAACGAATTCAAGCTCGTTCCCCTGCTGATACTGGTCCTCTTCCTTGGTGTCTCATTTATGGTCGGTGTCGCCAGTCGCACCCGCAAAGGGGAGTATTACCCGGTTTCTGCCCATGCTGTCGGCCGCATCGGCATCGGCGCCGCGATTGCCTCCAACTGGATGAGTGCTGCTTCTTTCCTCGGCATTGCCGGCATCTTCTATCTCAAGGGTTACTTTGCCCTCGCTTATGTCATCGGCTGGACCGGTGGCTACGTCCTCCTTCTTGTCCTCCTCGCCTGCCAGATTCGCCGCTTCGGCAAGTACTCCGCCCCCGAATTTGTCGAGGCGCGCTACGATTCCCCGGTCGCTCGTTTTATCTCGGCGGTCATCACTATCATCATTTCACTCATCTACTGCGTGGCGCAGTACAAAGGGATCGGCCTGATCTTCGCCTGGATCTTCGGCATCGACTACACGGGTGCCCTTCTCCTTGGCGTCGGTGTTATCTTTGCCTATCTCGCCATCTCCGGGTCACTCGGCGCCACCCGTAACCAGCAGCTCCATTACGCCGTCCTCCTTCTGACCTTTCTCGTTCCGCTCATGGCCCTCTCCGCCAAGCTCGGTTACGGGAGCTTGCTGCCGCAGTTCGGTTACGGTGCCGCCTTGAGTGAAGTCAATCGCCTCAGCGGAGCGGAGGTCGCTGCGCCCTGGGCGTCGGCCACTCCTTACGAGTGGGTCGCCCTTTGTTTCACTCTTATGGTCGGGACCGCCGGCCTCCCTCACGTTCTTTCCCGTTTTTATACTCTGCCGAATATCCGGGTCGCCCGCTGGAGTGTGGTCTGGGGGATCTTCTTTATTGGCCTCCTGTACTGGAGCGCACCGGCCTTTGCCACCTTTGCCAAACTGTTGCAGTTGCGCGGCGAGATGCCGATCGACGCGGCGGCCGCGCATCAGATTGCCGATGTCATCGTTATCAAGGCGGCCGAGTGGGGTGGGGTCTCTCCGTGGCTGGTCGGCATTCTCGCCGTCGGCGGTATTATGGCCGCCTTCGGTACGATTACCAGCATGCTTATCAGCGGCGCCGGCGCCTTTTCTCATGACATCTATTATCGCATCCTCAATCCCGAAGCGAGCGAGCGGCAGCGGATGAAAGTAGCCAAGGGTGCAACTCTGGTTCTGGCGGTCCTTGTTGTCCTTGCAGCGGTGAATCCTCCGGGGCTGATTGCCGAGATTACTGCTGTCGCTTTTGCTTTGGCCGGAAATACCCTCTTCCCGGTCTTCCTCCTCGGCATCTGGTGGGATCGCACCAATAAATATGGTGCCATTGCCGGCATGACCCTCGGCATTGCCATTACCTTTGCGGCCCTGGTTTTCGGTAGTATCTGCCCGCTGCTGCACGCCTGGCTGCCGCCGACTTCGTCGGCTCTGATCGGCGCCCCGCTGGTGATTATGGTGATGATTATCGTTTCGCTGCTGACCCCGCCGCCATCGGATGCGATCCGTCGCCATCTTGCCGAAAAGGTCCACAGCCCCTGAAGATGATCTTGCGCGCCTTTTCTGCAGAGAGTTGAATCTATGAAACTCCTCCTTTCGACGGGTAGTCTTTATACTCTGCCGATGAGCCAGGCCTGTGAAATTGCCCGCGATACCGGTTTTGATGGTGTCGAGGTCATTATCGGCATGGAGTTTCAGTCCGGTAACCCTATCAACAAGATCCGCGAACTGCAGAAGATCATACCGATCTATTCTCTGCATGCCCCTTTCTTTGATCTCGACGGTTGGGGGGACAAGCCGGAACAGTTGCGGCTGAGTGTCCGCCTCGCCCTGGAAACCGGCATCCCTTTGGTCAACTTTCACCCGCCTTCGTGGATGAACATGGAGCTCGGTTTTTGGCGCTGGTTCAATTCGATCAAGGATTATCAGCAGGAAATCGGCCAAGGGCAGGTGGTAATGACGGTCGAGAATATGCCCTCCTCCGGGGCGTTCAAAATCAATCCCTATCTTCTCGCCCGGACAGTGGGCTTGATCGATTTCATGCTGCGGCACAACCTTTACCTGACCTTCGATACTACCCACATGGGTTCGGGCAAGACTAATTTTCTCAGTGATTTCCATCAATGTTACGACAGCGGCCGCATGCGCAATATCCACTTCTCCGACTATGGCAACGACCGCGAACACCTCCTCCCCGGTCGCGGCGTTTTACCCCTCACTCGTTTCTTGAATCATCTGCGCGAGACCGCCTACAACGAAACCGTTACTCTCGAACTTGCCCCTTCCGAATTTCCCAAGGATGAAGAAGGGATTCGACGCGGCATGGCCGAGGTCTTTGCTTATCTGCAGAAAGAGACGGGACGGCGTTAAATAGCCTACCTTTCCCCCTCACCCGGCCTGCGGCCACCCTCTCCTTTAGGCCCCAGAGGGTCCTCAGGGCGAGGGGAAGCCAAATCCTCCCGCCGCACTCTCCGTAAATACTCGATCCTCTTTTGTAAAATCAACGCACCGCGCTCTGCCGGCGCGAGCTTCTCCAACTGCGCGCTGCTAATGCCAAGTTGCGCACTCGACAGCCGGGCTGCAGCTAAAGCGAGGGGCCAATCGGGCATCCCCGGCCCTTCCGGCCAGTCGGCGGCGGTGAGGAGTGGCAGGATTTCGGCAATCCTCCCCTTGATCGCCCCGGCGGCGATGCGGATGCGGGTACTGTCGCGGGTTTCCTGCCAGCGATTCGCCGGGCCGTGCAGACGGCTCGACCAGGCCAGGGCGGTGCGCCAGGTCGCGGGGAGGGCAAGGCGGTTACAGAAAGCCGGCGCCATGGCAAAGCCGGCATCGTCGTGGCCGTGGTGTTTGGGGTAAAGGGCCGGGTTAGTGGCAAGTTTGCCGAGATCGTGGAAGAAGGCGCAGAAGCGGGCGAGCGGCTCTATGTTTTGTGCCACCATGCTGGCAAGGACCTCGCAGTTGTGGGTAAAGAGGTCCCCTTCCGGATGATGTTCCGGGGGGCCGGCGGGGATCTGCGGCATGCGAAAGAGTTCCGGCAGCAGGTTGCGGCCGACGTTAAATTGCAGCATCAGGGCAAAGAAGCGGTCCGGTTGCGGCTGGGCGAGGGCCTTGACCATCTCGGTGGAGAAGCGTTCGATCGGCAGCAGTTGCAACCGTTCATTCCACTCTTCACTCTCGATGAGCGCCATCGTCTGCGGGGTCAGGGTCCAACCGCCGGCGGCAAAGCGAAAAGCACGGAAGAGGCGGGTCGGGTCAGTGCTGAAAATGCTGGTGGAACAGGGGCGCAGCTGCCGGAGATTGAGGTCGTTCACCCCCCCTAGCGGGTCATATAGCGTTCCCTCCAGATCGAGAGCGAGGGCATTGACGGTGAAATCGCGGCGGCGCAGATCGTTTTCCAATTCGCTGACGCCAGCGATGCAGGTCGCCTCGACCTTGCCGACAGCCGCCGAGTGATAAAGGAGGATCGGCGGCGCATCCTTCGGCTCTACCTTCCGGAAGCGCCGTGTGGTCAACTCCTTTTGCGGCAAGGCAACGACGAGATCAAGATCGACGCTCTCCTTGTCAAGGAGAAGGTCACGTACCGCACCGCCGACAAGGAAGATCCGGTCGTACAGTTCCGGCGGGAAGAGGGGACGGAGATGTGCCAGGGCAGCGCAGTTGTCGAGATCTGTGCGCATCAGGCAATCCGCACGGTCTTGTAAAGGAAATTCTTGTAGCGGAAGAAGGTCTTTTTCTCTTCGGCGGCTTCGCTGCGCGGGTCACAGGCGCGCAATAGTTCGGCGCTTTTCGGCATGGTGTCGGCGCCGGCGGCGCGGGCGATTTCGATGATCTCGATGACGATATCGCGGGTGATGCGATTGGCCGAATAGGGTTCGTAGATGCCGCTCCAGAAGTCACTCTCCCCTTTGACGATGCGCTGGTAGATTTCGCGGGCGGCGTCGCTGGTCAGGCTCCCGCGGCTCATTTGTGACTGCGGCGGGTCAAGGGCAGTGAGAATAGAGCGGATATCGTCTTCGCTGACACTCCGCCCTTTGCGGAAGAAGAGGGCGCGGAGCAGAATGCTGCGCAGTTCACGGATGTTGCCGGTGTAGTGGTGGGCGGCCAGCAGGGCCTGGGCGCCGCGGTTCAGGGTCGGACCGTCTTCGTCGCGCTCTTCCGGTTTTTTGTAGACGCGATAGAGTTTGCCGAGGAAGTGGACGGCGAGATCAGGGATGTCTTCGCGGCGGTCATTCAAGGACGGTACCTGGATGGTCAGTTCGTTGAGGCGGTGGTAAAGGTCTTCGCGGAAATGGCCGGACTGGATCAGTCCTTTGAGATCGCGGTTGGTGGCGGCGATGAGGAGGACGCGGGCGTAGCGGGTGGTATTCTCACCGAGGCGGACAAAGCCGCCATTGTCAAGGAAGCGCAGCAGTTGCACCTGGGTCTTGGGGTCGGCATCGCCGATTTCGTCAAGGAAGACCACGCCGCCATGCGCTTCTTCGAGAATTCCCTTGCGGTCGGTGTGCGCGCCGGTGTAGGCGCCGCGTTTGTGGCCAAAAAGTTCCGAATAGGTGATTTCGCCGCTGTAGGCAGCGATGTTGGTCTTCTTCACCGGCAGTTCGCCGCGCGGATTGATCCGCTCCTGATAGATGGCGTTGAGGCGCGAAAAGATGTTGTTAAAGAGGAACTCTTTGCCGCTGCCGGTGTCGCCGGTGATCAGGATCGACGGCAGGCCGAGGGTCGCTTCCTGCAGGCCGCTCTGCTGCCAGGTGGCGATGCGGTTGAAGAGGGGCGGAGCGATGGTCTGGATGAAGTTGACGACCTCGTTGGCCCTGGCCGATTTGCCGATGATGTTGCCGAGGATATAAGAAGAGATCTTCGGGTCTTTATAGCCGACGTCCTTCTGCAGGCGGTTGACCTCGGTGGTCAACTGTTCGATGCGTTGCAGGTCGGAAAGGTGGCGGGAGATCATCCGCTCGATGATCATCAGGATACGGCGGTGTTCGTCAGTAAAGTAGTGGGGGCGCAGGCTGTCGAGACAGATAACCGCGATGACTTCATCGTCACAAATCACTGGCACGGCGATCTCGCTGCGGATCGCTTCGGTAATCTCCCGATAAAAGCCGTCGCTGCGCTTCTCTTCCTGCGTATCGGTGATCAGGTGCGGTCGGCCGGTGAAAGCGACGTAACCGGTCATGCTCCGCTCTGCTGGCGGCAGATTGAGGCCGCCGACGCGATTCGGGGGGATCTTGCGCTTCAGCCAGGCTTTGCTCTTGGCGCCGAGCAGGGTGCCGTCCGCTTCCTCGACGACCAGCCAACGCTCACCCCCTTCTTCGCGTACCAGAGCGATACTGCCGGTATCGGCGTTGATCAGTTCCGTCGCCTTGGAAAGGACCCGGGTGAGGAAGGGGGCGAGGCTGTCGTATTTCTCCTTGAGGAGATCGTTGATCTCGGCGAGGACCTTGATCTCGATATGTTCATCGCCGATCTCCTGAATAACTCGCTGCGCCATCTCGGCATGGGCTTCAAGGAGGCCCTTTTCAAAGTCGGTGAGGAGGTGGGCTTCGCGCATGTAGTAGTTAACCAGGCAGATGACCTTGCGGGTGCGCGGCTCATATCGCGGCACCACATAAAGGGACTTGAGGCCGAGTTCTTCAACAAGATAGCGCTTTTGCAGCGACTCTGAGGGGAGGTCAGTGAAATAGAGGGGGTGAAGGAGGGTGTTGTCGGTGATGATCCCCTGCCGGTTGATATAGCGGGAAAGGAGGGATTTCCCCGGTCCGAGGCTGATCAGGCGCTCATCCTCGTAAAGGAGGGCCGCTTCCCGCTCTTTCGAATAAGAGGCGACGATCTGCAGGCTTTCCTGTTCTGCGCCGGCGGAAGGGATGAGCACCGAGGCCAGGGTCAATTTGTCGATCAGGCGTACTGCCGACTTCACCATGATCAGCGCCGCCTCTTTCTTTTTGGCCTGATCGACGCGTCGCGCCAGGACGAGCTGCTGATGGTATTTGCGTGCCTGATCGACGATCGGGGCAACATCGGTCAAAAAATTCTGAAGGAGATTCAGGGACGGTTCAGCAGGAAGCTGGCCGGGATGACTGCTGTCGAGGCAGAGGACACCGATACCGCGTTCCAGATGGATCAAGGGGAGGAGCAGGGTCGCACGGATTTCAAACCGCCGGGCAAATTCCGTCCCGCCATCGGGGAGCAGCGCGAGATCGTCAATCCGGTTGCCGGTGCGGGTCAGGTAGGCGTGGGCTTCAAGGTCGTCGGCGTTGGTCAAGGGAAAGGTTGTCACGCGCAGAGCCGCAGCGTGGGGGCCCGTCGCCGCTGCACAGGCAAGGACACCGTCGGTCAGATCTTCAAGATAAAGCCGGCAGCGCCCCTGGCGGTTGATCAGGGCGATCGCTTCGAGAAGGGCATGGAGAATGTCGTCAAGATTCTCCTTGGAGTAGGAATTGATTTTCAGGCGCAACTGATCGAGGCGGATAGAGGTGTTGATCGGCATGGAATCCTGCTTTCACTGTGTCGTTAAGCTACACAGAGAGTATAGGGGATAAACGGGTGCAGGTAAACGGGAGAAAATGGATCGAGGTGCAAAGGGTTTTTCACGGAGAGCGTACTATTTGCTTTACAGGAAAAGGCTCTTCGTGTAATTTGCCAAACCTGCGGAGAGATGTCCGAGTGGTTTAAGGAGCACGCCTGGAAAGTGTGTGTACGTTAATAGCGTACCGAGGGTTCGAATCCCTCTCTCTCCTCCA
>DIKR01000005.1:0-1471 GCA_002424625.1 Desulfuromonadaceae bacterium UBA5613
GACGGCTCTGACTGAAATCAAAACGTTGAAAGACCAACTGGAGGCCGAGAATATTTACTTCCGTGAAGAGATCAGGAAGAAGGGCCATCTTGACAATATCATTGGGCAAAGTGATGGTCTCAAGTATGTTCTCTATCGCGCGGAGCAGGTAGCGCCCATGAACACAACAGTCCTCATCCTCGGTGAGACCGGTACGGGAAAGGATATGATCGCTGCCGCCATCCACGACATGGGCCCCCGCAAGGATCGGCCCTTGATCACGGTCAACTGTGCCGCCCTGCCGGGCAATTTAATTGAAAGCGAGTTGTTCGGCCGGGAGAANNTACCGGGGCCGATACCCGGCAGGTAGGACGATTCGAGATCGCCAACGGTTCCACCATTTGCCTGGACGAGATCGGGGAGCTGCCGCTGGAGGTACAGGCCAAGCTGCTCCGGGTGATTCAACATAACGAGTTTGAGCGCCTGGGCTCGTCCCATACCGTCAAAGTCGATGTGCGGATCATTGCAACCACCAACCGAAACCTTGAGGAAGAGGTCCGCAAGGGCCGGTTTCGGCAGGATCTTTACTATCGGCTCAATGTTTTCCCCATCACGGTCCCACCCCTGCGGCAGCGAAAAGAAGACATCCCCCTCATGGTCCAGGCTTTCATAGAACGCTATTCCAGGAAATTGGGGAAACAGATCACGTCGATCCCGAAGGAGACGATGAAAGCGTTTCAGGATTATCCGTGGCCCGGGAACGTCCGGGAGCTGGAAAGTGTCCTTGAACGGGCTGTGATCTTGTGCCCCGGACCGGTCTTGCAACTGGCAGATAAACTGGAGATTTCATTCCCCCAATGGTCATCCACCGGGAAGACCCTGGAAGAGACTGAGCGAAACCAGATCCTTAAGGCTCTCTCTGACACCCGATGGCGCATCGAGGGAAAGGACGGGGCCGCTGCGATCCTGGGTCTCCACCCGAGCACCTTAAGAGCGAGGATGCATAAGCACAAAATCGTCCGGCCGAAGACAACAGAACCCGATTAGACTGTACACCTCCCTCAACGGCTCCCTCAGCATGTTGAGGCGCCACCAAATATTGAGGCCAAACGAATCCATTCATATGTTTCCGCTGTTCTTTCCTGTTCATCTAATCCCCTGTAATTCAAGGATGAATCCAGCGTTCTGATTTTCCTTCGGCACTTGGCAGACCCTTTGCTATTAACTTGCTTATGATCCTGGTCATCTCATTATGAAAAGGTTGCCATCCATAAAATCTGTCGGGTAGAGCAAGAAAACTTTTTGACGTTACAATATGACCATCGAGTAGTTCGAGCCCAAGACCAAAGAGATTGTATGATTACTGCCGGCTGGTATGGTGATGCAACCTTTGGCAGTGGGAATGAGCAAGTAGAAAGGAGGATCACATGTTGTGGACGATGTCTGTGGTACTGGTAATTTTGTGGCTGCTGGGGTTTGTGAGCGGCTACAC
>DIKR01000005.1:1671-3781 GCA_002424625.1 Desulfuromonadaceae bacterium UBA5613
CCGTCAGGAATGATCTTGTCGTGAAATAGGCATCCGCATCCTTTCCGAGGCAGAGTCGATTGGCTCTGCCTTGTGCTTTTTTAACGATTGTCGATTGCAATCTTCAATCGTTTGTCATAGGCTAATTTCAGACATTACAGGATGTGTGTTTTGTACCAGACATTGCATTGTCTGTGGCTGAAATTATGTCCTTTGTGTCATCAAAAACACTCGATTGAGTAAGGGAAGCTCTTATCAATTCAATGAATTTAAACAGCAAGACCATACCCCGTATTCTGTCCCATTTGTGGGCGAGTCTTCTCGGAAACGGCTTGGCACAAAAATACGCGGGCGACCAGCCACCGCTGCGATCGGAATTGTTCAGCAGCGAGCAGATGAAACAGCATGGCAAGGTCCTGGCAGATTCGCATAAGTTGGGTTTGGGACTTACTCCGAACCAGCTCCTGATACGGCTGGCTGAGAATGAAAAAGTTTTGATTGACGTCAGCAATCTGCTGACGGATGCGGTCAAGGCGAATCGCCGTATTACGCCGGCCGGGGAATGGCTGCTCGACAACTTCTATCTGATCGAAGAACAGATTCGCACGGCCAAGCGACATCTTCCGAAGGGATACAGTCGAGAACTGCCGCGTTTGCAGAACGGCCCATCGGCTGGACTCCCGCGTGTGTATGACATCGCACTGGAGACGATCTCACACGGCGATGGACGAGTGGATTCGGAAAGTCTCAGTAGTTTTGTTACAGCCTACCAGAAGGTGACCGGCCTGAAGTTAGGGGAATTGTGGGCAATCCCTATCATGCTGCGTCTGGCACTTATCGAAAATCTCAGGCGCGTTGGAGCCCGGATCGCCGCCGACAGGATCGACCGAAACCGCGCCGACTACTGGGCAGACCAGATGACGGAGACCGCAGAGAAAGACCCTAAAAGCCTGATCCTGGTGATTTCGGATATGGCGCGGTCGGGTACGCCGATGATGAGTTCGTTTGTCGCGGAACTTGTGCGCCGGTTGCAGGGGCAAGGTCCCGCTTTGGCGCTGCCCCTCACCTGGATTGAGCAGCGGCTTTCCGAATCCGGTCTGACCATTGAACGGTTGGTGCAGTCGGAGAGCCAACAACAGGCCGCCGATCAGGTTTCCATAAGCAACAGCATCGGCAGCCTTCGATTTCTGGGAGCGATGGACTGGCGCGAGTTCGTCGAGAGGATGAGCGTTGTCGAGCACACCCTGTGTGAGGATCCGGACGGCGTTTACGGCAAGATGGATTTTGCCACCCGCGATAGATACCGTCATGCTGTGGAGAAGATAGCGAAAGAGAGCCGGCGGTCCGAAAGCGAGGTGGCAATCAAAGCGATCCAGTTGGCTCGCGAGGGTGCGGCCAGGAAAGGCAGCGGTGATCGGGCGGCGCACGTTGGATTCTACCTCATTGACAAGGGATTGCCGCACCTCGAAGAACTGATACCGGTGCGCTGGTCTGTCTCCAGGTCCCTTCGAAAAGTGAGTTGCCGATTTCCGTTGTTTCTCTATCTTGGCGCCATAACGTTGATTACGCTGACTGTCGCTGGGAGCTTGTCGGCGAAGACCCTTGACAATGGGTTACAGGATTGGCTGTTCGCACTGACCGGTATCCTCTCATTGCTCGGCGCAAGTCATCTGGCGGTGGCGCTGGTAAACTGGCTTGCAACGCTACTGGCCAGACCTCACCTGCTGCCGCGAATGGACTTTAGTGGAGGAATTCCGCCTGAATCGCGAACGCTGGCCGTGATCCCGACCATGATCACGAGCGCTCAAAACGTCGAGGATCTGGTCGAGGCGCTTGAAGTACGGTTTCTGGGAAACCGGGACGCGAACCTGCATTTCGGTCTGCTGACTGATTTCCGGGACGCACCCGCGGAAACAATGGCGGAGGACGGGACCCTGTTGGGTCTGGTCCGAAAGCGAATCGAAGCGTTGAATGAAAAGTACGGGGGCGGTAAAAGCGACACGTTCTTCCTCTTTCATCGTCCGCGCCGATGGAATCCCCGGGAGCGGATCTGGATGGGTTACGAGCGCAAGCGAGGGAAGCTTGCGGCATTAAATGCTCTGCTGCGTGGTGGCTCAAGGGAACCCTTCTC
>DIKR01000077.1:0-1875 GCA_002424625.1 Desulfuromonadaceae bacterium UBA5613
GCGGTTTTTGTTTGCAGGCGAGCGGCTGGTCTGGGGGTGCGATTTCAGTCGCGATGGTGGGGTGAGTGGAGAACAAGAATTGTTTTTTAGCACTTGAGCGAACGAAACTTGGGGACCTGCGTTGTAAGATAATAAGTCCATTTGGGATCGACACCTACGGTACTATTCAGTCAAGGGAGCTTAAGTCATGAGGCTATTAAATATTCAGAGGATTGTTGGGTTTGTTCTCACATCGTTACTCATTGTTGCTGGAGGTGCGGTTGCGGAGAGCCAGAGCGCCTTTACAACATACAATCTCAAACACGGTATTACTATCAAAATTCCAAAACATTGGCAAATTCTAAACAAACAAATTACAGATACTCTTGGAGCAAGTACAGAGGCTATGACAGGGAATGAGCAGGGTAATGCTGATATCGTAATCGCTGCAAATTACTATGAAGACGACTCTGGCATAGTAGCGGCTAGCGCGAACGTGACTGTCAAAATAGGAAAAACTGCCTCTCAGAATAACATTAAATCTATGACTCAGTCGGCGCTTGATGTCGAGGCAGACAAGGCATACAAGGCTGTTCGCCCAATTATTGAAAAATCTGGGGACGGGAAAACTCGTATATCACGCATAAAAATGGTCAAAGAGGGAATATCAGGATATATAGCTATCCGGACCGATTATCAACAGATCAGAACTGACCGCACACTGAACGTCGTCAGCTACAATATCTATTTAGGTGATAAGTTGATCAAAGCCACGTTGACTTGTGACGCAGCCCAGAAAAACCTCCTCGAACCAACAATCAATGCGATTAAGAAGTCCATAAAAATCAGAATTTAAGCAGTTCGCTAGGGGAAAATGGGTGCTCATGCTTGCCTGATTTAGAACACTACAGAGAAAACAATAATCTGAAATAAATTTCAAAGGAGAATCGAAATGCCAATTCAAGACTGTCCACTTTGCGGAGGTCCCGCCGCCTTTTCCGGTCACGACTACGGAAGACGAAAAGGATACAGTTGTCAGAACTGCACCGAATTCATTGTCACCCTCAGTGCGGAGGCTCGACTGAAAGAGTCGATGCAATCGTGGAAAGATGCAATTATAGAAAAGACAAAAACAACTCCCGGCGGACAAATACTACTTATTTACGTTCCCGATCAGCATCAACCCGACGCGCTGAACAAAAAGGTTTTGTCTGCGGTGTATCAACCACGTGAAAGCTGACAGCCGGGGTGCTTCGTTCTCCATTCACGGCGACGGCGACGAAGAGTTTAATAAATTCTATCTCTGAGGTGATCGCGATGGCTACTTTGACTGGATTGTTAATGTTGAGTTTTCTTGCTTATGGATCTTTTCGACTTGGCATTTCTGGCTTCACCAAAAAGGGGATCCCTTTATCGAATAACAAACAAATCAAAGGGATACCAGCAAAAATTATTGGTAGTATTTGTATACTTTTTGGAGTTTTGTGTTTGCTTGCTGTTATCGGAGAACTCAAGTACGGGAGGGTTGTCTTCTAGTTCTCAATGCTTATAGGTGGTTTTCCATGGACCCTGCGGCCGATGAATTCATCTACGAAGCGATCTTTGCGGCGCCGGTGGAGAGTGTGGTCGAGCGATTAAAGATGTACAGTAGCCTCCTGGAATTGTGGCTCGACTTACCCGAGTCTTTGTAATCTTACTCCGGCGATAGGTTTCCTCTGATGATCATCCTCTAAAGCCTCCTCAGCACCTCACCTTCGTCGTCTACGGCTTCGACAAACTCGTGGCCCGGCGCGGCGGCAAGCGCGAACATCCTCCTCCTCATGGGCTGGAACTTGCGGCCCTGAACGTAAAGGAAAAGGGGCAGATATAAATGGGGTCAATGGGCTTCCATGTTGA
>DIKR01000077.1:1899-3452 GCA_002424625.1 Desulfuromonadaceae bacterium UBA5613
CGTTGATTTATATAATTCATAGTGCTATAGTTTGTAGTATCAGGAGGGGTCGTGCGACTTTTCAAAACAAAGTGGTTTATGCGTTATGCGAAGCAGGAGCGAATTGGGGACCATAGTTTGTGCGCCGCCATCGAACGCGCTGAACGTGGGCTTGTGGACGCCGACTTAGGCGGTGGGATAATCAAGCAACGAGTGGCGAGAACCGGACAAGGCCGTTCGGGTGGTTTTCGGCTATTAATTGGATATCGCTCCGGCAATATGGCTGTATTTCTTTACGGCTTTGCGAAAAACGAGCGGGACAACATCGAGCCGGACGAACTGGAAACACTTCGAGAAATCGGTGCCGCATGGCTTGAGGCGAATCAAGAACATCTCGAACATGCAATCAATGAAGGGCTAGTAAGTGAGGTTAGCTATGACGACAAATAATAAAAAAACGAGCCGACTGACCGAAGCACTGCTTGAAACTGCCAAGGACATGAACAATGTTGGTATCCTGGGAGAAGCCGCTTACGAAAAAATCACCATGCGGCACCTCGAAATGAAGGATAAACCCGTTATTGAACCACTGACGGCTGAAGACATTCGCATGATACGTGAGCAAGCGCACATGAGCCAATCGGTCTTTGCCCGATATCTCAACTTAACTGTCGGATACGTCTCCCAATTGGAACGAGGGATAAAGCATCCTACCGGAGCAGTGCTGGTGCTGCTGAACGTGATTCATCGCAAAGGAATTGACGCCATCCTTTAAGGTAACATTCAGAATTTAAGGCCGTTAACCCCCAAGAGGTCTCCATCTGATTGTGGAAATGAAGTTTTGTGACACAATCGGCAAAGAATGAGAAGTCGTCGGAGAAGATGAGGTAGGGTTTTAATCAGAATGTCGCGTTGAAGGCTTTGTCTCTCGCCCGTTCGCTTTGCTCACTAGAGAACACAGAGGACGCTGAGAATACCTGAGAAAACTTGGCCCGGAAGGCGCCGACCGTTGCCAGGCGTCGCGTTGATGAACCGTAACGGTATCTATGGAACTAAACGTACTGCCCTGCGCACCATCCCGATGACCAGGCCCACTGCAGATTATACCCTCCTAGCCAGCCGGTAACATCGAGAACCTCCCCGACAAAATAGAGCCCGGAGACCTTGCGGCTCTCCATCGTTTTCGAAGAGATTTCAGCGGTATTAACGCCGCCGACGGTCACTTCCGCGCTTTTGTAGCCCTCACTCCCCGCCGGCCGGAGGGCCCATTGCTGCAACTGCCGAAAGACCGGGACTAAATTCTCCTGCGCGATTATTTGCAACGGGCGGGCTAGCAGCTGTTCGCTGAATAAAGCCAAGACCAACCGACTCGGTAATTTCTTCAGCAGGAAAGACTTCAGCTGCCGCTGCGGATGAAGTCTCTTTGCCTCTTTCAGCTCCTCCAGCAGGTCGCTGCCAGGGAGGAGGTCGATAGTGATTGAATCGCCGGGGTGCCAGTAGTTCGAGATCTGCAGAATCACCGGTCCACTCAGGCCACGGTGGGTAAAGAGGAGATTTTCGGTGAAGGAGACCTC
>DIKR01000077.1:3504-24795 GCA_002424625.1 Desulfuromonadaceae bacterium UBA5613
AAGGGTCAGAGGAACCAACCCCGGCCGGGTCGCGACAATGCTGTGTCCGAACTTCTTTGCCAGCTGGTAACCGAAATCGGAGGCGCCGAGGGTGCTCATCGAAAGTCCGCCGCTGGCGATGACCAGCGAATCGGCAGCATAGCGGAACTTGTTGGCGCTGATGACGAACTCCCCTTCCCTGCTTCTTTCGATATCGGCAATGCTCTGGCTGGTGAGGATGCGGACGCCGGTTTTATGACACTGATCAAGGAGCATCGCCAGGATTTCGCTGGCGCTTTGGTCACAGAAGAGCTGACCATGCTCCCGTTCATGAAAGCGAATCTTGTACTCCTTGACCAATTCAAGAAAGTTCCACTGGTTGTAACGGCTCAGGGCCGATTTGCAGAAATGTGGATTGGCCCCGAGAAAGTGAGTGGCATCGACCTCATAATTGGTAAAGTTGCAGCGCCCTCCGCCCGAAGCGAGAATTTTACGCCCGGGACTGGCCGCGTGATCGAAAATGACAACCTGCCGGCCACGCCGGGCCGCTTCGACGGCACAAAAAAGGCCGGAGGCTCCGGCACCGACAATAACCACATCGACTTTGTTCATGGATCCAATTGCATCACTCTTCATCGCTACCTCCTGTTTCAGACTAACAGGGTGAGAAAACCGGTGCCATATAAAACTCTCTCGTTACAGGTAAAGCGTCTGTTCAGACTCTTCATCGCCAAAGAAGAACTGACTCAAACTTTCAATGGAGAAATTCTATCCAACTTTTTCCTGTTTTTTCAGACCTTCAGATGATTGCGACCGTAAAATTAACCTGTTTAATTCTAGTTAGAGACAAACGGGTAAATTCTACGTGCTTCTGGAGTAGATGATGAAAATTCAAACGGGCATTCTCTGTTTTGTATCATTTTTAAGTCTGATTGCTTGTGGGGGTGGTGATAGCACAGAGGACAGTGCCGCCATCTCTCCGGTTGCAAAAAATCTCTCCGTCACGATTGGACAATTTGGCGTCAGTATCACGGAAAATGATACGCTATGGTGGGGCGGCGTCAGAGGACCGGACAACAAGATTTACGGTATCCCCTTTGAAGCTGAGGACATCCTCATTATCGACCCGGAAAACAACAGCGCCACGCGCCGTACAATGGGGGCAAATATTTCCGGCGCCAATAAGTGGGCGAGTGGATGCCTGGGCCCGGACGGCAAGATTTATTGTATCCCTTATAATGCTGCCGATGTTCTGATTATTGACCCGCTCGCCGGAACAGCCGTTCGCACCGACTTCGGCCTGGATCTCAGTGATAGTAAAAAATGGGCAGGAGCAGTTTTGGGCGCGAATAACAAAATCTATGCTATCCCCCGGGATTCAACCAGCATCCTTATCATTGATCCGGCGAAGGGAACCGCAACTCGCAGTACGATGGGGGTGAGTCTGACCGGTGACAATAAGTGGTCGGGAGGTGTTCTCGCAACCAATGGCAAGATTTATGGCGTTCCCCGTGATGCCTTGAACATTCTTATCATTGACCCTGCCTCAGGAACTGCTTCCCGTAGTAATATGGGAGCAAAACTTACCAGTCTTCACAGATATGCGGACGGGATTCTCGCACCGAATGGAAAAATCTATGCCATTCCTTACTCCGGTTCCCCCGCCATTCTGATTATCGATCCTGTCACCAATGCAGCTTCTCTCAGCACTATGGGAACGGATCTTTCCGGATCAGGGTGGTCAGAGGCTATCCTCGGTCCGGACAACAAGATCTACACTGTCCCGTACAC
Source organism: Desulfuromonadaceae bacterium UBA5613 (assembly GCA_002424625.1). GTDB lineage: Bacteria > Desulfobacterota > Desulfuromonadia > Desulfuromonadales > UBA2197 > UBA2197. The sequence goes on from DIKR01000077.1 coordinate 5,275, forward strand.
ATCTGCTGATATCCTGACGATAGATCCTGCAGCCGGGATCGCATCCCGTTCGTCCATTCCTGGGGTGGGGCCGACTTCCACCGGCAAGTGGGTCATGGGAGATATTGTAAATAATGAATTCTACGGCATCCCTTACGGTTCTCAAAACATCATTCGAGGAGAATTTACAAGCCCCGTCGGCAGCCTTACGTACATTCCTGTCAATTAAACCTCCAACATTCTGTTACTTCCTATCCCTTCTCCCCTGCCTTTAACAAAATTTTATATGCGAGAATGAGACAGGTCTTTCTTCCCGGGGTCTTGCGCTTTTTTGCCTGCTACGCTAAAAGAGAGCTTCATTTTACCCTTGGATAAAAATCATGACCCTCGACAAAAATCTGAGTGCTTTGCAGCGTCTCATTGAAATCATGGATCGCCTGCGTTCCCCGGGCGGGTGTCCCTGGGATGCGGAGCAGACACCGGAAAGTCTGGTCCCTTATCTCCTGGAAGAAGCGCATGAAACGATTGAAGCGATTGAAGCAGGCGATCCGGCGCTGATCTGCGATGAACTCGGCGATCTTCTGCTGCAGGTGGTCTTTCATGCCCGCATCTTCTCTGAACGCGGCGCCTTCGATGTCGGAGATATCGCCAATGCCATCAGCGACAAATTGATCCGCCGCCATCCTCATGTCTTTGCCGATGTTACCCTGCAAAATCAGGATGATTTGACGGCGCAGTGGGAGAAGGTCAAGGCTGGCGAGAAGGCACAGCGCGGAGAGAGCGAACGCACGCTGCTGGAGAGTATCCCGCGCAGTCTCCCGGCCTTGTTGCGAACCCGGAAACTGATCGAAAAGAGTGCTCGCAGCGGGAGAGTCTGGCCAAATTCAAGCGAAAATCTAGCCAATTGCGCAACAACCGTTCAAGCGTTGTATGCAGGGATGAGCGACGAAGCGCTGGGGGAAGCCCTCTTTGCGCTGGTGGCGGTGGCGCGGGACGGCGGGATCGATCCGGAAGGGGCATTACGCCGGGCAACACATCGCCACTTTCACACTGGGGATGAAAACGCTTGAATCCCTGGCCTTTACTGGAAAAATATTATCCCCCCGGCGATCCGGCGCGGGAGATTCTCTTTGCTCATAGTCGGGCTGTGGCAGACAAAGCTTTGGCAGTGGCAGGCCGCCTTGCCCGCAGCGAAACACTCGATCTTTCCTTTATCGAAGAAGCATCCCTGCTCCATGATATCGGCATCCGCTTTGTCCATGCCCCAACCATTGGTTGCCATGGCGACCTTCCTTACCTGGCGCACGGCTATAAGGGGAGGGAACTCCTCGAAAGCGAAGGCTGGCCACGTCATGCCCTGGTCTGTGAGCGCCATATCGGCGTCGGTCTCAGCGCCGCCGATATTCTTGCCCAACACCTCCCTCTGCCGCTTCGTGACATAATTCCTGAGTCGCTGGAAGAGATCATCATCGCTTACGCCGATCTTTTCTTTTCCAAGGGAGAGCAGGAATTGATCCGGGAAAAAGAGGTCGAACGTGTACGTCAGAGTGTGGCGCGTTTCGGCGCCGGAAATCTCGCCACTTTTGAGCGCTGGCATGCACGCTTTGCCAGTTAATCCGATTCAAGGAATCACTGACCATGGAAGCCTGGCTTAATAATATCATCAGCTGGATTCCGATCGGTGGGTATTATTATTTCATCGTCGGACTTCTGTGTTTTGTCGATTCCCTGGCCTTTATCGGCATCCTTTATCCGGGTGGCCTGCTGATTGTCGGTGCCGGTTTTCTCGCTGCCAACGGTAAAGGTGATATTGTCACCATTATCATTGCCAGTGCGATCGGCAGCTTCGCCGGCGACATCATCAGCTATGTCATCGGGGCTAGAGCCGGGGGGGCAATCATGCAACGCCCCTGGTTCAAACGGCGTCAAAACCTGTTGCAAAAGGGACAGCTTTACTTTGCCGCCCATGGGGGAAAGAGCGTTTTTGTTGGCCGTTTTGTCGGTTTTTTGCGCCCCTTTATTCCGTTTATTGCCGGCAGTGCGCGGATGAATCCCATCGCCTTTACTTCGTACGCCCTGGTCAGCTCTGTACTCTGGGGGATTGCATCGCCGGGGCTCGGCTACATCTTTGGCGCGAGCTGGCAAATGGTGCAGGTCTGGAGCGGCCGTTTCAGCCTGTTGTTCCTCTTTTTGGCCACTATCTTTATTCTGAATGCCCTTTTCTGGCGTTATCTCCTCCCTATCCTCGGGAAAATTGCCCAAAGAGCCGGCGTGAAGATCGTAGCTCGCTGGCAGGAATTGCTGCGGACTCCGGCAGTGCAATCATTCAGTCAGCGTCATCCTCGCTTCTGCTACTTTCTCAGCCAACGCTTTACGACCGAACATGCCAGCGGCATCTGTCTCACTATCGGTTTAATCATCAGCATCCTCTTTGCCACCCTCTTTGCCTGGTTTGGGCACAGCATCCAATTTTCCAGTGATTTAATTCAACTGGACCTGCGCACTTACGATCTCCTGGCAATTTTACACCATCCCTGGACTGATCTCTTCTTTGCCACCCTGACCTGGCTCGCCAGCCCTCCGGCGATGATCATTCTCGGCGCTTTTGCCCTCTTTACCTTAATTATCAATAATCGTGACTTTTCTGCTCTGGTCCTCATCTTTGGCATGGCCGGGGGCGAACTCTTCGCAGTTATAGCCAAAGAAATCTTTGCTCGCCCCCGGCCGGTTCCGCTCTTTCCGGATCTCACCATTATCGGTGCCAGCTTCCCCAGTGTGCATGCTTTTTCCGCTTTGCTCTTTTACGGATTGATGATCTATTTTCTCATCGACACCACTCGCAACTGGCGGGGGATGCGGATATTTCTCCTTCTCTTCGGCAGCTTTATTGTTCTTCTAATCGGTTTTAGCCGTATCTATCTTGGCGTTCACTGGCTCAGCGACGTGTTGGCCGGCTTTGCCCTGGCCGCATTGTGGCTTACTTTTTTGATCACCGTTTGCGAAACACGTTTTCGTTATCGCGGGTTCAGCCTAAAACACGGTCTACGCCCCTTCAATTTCTCCTTGCGCGCTCGTCTCTTTCTGATGATTCCGGCGGCGCTTCTTGCCACCGGGATGATTTCCGTCCTCATCGAACCCCATCTGCGCACAATTTCTTTGGGCCGCATCGCACCTTCGCCGCAGGTCATTAGTTTGTCGAACCTTTCTGTCAAGCTGCCGCGCACGACTCAAAATCTGTGGGGAAATCCGCAGTGGCCCCTGAGCCTGTTCGTCGTTGCCGATGAATACTCCCTGCAACAGCGTCTGAGCACGGCGGAATGGCGGCCGGCAACGCAAGTCGGTCTAAGCGGCTTTAAAACCCTCCTCGCCGATCTTCTTCAGGGACGCGTCCAACAGGAAGCGACGATCGTTCCCCAACTGGTCGAGGGACAACGACAGAATTTCAGCTTTGTGCCTGTCGAGACAGGGAGAGAGCAGAGATCACTACGAGCACTTCTAATCTGGGATCTTGGTTACCGGACCGCCGACGGTCGGACCGTTTGGGGCCTTCTCGTCTGTCAACAAATCGGTGTCAAACATCTCAATGTTTTTCCGCTCCCCCTCCCCCTGATTGCCTCCGTGGGGACGGACGAAGAAGCTGAACTTCGCACTCTTTTTTCTTCGCAAGAAAGTGGAGACCAAATGATCACTTTCCTCCCCGTCCAGGGGAAACTTCCGGATGGGACAAAGGAGTAAAATTCATGACAAGCAGACGACTTCCGGCTGAATGGGAAGAACAGGACGGTGTCCTTCTCAGCTGGCCTCATGCTGACAGCGACTGGAGTGACGACATTGAACTGGTCGAACCGGTCTTTGCCGCGATCGCCGCCGCGATCAGTCTGCATGAACAGGTGATTATTGTCGCCCCGCAACCGGATCAGATCATGGAGATGATCGTCGCTGCCGGCGGAGTTCAGCAGCAGGTGACCCTGGTCAGCCTGCCGACCAACGATACCTGGAGTCGCGACTTCGGACCGATCACCGTCGAGGAGGGCGGGCGTCTGCAGCTCCTTGATTTCGGCTTTAATGGCTGGGGGCTCAAATTCGCCGCCAACCACGACAATCAGATCACCCGCCGCCTTGCTGCCACCGGCCTCTTCGGCAAACATACTCCGCAGGTCATCGGCCTTATGCTCGAAGGCGGCGCTATCGAAAGTGACGGCGCCGGCACTATCCTCACCACGACGGAATGTCTCCTTAATCCCAATCGCAATCCCCATCTACAGCAACGGGAGATCGAAGCGCAACTCGGGCAGCTCCTCGGCGCTCAGCATTTCCTTTGGCTCGAGCATGGCTATCTCGCCGGCGACGATACCGATTCGCACATCGACACCCTGGCGCGCCTTTGCCCGAACGACACCATCGCTTACGTCTTCTGTGACGATCCCGGCGACGAACACTATGCGGCTCTTCAACGTATGGCTGAGCAGCTCCGCACCTTCCGCACCGCTGATGACCGCCCCTACCGCCTCCTTCCCCTCCCCTGGCCGCAAGCCTGCTACGGTCCGAGTGGCGAACGCCTGCCGGCGACCTACGCCAACTTCCTGATCATCAATGGCGCCGTCCTCGTCCCGACTTATGATTGCGCACAAGACGAAACAGCCCTAAAGGTCATTGCCCAGGCCTTCCCCGACCGAAAAATCATCGGCATCGATTGCTCCCCCCTGATTCTTCAGCACGGCTCCCTGCACTGCGTCACCATGCAGCTGCCAAGGGGAGTTTTAACCGGCGGCGAATAAGCAAGTCGGTAAAGCAAATTTCTCATTGCACTCCGGGGGGCGGATCGGTATGATGCACAAAAATTATGCAGAAGACCCGATGAAAATTCGCACCCTCCAACTGAAAAACCCGATTATTCTCGCACCGATGGCCGGAATTACCGATCTGCCCTACCGGCTGATCATGAAGCCGGCCGGAGCAGGGCTGGTCTTTACCGAAATGGTCAGCGCCATCGGTCTGGTGCGGGCCAAAGGGCGTAATCGCACCTTTGAGCTCCTCGACTCCCGTCCCGAAGAACGCCCCCTCGGCGTGCAGCTCTTCGGCAGTGATCCCGAATACCTGGCGCAAGGGGCGCGACTGGTTGCGAGTCACGCTGATTTGATCGATCTCAATCTCGGCTGCCCTGTCCCCAAAGTCACCAAAGGAGGCGGCGGCAGTGCGCTGCTGCGTGCTCCGGAGCAGATTCGCCGCATCATTGCCGCCATGCGCGCGGCCTGGGACGGACCCTTGACGGTCAAGATCCGCTCCGGTTGGGATGTCGAACAGATCAACTTTCTGGAGATCGGGCGAATTGCGCAGGAGGAAGGCGTTGATGCCATCACTCTTCATCCCCGTACCCGCAGCCAGGGATTTTCCGGCTTATCGGACTGGACGCATCTGCGCCTGATCAAAGAAGAACTGACGATCCCGGTGATTGGCAGCGGCGATATCTTTACCGCTGAAGACGGCCTGCGCATGCTCGCCGAGACCGGCTGCGATGCGCTCATGATCGGCCGCGGCGGCTACGGCAACCCCTGGCTCCTGGCTGAACTGGCGGCGCGCTTGCAGGACAAAAACTGGCAGGCGCCGACCCCGACTGAGCGGGCGCAAGTCGCGCACCGCCACCTCGATCTTGCTTTGGAGATTCTTGGCGAACGCCGTTGCATCGGTGAAATGCGCAAACATCTCTGCTGGTACGCCCGCGGCCTGGCCGGTGCCGCCGCTTTTCGCCAGACCATCAATCGCGCCGAAGAGATCGCCACCATGCGCACGCTGATCGATACCTTCTTCATCGATGAGGACCATACGGCATGAGCAGCCACCATCCTCGGCAGCGGGATCCCGACCTTTATATCCAGGTCATGGAGAATATCGACCGGGCGGTCTTTGCCGTCGATCGGCAATCGCGCATCACCCTCTTTAACGCCGCCGCCGAGAATCTCACCGCCATCTCGGAACGCCAGGCTCTCGGTCGGACCCTTGCCGAGCTCTTTGCCGGCCATGAAGGGCTGTTGACCCTGGTCCGTGCTGCCCTCGATGAAGGACGCTCTTTCTCCGATTACGAAAATATTCTGCTGCGCCGTCCCATCGGCCTGCCTTTGCCGGTGAGTGCCTCAGCCCTCCCCCTCTTCAATCATGCCGGTGAACTCAACGGTGCCATCGTCATCCTCCGCGACCTGTCCCGTATCCGCGAATTGGAAGACGCGGTTCGTCGCAGTGATCAATTGGCCGTCGCCGGAGTCATGGCGGCCGGACTCGCCCACGAGATCAAAAATCCGCTCGGCGGGATTCGCGGCGCCGCGCAACTGCTCGATCGCGAACTCGACGACCGTGACGATCTGCGCGAATATACCCAGGTGATGATTCGCGAAGTCAGCCGCATCAGCGATCTCCTCGCCGAACTCATGGATCTTGCTGCCCCCCGCCCCTTGCAGTTGGTGCCGGTGCATTTGAACGCTATTCTCAATGATATTGTCCTGTTGCAGCGGGAAGAACATCGCAGCCGCGGTGTGGAGTTCATCCTTGATGTCGATCCGAGCCTGCCGCTGCTCCTCGCCGATGAAGCGTTGATCTCCCGCCTCTTTCTCAACCTGATCAAGAATGGCGCTGAAGCCATCGACAAGGGCGGCCGGGTGACGACGATCTGCCGCGTCGATACCAACATGCACATGCTCCGTCCCGGCAGCCGGTCAACACCGATGGTGCAGATCGAAATTCGCGACACCGGCCGCGGGATGAGCGCCGAAGAGCTTGAGCACATCTTCACCCCTTTCCACACCACTAAAGAGCGGGGGACCGGGCTCGGTTTGGCGGTCTGCCAGAAGATTGTCGATGAACATCGCGGCCTGATCCGCATCGAAAGCGTCCCCGGTAGCGGTACGTCAATTATTATTTCGCTGCCGTTATTGCGTTGAATATACTTATCCCCTCACCCGGCCTTCGGCCACCCTCTCCCGGCACAGGGAGAGGGGCTGCTTAGAGAACCAAAGGTGCCCTTCTCCCCCCTGGGAGAAGGTGCCCCGCAGGGGCGGATGAGGGGGAATTTTGATATTGTGAGCAAACAGGATTTTTACTGCCCAAAGGGGGTTCCACCATGCCAATCAATCGTATCCTCGTCGCTGACGATGAAGAGAGTATCCGCTGGGTCCTTTCCAAATCCCTCGGCAAAAAAGGCTTTACCGTCGATCTCGCCAGCAACGGTTCGGAAGCGCTCGAACTTTCACGCCGCTACCAGCATGATCTTGCCGTTCTCGACATCAAGATGCCGGGGATCAACGGCCTCGACCTCCTCACGACACTGCAGAATGAGCGCCCCGGCATGCCGGTGGTGATCATGACCGCCGAATCGTCGATGAAGAATGCCATCGAAGCGATGAAGCGCGGCGCTTACGACTATCTCCCCAAACCCTTCGATCTTGATCTCCTCGAAGCGATCGTGCTGCGGGCCCAGAAGGCGATCATCACCACTGATGAAGTCCATCGCCTGAAGGGTGAGTTGCGCGAGCGGCAGCGCAGCGAGCGTCCGCTGATCGGCAACGGCAAGGCGATGCAGGAGCTCTTCAAACTCATCGGCCGTATTGCCCCCTCCGACGCCACCATCCTGATCACCGGCGAATCCGGTACCGGCAAGGAGCTCGTCGCCCGCGCCATCCATGCCAACAGCAACCGCCTCGACAACCCCTTTATCGCCCTGAACTGTGCGGCCATCCCCCGCGAGCTCCTCGAAAGCGAACTCTTCGGCCATGAAAAGGGCTCTTTTACCGGCGCTCATGAACGCAAGGCCGGCAAGTTCGAGCAGGCCAATGGCGGGACGATCTTCCTTGACGAGATCGGCGACATGGCCCTCGATCTTCAGGCCAAGCTGCTGCGCGTCCTGCAGGAGAAGGAGGTCACCCGCACCGGCGGCTCCGCGACGATCCGCATCGATGTCCGCATCATTGCTGCCACCAACATGAATCTCGAAGAGAAGGTCGCGGCCAGAGAGTTCCGTGAAGATCTCTTCTACCGCCTTAATGTCGTGCCGATTCATCTGCCGCCCCTGCGTGAGCGTAAAGAGGATATCCCCCTGCTTGTTGACTTCTTTCTCGGCCGGGCCCGCAGTGAATTCGGCGTTTCGACCAGCAGCTGTGACGAATCCGCCCTGAAACTCCTCAAACGTCACGACTGGCCGGGGAATGTGCGCGAATTGGAGAACACCATCCAGCGCGCCTCGATCCTCTCCCCGGATCCGATCCTCACCGTTTCGGACTTTCCGCAGTTGAATAAGGGCTCGTCTACCGCAAGTAATCGTGGCGATTCCCTCGAAACGCTCATCGCCAACAAGCTGCGTATCTCCCTCGGGCAGATGGAAGTCAACGAACTCAACAATCTCTATGACATGGTCCTGCACCAGATGGAACGCCCCCTGTTGACCCTGATCCTCGAAACGACGCGCTGGAACCAGGTGCGCGCCGCCGAGATTCTCGGCATCAATCGCAATACCCTGCGCAAAAAGATCCAGACCTTGGGGATCACCCCGAAAAAGGGGGAATAGGTGAGCGTATTAGCCCCCCTCCCCTTGCAGATTGTCCTGGTTGAGCCGGAGATCCCCCCGAATACCGGCAATATTGCCCGTCTCTGTGGCGCTACCGGCACAACCCTGCATCTGGTCAAACCCCTCGGCTTCTCCATTGATGACCGCCAGCTCAAACGCGCCGGACTCGATTACTGGGACGCCGTCGATCTCCACGTTTGGGATTCCTTCGCCGACCTCCAGGCCGCCTTTCCTGCCGGCCGCTGGTGGTACACCTCGAAAAAGGCCGCGCTTACCTACATCGCCGCCGACTATCAGCCCGGCGATCTCATCGTCTTCGGCAAAGAGACCAAAGGCCTGCCCGCGGATCTCCTCGCCGCCCATGCCGACCAAGCCATCCGCATCCCGATCTTCTCCGAGCGCGTCCGTTCCCTCAACCTTTCGACCAGCGCCGGGATTGTTTTGTACGAGGCGTTGCGGCAGTGCGGGCGATTAGACTAGAGACTTGATAACTTCGAAAAATCAGTAACTGGGAAAACGACAGAAGATGACGCAGTAACCGCCCGACGACAGCAGTCATACTGGCGATTACTGTGAAAAAAATAGAGATTTTTGAATTAAAGAACTTTTATCAGTCGATCGTTACCCGGTTGCGGCCGTCGAGCTTGCTGCGATACATCAGTTCATCGGCTCGCTTGACAATCGATTCTGCTGACTCGCCGATACGGCAGACAGTCCCCCCGATTGAAACCGTCACCCGAAGATTCTCAGCGCCACGACTAATAAAACTGCTGGCAATCAGCATGCGGACCCGCTCGGCAATCGACTTGACGATGACCGGCGTGGCGCCGGGGAGGATAATGACAAACTCTTCGCCGCCCCAACGGGCAACAACATCCATGTTGCGCAGGGAACTGCTGATCGACTTTGCCACCATGATCAGAACCTCATCCCCCTGCCGGTGCCCGTAGTTGTCGTTGAAAAGTTTGAAATGATCGACATCGAGAAAGAGAAGGCCAAAGGGGTGGGAATGTTCCTGCCATTCATAAATACGGGTCGAGAGGGTCACTTCACCATAGCGGCGGTTGCCGATGGAGGTGAGGGCATCCTGATAAACTTCGTGTTTGAGTGTTTCAAGTTCCCGGAGGAGTTGCAAGGCCGATGAATTGTCGGTAAAGATCTCGACGGCGCCGATGATCATCCCCTGATCATCACGCACCGGAGAAGTCCTGACCGAGACAGCAACCCGATGGCCGAATTTATGGTGAAGAAAGACACTCGATTCACGCGGTTTGCCATCGCTTATGGAGGCGGCGAGGGGGCAACCGTTGAGACAAAGTTCGACACCATCGGCATCGACATGACGCAATAGATTGTCTGCGCAGCAATGACCGATCATGTCTGATTTTGAATAGCCGGATAAGCGTTCGGCGGCGGGATTCCAATAGGTGATGCGTCGTTCACAATCGACAAAGTAGACCCCGTCAAAGAGGCTGTCGAGAATTTTTATACTGGTGATATCATTCATTTGAGAGCTCGTTCCGATAAAAGAGGAAGCATCAGTTTATCCCTGCTGTTGTGAAAATTATTTTTTCATATTAAGCTGATTTTTATGCGGATTTCCAGTATTAATTTTTTTTGCGTAACCGACAAAAGAGGATCATGCCGGGCTGGCGCTTTTACGCAATGTCTCCGGTAATAACAACAGGCGAAATCGAAATTACCCTTGAAAGATAAGGTGCGTCTCTCTATACTTCCATCCTTGCCAACCTACCCGAACTCCGGAGTCACCTCCTTTGTCATCATCGAATTTCACCCTCGCCCAACTTGAAGCTGACGTTGCCAAAAAGAGCGCTTTTGTCGAGCCGCTTTTGACCGAAATCGGCAAGGCGGTGGTCGGTCAGCGCAAACTTCTCGAAGCGCTCCTCATCGGCCTCCTTTGCCGCGGTCACGTCCTCATAGAGGGAGTGCCGGGCCTGGCCAAGACGCGCACCGTCAATGCTCTCGCCCGTGCTTTGGATCTCTCCTTCAAACGTATCCAGTTCACTCCGGATCTCCTCCCCTCCGATCTCATCGGCACCCCGGTCTATCACCCCGGCCGTGGCGAGTTTGATATCCGCAAGGGACCGATCTTTGCCCATGTCGTCCTCGCCGACGAGATCAATCGCGCCCCGGCCAAGGTGCAGTCGGCCCTCCTTGAAGCGATGGAGGAAGGACAGGTCACCCTCGGCGAGGTTTCAGAACTTCTGCCGCACCCCTTTATCGTCCTCGCCACCCAGAATCCCCTTGAACACGAAGGGACCTACCCCCTCCCCGAGGCGCAGGTCGACCGTTTCATGTTCAAGGTCATCGTCACTTATCCGCTGCGCCATGAAGAGGCCGAGGTCATCGACCGCTTCAGCAGCGAAAGCGCCCTGGAGATCCGCCCGGTCGTCAGCGCCGCAACCCTGGCAGTAGCGAGCGAAGCCGTGCGCACCTTACATCTTGACGACAAGGTGCGGGATTATATCCTCGACCTCATTGAGGCAACGCGCGATCCGGCCCGCTGCGGCAAGGGGGAGTTGCAGTCCCTTATCGAACACGGTGTTTCGCCGCGCGGCGGCATTGCCCTGGCTCGCGCTGCCCGGGCGCACGCCTTTTTGCGCCATCGCCCCTATGTCATCCCGGACGATGTTCTGGCGGTCGCCATGATGGTGCTGCGCCACCGCCTCCTCCTTTCCTACGAAGCCGACGCCAAAGGGATCAGCAGCGATGAGGTACTTGCACAGATTTTCTCCGCTGTTCCGACGCCCTGAGCTTGGGGCGACGTCGATCCCGCTGGCGAACCGCGGGCTGGTTCGCAGACTGGAGATCAACTCGCGCCGGCGTCTCGCCGCCAGCCTTGCCGGGGCCTACCGCAGTCAGTTTCGTGGTCAGGGGATGGAGTTTTCCGAACTGCGCCCCTATCAACCCGGAGATGATATCCGCACGATTGACTGGAATGTGACCGCCCGCACCGGCGTGCCGCATGTCCGTCAGTACCGGGAGGAGCGCAGTCGCTCTCTGACTCTGCTCGTTGATCTCTCGGCCTCCATTGCCGGCGCCAAGCGCGATCTCCTCTTCGAAACCACCGGCCTCCTCGCCTTTGCCGCCGCCAACAGCGGCGACCGCCTCTCTCTGGTCGCCTTTACCAACCGCATCGAACATCTCATCCTCCCCGAGACCGGCGTCCGGCATGCCCGGCGAATTCTTGCCGAACTGATTGCGCATCGGCCGAAAGGGCGTTTTACCGATCTTGCCCCACCGATCGAGGCGGCCCTGCAGCTCAACCGGCGACCGGGAATTATTATTCTCATCTCTGATCTGCACGCGCCCCTGCCGCTGAAGCGATTGAGCGAAGCTCACAGCCGACACGACCTTGTTGTCCTCATCCCCCGTGATCCGCAGGAGATTCTTCCGCAAACCAAAGGTTTGTGGCGGGTCGCCGACCGCGAAACACTGACTGAGAAGATCGTTGATCTGTCCAGCGAAGCCAGGCGCGAAACTTATGCTGCGCAATGGGAATACGGCGATATCGAACTGACCGAACAACTACACACCTTGACCATCGATCACGCTTTTCTGAACGCCGGCGAGTCGGTGCTGCCGACCTTGTTGCGCCTCTTCCGGCGCCGCAGCGGGAGACGCCGGTGATCCGCACAACCTTCCGATCTCTCGGCGGAATCATTGTTTTGGCACTGTTGCCGGCGACCCTCGTGCTGGCGGCTCCGGTCGTCCATCTCGATCCTGCGACACCGATCCTCGGCAAACCGCTCTCCATCATCATCACGCTCGACGACGAAGAGACCGGACTCGCCGGCCTCCCCGACCTGGGCTCCTTTGAACCACTCGCCCCCCCGCTGCATCATGGTTCAGAAATCCGCCTGGTTGTCCTGCCGATGCGGCCGGGAATCCGGGAACTCCCCCCCTTTCCCTTACAGGTTGGTACCGCCCGTCAGATCGAAACCACGCCACTACCGGTCACCGTTCTCGAGGGGATTGCCCAGGATGCCTCGATAGCTCCCTTCAAACGTCGCCCCTTCCCCCTGGTCGGTTCCGGTCCGGGCGGCTGGATCCTGGCCGGTGCCCTGCTCCTCCTCCTTTTCGGGGGGGGAATTGCCCTGTTTTGGCGCTGGTGGCACCGCCCGGACTTTTTCAAACTCCCGCAAGCCATCCAGTTGGCCCGCCTTGAGGCCCGTGCCCGTCAACTCCCGGCTTCAGCGGCATGCACCGGTCTCCTCGAGGAGATCAGGGAGCGCCGCTTTGCACCGCTTCCCAGCAGCACAGAGGACATTCATCGCCTGTATCGTCAATTGTTGTCCCTGGTTGCAACGGGGGGCGAATGAACTTTACTTTTACCGCCCCTTATCTCCTTTGGCTTCTCCCCTTGGCGCTCCTCCCCTTTATCCCGCGCCGGCGCGACAGTTCGCCACTATCCTCTCTTGATCCGCTGCGACACCTCAGAACGACATGGCGTCTCCGTTTTTACCGGCTGCATAGCTGGTGTGCGGCGCTGACGATCGCCATGCTTATTATCCTCCTTGCCGATCCGGTGCAACGCGAAACGAGTCGCACAACCGTGCGCGAGGGGGTCGACCTGATGCTCGTCCTCGACGTCTCCGCCTCCCTCGGCGCCACCGATATCCCGCCGAGTCGCATGGTTGCCGCCCGCAACGCCGCTGCCGACTTTTTGTCAGAGCGCCGCAACGACCGGGTCGGGGTCATCCTCTTCTCGGGCGTACCGATCCTCCTTTCACCGCCGGTTCTCGACAAAGGCCATCTCATCACCCGCCTGCGGGCGGTCGAGGCGGATCGATCCGGGACTGGCACCGCCATCGGCGATGCCCTCGCCACCGCTCTGGCCCGGCTCAAGGATTCGCCGGCGCAGAGCAAGGCGGTCATTCTCCTCACTGACGGCAGTTCGAACCGGGGGAGTATCACCCCCCGCGCCGCGGCCCGCGCTGCCGCCGCCCTCGGGATTCGCATCTACACCATCGGCTTCGGCTCGCTGCAAGGGAGCGAGATCCCTTTGGGCAGCACCGGCGCCCCTGCCCGCCTCGCCGACGGCTCGCTCCTGCTCAGCACCCTGGAAGAAGAACCGCTGCTCGAAATCGCCCGCCTCACCGGTGGCCAGCATTTTCTGGCCACCAGCGGCGAAGCACTGCGCGAGGTTTATCAGCGCATCGATGCGCTGGAGAAGAGCCCGCTGGAGGTGAAAGACCGGATTACCGATCTCCCTCTAGCGCCGCTTCTGCAAAGACTTATCCTCCTCCTTTTGGCCTTGGAGCTCCTCCTCTTCCGACTCTGGCTGCGGATTCAACCGACCGGTTATCTCCTCGATCTTGTTGCCTTGACAGCTTTTTCTCTCCTGCTGATCCCCCCGCCGGGAGGCGGACCGATTCTACGTGGTGAGCAAAATGGCCCGGACCTCGCTCTGGCCATCGACGTCTCTGCCAGCATGGCCTGTAACGATAACGGTGAAAGCCGACTTGCTTTGGCGCAGCGGGAAGCGCGGACGCTGATAACCTCTTTGCCCAACAGCCGGTTCAGTCTCACCCTGATCGGCGGTGAAGGGGTTGTGCAGGCGCCCCTCACCGAAGATCGGGAAGCGATCCTCTTCTTTGTCGATCGCCTCCTGCCGAGGATGGTTTCTTCGCCTGGATCGGCACCGGAAGAAGGGATTCTCACCGCTCTGTCGACGCTGAGCAGTGCCGGTCGCGAACGGGCGGTCATCCTCCTCTCCGATGGCGAGCGCACCGTACCGACTCCGGCGCCGCGTCTGCCGCAGTCAATTCCGGTCTATACAATCCCCCTTGGCAGTGTTGCCGGGAGCCCGGTGCTGCAGGACAACGGCGAGGTGTTGCGTGGCCGCGACGACGCCACCGTCATCAGCTCTAGGGATGATGACCGCCTGCGGCAGATCGCCAGCATCACCAAAGGCGAGATGCTCCTGCGGCCAGACAGCGCCCCGGCCACCCTGGCTCTGATTGAACGCTGGCGCCCTGCAGAGCTTTTGGCGCCACCAGCATTGTGGTGGTTGTGGTCAGCTCTCGGACTCCTGCTGCTGCGGCAATTTCCCTGGTCCCGCAAAGTGCGGGGCTGGAGCGCCTGGGTCCCGGCCTTTACCCTGCTGACCCTGGTTATCAGCGCCTGCGGCCATATCATCGAGCGGGGGGAAAACGACTTTAACATCGGCATGCGCTACGCCAAAAGCGGCGCATTCGAGGAGGCCGCCCGCGCCTTTGCCCGCGCCATTCCCAGTCTCCTCGCCAATGAGCGGGGGCTGGCTCTTTACAATCAAGGAACGGCGCTTTTGCAGGCAGGGAATGCCGCCCCGGCGGTCACGGCCCTGGAGCAGGCGCTCCTGCTCCTCCCCGGCGATACGGCAGCGCGGACCAATCTTGCTCTGGCCTTGCGTCTGCTCGGTGATCACCCGGCCAGCGGCAGTGGCGATGGCGAGCGCCAGAGCGAAGAGAGTTCCGTTGATGCGCCGATGAATCGTGAACAAGCCCTGCAACTGGTCGAAGCGGTGAAACCGCAGGCCTTTGCCGACGCCGCAAGTCAGGCGGAGATCCGCGAACGCAGCGTCGAGAAGGATTGGTAATGCGGCCTCTTATCTGTATTATTTCCTTCCTCTGCCTGACCTTGAGCAGCGCCGACCCGTTGGCCGCCGACAATCTCCCGGCGGTGCGTCTGCTCATTTCCAACCCGGCGCCCTATGTCGGCGAAGAGGTCATTGTCACCCTCGAAGTCCGCACTGCGCCACGATCGCAGAGTGCCATTATCCCGATCTGGCCAAATCTCGACAGCAGCGCCAGCGCCGAGCTGCCTACCCCTCCCCCCCGTCTGGAAGAAGATCAAGCTGTCCTCGTGCAGATCATGCAGCGCGCTGTCCGCCCCCTGCGCAGCGGCCGACTCCCCCTGATCAGTGCCGGGGTGAGCATCGCCGGCCAGACCTATCATGCCCAACCCGTCGAACTGCGGGTGCTGCCCTTGCCGGAACGGGGCCGACCCGAGGGCTTTGCCGGAGCCATCGGCGAGGTGGCGATGCAGCTGCAGGCAGAAGGCCGGGGAAGTCGCGAGATTCAGCTGGTGCTGAGTGGTCCGGCCGCGCTCGAAACCTTCCCGACGCCGCAAGCCGAAGTTGGCGCCGACGAACGGCTGATTCTCCTCCATGATGCCACGATCGGCACGGCGCCGCAGGAGCGCACCCGCACCCTGCGCTACCTTTACCTCCCCGGCGGCAACGATCGCGGTCGACTCGTCTTTCGTCTGCCGGTCTTTGATCCGCTCGCGCACAAATATATTGTCCTGAATGCCGGGATCGAACATATACCGACGTGGCTGGTGCACAGCGCCTACCTTTTTTTCACCTTGCTTGTCCTTTATCTCCTGGTGCGCTCGTACCGCAAGAGCCGCACCCCGCGCACGGTCGAGGAAGCACTGGAAAAGATTATCGGTCGGCCGTCGACGCAGCTCTGCCGCGACGAAATCGTCGAGATCTTGCGAAAGTACGGTGCCGATGCACACATTCTTATTGAGCTAGCGGCATACTGGCAAAGCAACGATGCCCAGCGCTTCGCTCCGAATGCCCTGCGGCCGGGAGAGCTCAGTGAAGAGGATCAACAAAGGAGCCAACATCTTCTTTTACATCTGATCCGGATGAAGAGCTGGCTGCGCTGGTTATTGACCGCCGTGGAGAAGACAATCAAGGATCAGCTCCGGGCGAGGATGGCCAAACTTTCGATGTGATGGGTCTGCGGGAAGAAGTCGAAGGGTTGGGCAGAGATGCAGTGATAGCCGTGATTGAGGAGGGTCTTGAGATCACGGGCTTGGGTGGCAGGGTCGCAGGAGATATAAATGATACGCGGCGGGCCAAGGTCGATAAGTTCGCGGCAGACATCGCTTGCGCCCTCCCGCGGCGGATCGAGAACAACAAGATCGAAAGGAGTATCCTGACCGTATGCGCGTAAGGCGCCAGCCGCCGGACGCGCATGAAAGCGGATATTGCTCAGATTGTTTTGCCGGGCGTTGATCTTGGCCTGGGTAATCGACGGTGCATAATCCTCAACGCCGACGACTTCAGCACAGCGCCGCGCCAGAGGGAGCGAGAAATTGCCCATGCCGCAGTAAAGATCGAGAACCCGTTCTGTCCCTTGTAACTCTGCAGCGCTGAGTACAGCGTTGAGCAGAGTGCGATTCTGCTCCAGATTGATCTGGGAGAATCCTCCCGCCTTGTATGCTAACGCCAGCAACGGTGTGTCGCAGCTGATAACCAGATCCTCCTCACCGCAAATGTGCTGTAAACCTCCTTGACGATCACCCTGCACAAAGAGCGCAAAATCCTCTTGGAGAGCCAGAGGACGCAACATTTCGGCGACGGCAGCAACGGCGTTATCGCGGGCATGGATGACCAGCCGCACTTGGCCGCGATCATCGATGCCGGCGTCAATCTGGGGGATATGAACCGCTATGGCGGTTCCGTCAATCGCCGACTTCAGTAAGGGAATCAAGCGATTCACCGCCGCCGGCAGCAGCGGGCAGGCGTTGATTCCTATGACGCTGTGACTCCCTTTGCGGAAAAATCCGAGAGCGAAGCCTTTGCTGCTCTGGCAACATTTGAACTGGGCGCGACTGCGATAAGCATAAGGTTCAGGAGCAGCGACAATCGGCCGGATCTTCTCCGCCGCGACCCCGGCCTGACGCTGCAGGAGATCGCGATAAATCGCTTCCTTCCATCTTGCCTGCTCGCTATAAGGCAGAAACTGCCACTGGCAGCCGCCGCAGAGACCAAAGACCGGACAGGGCGGAGTGATCCGCTCAGCTGCCGGAGAGAGGATGTCGATCAGCTCGGCTTCAGCCCAGCGACCCTTGTCGCGGACAATGCGACAGCGAATCTGATCACCGGGAGCGGTCAGGGGGACGAAGATCGCTTTACCGTCGAGACGACCGATGCCGTTGCCGCCAAAGACGAGGCTCTCAATGCTCAATTCGACGGTCATCGCATCCTCAGAATCGTCGACGCCGAAGGTTTGTTGGCTAATTCGGCACGAAGGAGACGTAAAGGGACTTCCGGGCGGCTGAGATAGCTCTGCACTTCGGTTTGATAACTGGCGACCAGTTCTGCCCGCAGTGCATCAACACGGCTACCGGGAACCCCCATCCGTTCGAGAACTTTATTAGTCGTCAGGCGCACGCCAAAGCGCTTCTTAGCGGCAGCCAGCAACTCCGGATCGGTCAACAGTTCGTTACTGAGGGTCAACTCGATCTCAACGACAATGCGCAGGCGGTGATAATCACCAAAGTAGCGATTACTTTCATCAAAAAAACGCAGGTACAAACCGTTCGTCAGTCTTTCTTCGGCAAAAGGAGGAGTTGCAACGGTCGCGGTCGTTGCGGCCGGAGGGTGCTGTGAACTGGCGGGAGGGAGGAGCATTATTTCTTCTCTTTCTCTTTACGGCGCTCGTTCTCGATCCAGTCAAGGCGGCTCCAGAGCCCCTGCAGAATACGGACATCCCGTTCATTGAGACCGGCGCGGCTGAAGATGCGGCGGAAGGTGCGGAGGATGTGTTCAGGGTTCTGCGGGTCAAGGTAACCGATCTCCAAAAGGCTCTGGCGCATATGGCTGTACATCGCCTCAATGGCGGCGGAGGGAGCACTTTTACGACGACGTTCTCGCACTTTCCCCGCGGCTTCGGCGGCTGCCTGGCCGACTTCATAAAGACAGACGGCGACGGCCTGGGCGAGGTTCATTGACGGCAGTTCGTCACTGGTGGGGATGGTGAGGAATCGCTGGCAAAGATCGAGTTCGTTGGTGTGGAGGCCGCGATCCTCGCGACCGAAGACCAGAGCGGTCGAAGCCGATGCTGCCGCCGTCAGGATCTCACGGCCGGCATCATTGGGGTGAATGAAGTCCTCGCGGTATTTACCGAAACGGCGGGTGGTGCCGATGGCAAGGCTGCAGCCGGCCAGTGCGTCAGGGAGGGAGGGATAGACCCGCGCCTGCTCCAAAAGGGGAGTGGCCCGCACCGCCATGCGACGTGCTTCTTCACCGAGGTGATCGGTTTGGGGATTGACCAGACGGAGATCCGCCAGACCGAAGTTCATCATCACCCGACAGACCGAGCCGATATTGAGGGGACCTTGCGGCTCGATGAGAATAACGGCAATGTTGGTTAATGGCGATACTGGCGCCGGGGGGAGAGACATTAATAACTTTCCTTAGTTCAAATCGCCGAGGGCAAACTGGATGACGGTCGCGGCACTGATTGCTGCTGTTTCGGTGCGGAGAATGCGCGGACCAAGGGAGACCGGGAGAAATCCGTTACGACGTGCCGCCGCGACTTCCTCTGCGGCAAAGCCCCCTTCAGGACCGATCAGCAACGCGACCTGCCGGCTCTCATGCCCGGCAAGTGTCTTTTTGAGGGAGGACGTCCCCTCCCCCTCATAAAACATGAGACGGAGAGTGTTGTTTTTGGCATCGGCAAAGACGGTAGCGAGATCGAGACAGGGGCTGAGTTCGGGGATGATCGACCGGCGGCACTGTACAGCGGCCCGGCGGAGCACCTCCGGCCAGCGGTGGGATTTCGGCTGTTTGGCATCACGCGCCGCCGGTGTCGAGGAGTGCTGCGAGACAAAGGGGACGACGCGGCTCACTCCGAGTTCGGTGAGTTTTTCCAGGATGAGCTCGAAGCGTTCTTTCTCCGGCAGCGCCTGATAGACGGTCAACTGTAAAGGACTATCGAAGGGACGTAAAGAGCGCTGAAAGGGGATCAGAATCCCCCCGTTCGGATTGAGTTCAGCCAGTCGTCCCCGCCACATCACTCCGGCGGCATCGGCAAACGTGACAACCATCCCGAGTCGCGCCTGCCAGTGACTCAGAGCCACAACAACTTCGGCAGAGAACAGGCACGGAATTCCGGCCTCAGCGACGCTGGCAAGACGGACCAGGCTTTGGCCACCGCCGCTATTCACGGAGGCTGGTGGCAAAACCG
>DIKR01000127.1:0-13054 GCA_002424625.1 Desulfuromonadaceae bacterium UBA5613
GTCAGCAGCAATGGCCTTAGCAGCAGCGAAGAGAGCGTCCTCGCCGAGGTTCTCAACGACCTGCTGCGTCAGGGTAACGGGGAGGAATCATGCGACCACTTAAACTGACCCTGCGCGCTTTCGGGCCCTTTGTCGGGGAAGAGGTCGTCGACTTCACCCTTTATGGCGACAATGCCTTTCTGTTGATCAACGGCCCGACCGGCGCCGGCAAGACCACCCTCCTCGATGGCATCTGTTACGCCCTTTACGGCGAGGCGAGCGGCGCCGGGCGCAGTGAACATTATCTCCGTTCGCAGCGTGCCGCTAAAGAGGTGATTTGTCAGGTCGATTTCCTCTTCAGTGTCGGCCCCCGTATTTATTCCCTCAAACGCCGGCCGGCGCAGACGATTCTCCATAAAGAGAAGGTGCGTGAGCTGAATCATCAGGTGGAGTTCTGTGAGGTTTCGGCCGACAGGGAGATAATCGGCGAGCGACTCAGCAAGATTAACGAAGTGCGCGAGCGTATCGAGTCCCTCCTCGGCTTCTCCAGTGACCAGTTCCGTCAGGTCGTTGTTCTGCCGCAAGGGGAGTTCCGCCGCCTCCTGTTGGCCAAGTCCGATGAAAAGGAGCGCATCCTCGAAAAACTCTTCAATACCGGCCGCTACAAATTTGTCGAGGAAGCGCTGAAGAAGCGGCGTTCGCTTCTCGGGGAGGAGTTGAAAAAGCTCAAGGCGGAAGTTGAAGGGATCCTCGTCGCCTGCCAGGTTGGCAGTGCGGTCGAACTGGATGAACGGATCGCCGCTGTGGCAGCGCGCCGTGCTGAACGGGCGCAGGAGCTGAGCACCTTGATTCTGCGCCAGCAGCTTTGTCATGAGCAGTTGCGATCGGCGCAGGCCGATGCGGAAAATTTCCGGGAGTATGATCAGGCGCAGCTCTTTTTCGCTCAACTCGAAGGGCAGAGCGAGCTCATGGCACTGAATGCGACTGCGATTGAGGCCGCCTCCCGCTCGCTTCTGCTTGTCGATCTCGAAAGTGCCGTGCAGCGCGGAGAAGGGGAAGTCACGGGATTGCGGCAGCGGATTGCCGTGCTCGCTGCAGCACAGCGTCATCTTGCCGACGAGGTTGAAATCGTCCGGCAACGCCTGGCCGCCTGTCGGGAAGAACAGGGTCTGATTCCGGCAAAGGTGGAAGAAACCGCACAATTGCGTCACTCCTTGACGCTGCTGCGGGAGCTGGAGGGCTACCGGCTAGATCTGGAGAAGGCGCAGGCAGCGGCGGTAACGGCGCAGCAGCAGCTTGACCAGTTACAGGCGGCACGGCAGTGCGAAGAGCAGGGGATTGAGTCGCTGACGGCGCGAATCGAAGAGCTGGCCGTGACCAGCGGTCGTCTCGGCGAGATCGATGGCGAGATTGCGCGTGTGACGCAACTGCTCAAAGTGCGGGGGGAATTTGATGCCGAGACTCTTCGCTTGCAGCAGCTCACCAGCGAACTGGCAACGGCCACGTCCGTTGTCAAGGCCACGGAAGCAACCGCAGCAACGGCGCGGAGAGATCTGGAGGAATTGAATCGACAGTTTCTCGCCGGTCAGGCCGCCCTTCTTGCCGCTCAGTTGACGGACGGGGAACCCTGTCTGGTCTGCGGCGCCACCGCCCATCCCCACCCGGCCCGGGCGACAGGGACGATTCCGTCCGAGGACGCACTGGAAAAAGCAACACAGCGCTGTGCGGCCACCGTTGCAGAATGGGAGGCGGAAGCGACGCGACGGACCGAGATCTCCGGTTGGCAACAGGGGTGTATGGCGAGTCGGGCGCGACTCCTTGATGCCCTGCAGGGGACAGAAGGCGATCCTCTGGAAATCCTGCAGCAGCAACTGGCCCGCTGCAGAGAAGAGAAAGAAATTGCCGCCCGCGCCACAGGAATCCTTGATAAGTCTCGCCAGGAGCGCGACGCCCGCACTGCCCGACGCCAGCAATATCAGCAGCAAGAACCAGCGGCGGCGGAGGCTTTGCTGGCGGCGACGGCGACGGTGGAGCGTCTGCACGGGCTGGTTGCCAAGGGTGAAACCGCAACTGCCGGGATGAATGCCGCGGAAGTTGCGGCCCGCATTGCTGCCAGTGAAGAGTTCGTGGCCCGCGTCAACAGCGAGGCGCAGCAGGCAGAGGAGTTGTTTGCTCGCACAGCAGCCACGCAACAAAAGAACAGCGGCGAGCTGACACAGTCAGAGGAAGAGGTGCAGCGTCGCTGCGTGACTTTGATCTCTTTGCAGGAAGAGTTGAGCGGACGCCTGGCGGGTGAAGGTTTTAGCGATCTTGCCGCTTGTCGCGCCGCCCGTCTGGAGCCAGCCGTTCTCGCTCGCCGCAAGGAAGAGCTGGAGCGTTTCCGCCAGGATCTGGCGACAGCAACGGTGCGCCGGGAGCGGGCGGCAATGCTCTGTGCCGGTCGTTCCCGTCCAGATCTGGAAGCATTGCTGCAAGGCAAGGATGATATCGACCGCGAGGTCGGTGTGCTGCAACAGGAGATGGGTGCCTTGGTCGGGGAAGCTGTAACTCTGGAGGGCGCCCGAAAAAATATCGGGGTCAAAGGGACGGCCATTGTTCGTCTGGAGGAAGATTTTGCAGTTGTCGGGAGGCTGGCCGATCTGGCCGGTGGGCAGAATCCGCTGCGCATGACCCTGCAACGTTATGTTCTGGCGGCCCTCTTTGAAGAAGTTGCCATTGCTGCTTCGCGCCGGCTGAGCAAGATGAGTCGCGGCCGTTATCACCTGCTCCGTGCCGAGATCCCCCGCGACGGCAAGAGTACCGGCGGTCTCGATCTCGATGTCATCGACGATTACTGCGGCGAGCGCCGCCCGGCCTTTACCCTCTCCGGCGGAGAGTCTTTTCTCGCTTCCCTAGCCCTCGCTCTCGGACTCTCCGACGTCGTCCTTGCTCAGAGTGGCGGCCGCTATCTCGACTGTATCTTTATCGACGAAGGCTTCGGCACTCTTGATGGCGAGACTCTCGATTTTGCCCTGAATACCCTGATCGAGCTGCATCAGTCCGGACGGGTGATCGGTATCATCTCGCACGTGGCCGAGCTCAAAGAGCGCATCCCCTGCCGGATTGAAATCGTGGCGCAAAAAGAGGGGAGCATCATTGTGCAGAGTGACGCTAAAAGACCTTAGTCAGCCAGCGCAGGGCGAGAAAAAGGCCGGCAGAGGCGCCGAGGGAGGAGAAGAAGAAGACGAGGAGGACGCGGGTGACGCGATTGCCCCACCAGCCGCGCATGGTAACGACATCGTCGCTGACGTGTTCGAGGTCGCGCACCGTCGGCGGCACGATCCAGGCCTGGGTGAGGCCGGTAAAGAAGCCGACACCGAGGGCGGGGTGCAGGGTGGTGATCGGGGCAGCGACAAAGGCGGTGAGAATAGTGAGGGGATGGCCGAGAGCCACGGCAGTGCCGATGGCGGAGAGAGAGCCGGTGGCGAGGATCCAGGCGAAGGCGGCCTCCATGAGCCGTCCTTTGTCACCGAGAAAGAAGCCGGCGATAAAGACAACAACGATCGCTCCCGGGATCAGCCAGGCAGAAGCGCGGGCGATAAATCCCGGCTCGGGAATGGTCTCAAGATCGCTGATATCGTCCAGCGCATCGCTGTCAAAGTGGCGGAGGATTCCCGGCACATGCGCAGCGCCGACAACGGCGACAACCTTGCTGCCACTGGCATTACGGATGTTGTGCGCCATGTAACGGTCGCGCTCGTCGATGAGGATGGCTTTGACCGAGGGGAGGGCGCTCCCCATCTCTTCGATCATGCCGTTGAGGGCGTCGGACTGCCGCAAGCGGGCCAATTCTTTTTCGTCAATCTTGGTACTGTCGAAGAGGCCGGAGAGCAGGGCGGCCATAATGTTGAGCCGTTTGCCGAAGCCGGTCATACGCCAGGCGCGCAACAGGGTGGTGCGAATATTACGGTCGACGAGGCTGAGAGCGATGCCGTTCTCTTCGGCGGCAGTGGCCGCGGCCAGCAACTCGGCCCCCGGACGCACGCCGGTCTGCATCCCCATCCGCTTCTGAAAGGAGACGAGAGCGAGGTTGGCAAGGAGGAAGGATCCCTGGCCGCTGCGGATGGCCTGGACCAGATTGAGCGATTGCCAGCGGGAATCATCCTTGAGAGATTGATAGCGCTGGCTGTCGAGTTCGACGCAGACGCGATCCGGTTCTTCGCTGGCAATGACCTGGAGCACCATGTCGACTGATTCCTGTGAAACGTGCGCGGTGCCGATGAGGATGATTTCGCGGCCGGGAAGAAAAATACGTTGCAGGTCTGTTGATGGATTCATGAAGAAGAAGAACCTTTGTGGTCATAAAATAGGAGGTCAAAGGGGATGGACAAGATGTGAGAAAGGGCGCCGGTAGTAACCGACACCCTTTCTTTTTGCTCTCCGCACCTGCCGTGGGTTGGTTTAGCCTCACAGCGATTACTATGAGGTGGGACCGTTTGTTGTTGCTTTAGACTTCCCACTCGCTGCTGTGGGCTTGCACACCGCAACCCTGAAACAATCCCGATGGTGCATTATTCGGCGTGGGCGTTTACGTCCACACATGCAGGGCAGAGAATCTTGTCTCTTGGTTCAAAGTATATGCCGGCCTTTGATGCGTTGCAACCCTCTTTGTAAAAAAATGTGAAAAGGACTTTTTTCTCCCGGTAGCGCGCCACAAAAGAGCTATGTTATCTTTGGTGGGCAAAGGAGTGCAAAGTGGAGCAGAAACGGTTGCAAATCGAGATTGAAGGATTAGTGCAGGGGGTTGGTTTCCGGCCTTTCGTCGCCCAGTTGGCAACGCGGCTGGGTCTGACCGGTACGGTGCTCAATGACGGACGCGGGGTCGTGATTGCGGCGCAGGGCGAGCCGGTGATCCTCGACCTTTTTCTTGTTGCTCTGCAGCATGAGTCTCCGCCCCTGGCCCGAATCGAGCGCTTGCAGAGCACGGCCCTTTCCCTTTTCCCGGAAGAAAGTTCCTTTGCCATCCTTGCCAGTTCCGGCGACGGCGACAAAGTGGCGGCGATTGCCCCGGATGCGCACCTTTGTGACGATTGTCTCGCCGAGCTGCTCGACCCGCACGATCGCCGTTATCACTACCCCTTTATTAATTGCACCAACTGTGGCCCGCGTCTTTCGATCATTACCGGCATCCCCTATGATCGTGCCCGGACGACGATGGCCGCCTTCCCTCTCTGTCCGGCTTGTGCGGTCGAGTACCGGGATCCAGGCTCGCGGCGTTACCATGCCCAGCCGATTGCCTGCCCAAAGTGCGGCCCGCACCTGAGCCTCCTTTCTTTTGCTGGCATTCCCCTTGTCGGGGATCCTCTCGCCGAGGCCATAGCGCTGTTGCAGGCCGGCAAGATTGTCGCCATCAAGGGGCTGGGCGGCTACCATCTCGCCGTCGATGCGGAGAATGACGAGGCAGTGGCGCGGCTGCGGCGGCGCAAACGGCGGGACGAAAAGCCGTTGGCGCTGATGGTCACTTCCCTGGCGAGGGCCCACGCTCTGGCGCAGATCAGCCCGGCCGAGGCGCGCCTGCTGACCAGCGTCGAGCGCCCCATCGTTCTGTTGTCGGCGAAGGACCACCCGACTCTTTCTCCCGGCATTGCCCCGCGCAACCGTTATCTTGGAATCATGCTTCCCTATACCCCGCTGCATTATCTCCTCTTGGCTCTTGGCGGCTTTTCTGCTCTGGTCATGACCAGCGGCAACCACAGTGACGCGCCGATTGCCGCTGACGATGCGCAAGCCCTGGATGAACTCGGGAGTATCGCCGATGCTTTTTTGCTCCATAACCGGCGCATTCATACCCGCATTGACGATTCGATCGTTCGTGTCCTGGCCGACAAGCCGCTTCTGTTGCGCCGGGCCCGCGGCTATGTCCCGCGCACCGTGGCTCTTCCGATCAGCTCCCCGTCAATTCTCGCTCTTGGCGGAGAGTTGAAGAATACCCTGTGTCTGACCCGCAACGATCACGCTTATCTCAGCCAGCATCTCGGTGATCTTGGCAATCTCGAGAGCTGCGCCGGTCATGTCGCCATGAGTGCGCACCTGCAAAGTCTTCTTGAGCTCCATCCAGCGGTGGTGGCCCACGATCTTCATCCGGATTACCAGACGACCCGTCTCGCCGATTCCCTTCCCGGCGTCCAGCGCATTGGCGTGCAGCATCATCATGCCCATTTGGCCAGTTGTCTGGCGGAAAACGGGCAGAGTGGCCCCGCACTCGGGGTGATCTTCGACGGCCTCGGTTATGGCGCTGACGGGACGATCTGGGGGGGGGAGTTTCTCCTCGGCGATCTCCGCGATTTTCGGCGAGTCGGCTACTTTACGCCGATTCGTATGCCCGGAGGGGATCTGGCGACCCGCGAACCATGGCGGATGGCGCTGGCCTATCTGCACCAGACTTACGGCCGCGACTATCCCCGCCTCCCTTTTCTGCAGGAGATTGCGCGGCGCGACGAACAGTTAATTGTGACGATGATCGAAAAGAGGATCAATGCCCCCTTGAGTTCCAGTTGCGGGCGCCTCTTTGACGCGGTGGCCGCGCTCCTCGGTCTGCGCAACCGCGTCAACTACGAGGGACAGGCGGCGATCGAGCTGGAGATGGTCGCCGCGATCGGCGACTATCCTCCTTATCCGTTCACCCTTGACGGCGTTGCTGATGCCATTGTCTTTGAGCCGCGAGCGATGATTCAGGCGATCGTTGCCGACTTTGTTGCCGGCATCCCGGTCGCAGAGATCAGCGCGCGTTTTCATGCCACCCTAGTTGCAGTCATTGGCGAAATTTGCGCGCGGGTCCGAGCGGAGACCGGAATCAACACTATCGCGCTCTCTGGCGGTGTCTTTCAAAATTGCCTGCTGACGGAAGCCGTTATAGCTGATCTGAAAAGGGCTGATTTTATCGTGCTCACTCACTCTCTTGTCCCCCCCAATGACGGAGGCTTGAGTCTCGGCCAGGCCGCCGTGGCTGCGGCGCGATTGCAAAATCCGGGTGAAACAACTCTTTATTGAGAGTGAAGATGTTTTTAGTCCAGCTGGAAGAAGGTTATTCTTGTTCCTTGACCGGTTCCGCTGCCGGGTGCTAATATCCGCTCCGTCCTACGGCAGGAAACCGGTTGTCGCAACGCTTCGCGTTTGCTAAAATCGGTTTTTTTATCTCTGCCCTCATTCCCTCTGTCTCTGGTGAATTTGCAATAAATATGGAAACTTCCCCCTTCGTTCATCTTCATCTCCACAGTCAGTACTCCCTCCTCGACGGCGCCATCCGCATTGGCGATCTGATCAAGAAGGCCAAGGAATACGGCATGCCGGCCGTCGCCCTCACTGATCACGGCAACATGTTCGGGGCGCTGGAGTTCTATCTGAAGTGCAAGGAGGCCGGGATCAAGCCGATCGTCGGCTCGGAGGTCTATGTCGCCAGCGGCTCCCGTTTTGCCAAAGAGGGGAGCGAGGATGCTTCGGGCTACCATCTCGTCCTCCTCTGCCAGAACAGTGTCGGTTACCGCAATCTGTCCTATCTCGTCTCGGCGGGATACAAGGAAGGCTTCTACTACAAACCCCGCATCGACAAAGAACTCCTGTCCCGGCACAGCGAAGGTTTGATCTGCCTCTCCGCCTGTCTGGGTGGCGAAGTGCCGGTTCTGGCCGGGCAGAACAAGATGGAGGACGCCAAGGCGACAGCGGCCTGGTACGCGGCGCTCTTTCCCGGCCGTTACTATCTCGAACTGCAAGAGAACACCATCCCCGAGCAGCGCATCGTCAATGATCGCCTGATGCAGATTGCCCAGGAACTTGATCTGCCGCTGGTAGCGACCAACGATTGCCATTACCTCAATAAAGAAGATGCCCGGGCCCACGAAGTCCTCCTCTGCATTCAGACCGGAAAAACCATCACCGATCCGAAACGGATGCACTTCTCCGCGGCTGAATTTTATCTGAAATCCTCAGCGGAGATGGCTGCCGACTTTGCCTATGCGCCGCAAGCTCTCGCTAACACCTTGGTCATTGCTGAGGCCTGCGATCTCGATCTCGGAAAATTCAAGGATTACCACTTCCCTCACTTTGAAACGCCGGACGGCGCGACTCTCGACGAAATGCTCGCCGCTGAAGCGCAGCAGGGATTGCTCGAACGCTTCAAGATCATCCGCGCCCGTCAGTCGGAGTTCACGGCCGAGCAGGAAGAGGTTTATCGCGATCGTCTTCAGTTGGAGCTCGAGTGCATCAAGCAGATGGGTTTCCCCGGCTACTTCCTCATTGTTGCTGACTTTATCAACTGGGCCAAGGATCAGGGGATTCCGGTCGGGCCGGGCCGCGGTTCGGCGGCCGGTTCACTCGTCGCTTATGCCCTGCGCATTACCGATCTCGACCCGCTCCCCTACAATCTCCTCTTTGAGCGCTTTCTCAATCCCGAACGTATCTCCATGCCCGATATCGACGTCGACTTCTGTCAGGATCGCCGCCTGGAGGTCCTTGACTACGTCAGCGGCAAGTACGGCCGCGACAAAGTCTGCCAGATTATCACCTTCGGAACGATGTCGGCACGATCGGTCATCCGCGATGTCGGTCGTGCCCTCGATCTCCCCTACGGCGACGTCGACCGCATTGCCAAGCTCGTCCCCGAAGTTCTCAACATCAAGCTCGCCGATGCCATCAAGCAGGAAGCGAAGCTGACCGAGAGCGCCAACGCGGATGTCCGGGTCCGGGAGCTCCTCGATATCGCTCTGCGTCTGGAAGGGTTGGCGCGCCACGCCTCGACCCATGCCGCCGGCGTTGTCGTCTCCCCTGATGTCATGGAAGAGTTCTGTCCGGTCTATCGCGATAAGAACGGCTCGATCACCACCCAGTATTCGATGAAGTACGTCGAAAAGATCGGCCTGGTCAAATTTGACTTCCTTGGTCTCAAGAACCTGACGGTCATTGCCAATGCTGTCAAGCTCATCCGCGCCGGTAAGGATCCGGACTTCGACATCACCACCCTGCGTGATGACGATGTGGCCAGCTATGACCTGATCTCCGCCGGCAACACCACCGGCGTCTTCCAGCTCGAATCGAGCGGAATGAAGGAGATGCTGGTCAAACTCAAGCCTTCCTGCTTTGAAGATGTTATCGCCGCCTGTGCCCTGTATCGTCCCGGTCCTCTCGGGTCGGGGATGGTCGATGACTTTATCGAGCGCAAGCACGGCCGGAAAAAGGTGGTTTACGACCTCCCCGAGCTCGAACCGATCCTCAAGGATACCTACGGGGTTATTGTTTACCAGGAACAGGTCATGCAGATCGCCCGTACTCTCGCCGGTTACTCCCTCGGCGGCGCCGATCTCCTCCGTCGCGCCATGGGGAAGAAGGATCCGGCGGAGATGGCGAAGCAGCGCGATATCTTCCTGGAGGGATCGGATAAGAACGGTTTCGATCACAAAACCGCGGCGGCGATCTTTGACCTGATGGCCAAGTTTGCCGAGTATGGTTTCAATAAGTCGCATTCGGCCGCGTATGCACTCATCGCTTACCAGACAGCCTATCTCAAGGCGCATTATCCGGTGGAGTTCATGGCGGCGCTCCTTACCGAAGACATGTCGAGTACCGACAAGATTCTCAAGAATATCAATGACTGTCGGGAAATGGGGATTGAGGTGCTGCCGCCGGATATCAATCTCTCTGATTCTTCTTTCTGTGTGCGGGAGAATTCAATTCGCTTCGGACTCGGGGCGGTCAAAGGGGTGGGCGGGGGCGCGATCGAGGCGATCGTTGATGCCCGCAGCGACGGGCTCTTTAAAGACCTTGCCGATTTCTGTGACCGGGTCGATCTGCGCAAGGTCAACAAGCGCGTTGTTGAAGCCTTGATCAAATGCGGCTCTTTTTCTACCATCGGCGCGCGGCGTTCGCAGCTCTTTGCCACTCTCGAAGAGAGCATGGCGATTGGCCAGAAGATTCAGCAGGAGCGGGAGAGTGCGCAAAGCTCTCTCTTCGGTGAAGAAGAGGTCGTCCGGGTGGGGAATCACGGGCGTTTGATCATGCCGGATATCCCTGAATGGGACGAAAAGACCCTGCTCAACTTTGAGAAAGAGGTCCTCGGCTTCTTCATTACCGGCCACCCCCTGCAGCGTTATGCCGAGGCGATCAAGCGCCTCACCACCTGCACACTGGGTGAACTTGGCGAGCAAAGGAATAAAGCCGAAGTGCGGATTTGTGGTATCGTTTCGACCCTCAAGGAGACGATCACCAAAAAGGGCGACCGCATGGGTTTTGCGACGGTAGAGGATTTGACCGGCATGGTCGAGGTTATCGCTTTCCCGGAAGTTTATGCTTCAGCTCTCGAATACCTGAAAGGCGAGGATCCTCTCCTGATCACCGGCACCATTGATCTCGGCGAGAAGGGGGCCAAGGTGCTGGCGACGGAGATCGTTGCGATGGGCGATGCTTTGCAGCGGGCGACGCGCCGCGTTCTTTTTCGCTTCTCGGCACCGGGGGTCGATCAAGAACGGATTCAGGCGTTGCGCGCCCTTTGTCTGCGCCATCCAGGTAAGTGTGAAACGCGTCTGCATCTGATGATTCCGAACCGCAGTGAAACCATTATTCGTCTCGCCTCGGAGTGTCGTGTGGCGGCGACTGATGAACTTTTGACCGATGCCAAAGAGCTTTTTGGTTATAACGTAGTTTCTTTTGAGTAAATAAGATATTATCCTGCCGTTTATTGCCACTGAACAGATAAGAGTAAGGAGATAACTCTATGCAGTTTTATCTGGATTTTGAAAAACCTTTAGTCGAACTTGAGCAGAAGATCCTGGAACTAAAGGGGTATTCGACGGATAAAGTCGATTTTTCCGCGGACATCAAGAAACTGGAAAAGAAGACTGTGCAGTTGCGCGAAGAGATCTTTGCCAATCTCACCCGTTGGCAGCGGACCCAACTCGCCCGTCATATCAATCGTCCCTTTACTCTCGATTATATTGAGCAGATCTTTACCGATTGGTTCGAGGTGCATGGCGACCGCAATTTCCGCGACGATCCAGCGCTGGTCTGCGGTTTTGCCCGTTTTGACGGCGAGCCTTGCTGCGTTATCGGTCACCAGAAGGGGCGCGATACTAAAGAGAAGGTTTACCGCAACTTCGGCATGCCGAATCCGGAAGGGTACCGCAAGGCACTGCGGGTCATGCAGATGGCTGAACAGTTCGGACTGCCGATATTCACTTTTGTCGACACCCCCGGCGCTTATCCGGGCATCGGTGCTGAGGAGCGCGGTCAGGCGGAAGCCATCGCCCGCAATCTGCGCGAGATGGCGGCGCTCAAGGTTCCGGTCATCGTCACCGTCACCGGTGAAGGTGGCTCCGGCGGCGCCCTGGCGATTGCTGTCGGCAACCGGGTGATGATGATGGAATATTCCGTTTATGCGGTCATCTCTCCGGAAGGGTGTGCAGCCATCCTCTGGAGTGACGGCAGCAAAGGGCCGATTGCCGCCGAAGCGTTGAAGTTAACCGCGACTGATATCATGTCCCTCGGCTGCATCATCGATGATGTCATCCCCGAGCCGGTCGGCGGCGCCCATACCAATCATTCCGCCACCGCCGTCAGCGTCAAGAGTTATCTCAAGAAGCACCTGGAAGAGTTGAAGCGTCTTTCACCGCAAGAACTTGTCGAGCAGCGCTACGCCAAATTCCGGGCGATGACGATCGTTGAGGAATAGCTCCCGGTTGGTGCTGTGGCGCTCTTTTTTCTGTCCAGCGATGAACGACTCGCCGCGGAAAAAAACTTTGACAACCAACCGTCCGCTTCTATAGGATAACGCTCGTTTCGCTTGCTGAAAGTGCCAAGGACGGAGAGCCTGGATGAATAAAGCGCTGGCGCTGTTGCGCGGTGACATGGAAAAGGTTGAAGCCAAGTTTCGCGAACATCTGGAATCGGATGTGCCGCTGATTCGCAAGGTCGGTGAATATGTCCTGGCCAGTGGTGGCAAGCGGGTCCGTCCTTTGCTTTTGCTGCTGACGGCGAAAATGGCTGGTTATCAGGGGACGCAGCACATCGATCTCGCGAGTGTCGTTGAATTTATTCATACTGCCACCCTTCTGCATGACGACGTCGTCGACGCCGCTTCCTTACGGCGAGGCAATGCCTCGGCCAACACCGTTTGGGGGAATGAAGCGTCGGTCCTGGTCGGCGACTTTCTCTTTGCCAAGTCCTTCTCCGTTATGGTGCGCAGTGGCGACCTGCGGGTTTTGCAGATACTGTCCGACGCCACGACCAAGATGGCCGAAGGCGAAGTCCTGCAATTGATCAGTACCTGTGATATCACCATGGCGGAAGAACGCTATATGACGGTGATTCGCACCAAGACGGCAGTTTTGATCGCAGCGGCTTGCCAATGCGGCGGTTTTCTCGGTGGCGCCACGGCTGAGCAGGACGATGCCTTGCGCGACTTCGGGATGGACCTCGGCGTTGCTTTTCAGCTCATGGACGATGCCCTGGACTATGTCGCTGAAGAAGAAGATTTCGGCAAGGCCCACTGTCATGACCTGGCCGAGGGTAAGGTGACTCTGCCGCTGATTCAGGTTTTACGAGTCTGCAGCGAAGGTGAGCGGCAGACGATCGCCGCCATTGTCGAGCAGGAAGAGTTGTCGGAAGCAGATGTTTCCACAATTTGCGCATTGATCACCCGTTATCAAGGGATCGAATATACTCGTCAGCGTGCCGCTGAATTGGTGGAACGGGCCAAGTCATGTTTGACGGTTTTTGCACCGGGTCAGGCTAAAGAGGCTTTGAACGAACTCGCCGATTTTGTGGTGCAGCGCAACCGCTAAGCTTGAATAAAATAGAGCTATGGGAAAGGATCGCTTTGGCTACGGCCGGGGTGATCCTTTTTTATTTCAAGGAAAAAATTAAAATTTTATATCTTTTGTGGGTTCCGGTATATTCCTTGCTGGTATGTGTTATATGTATTTTTTTCTTCGGAGTTTTATTGTGGAAGATAATGAAATTCTTGTACATAAAAGTGTTGTTGAGATTGGCGGGCAACATTATGAGGTCTGCGTATACGCGCGCAATGACGGTCTCCATTTCGCCAAAACAA